>JAUVXL010000149.1 GCA_030603595.1 Sedimentisphaerales bacterium | reverse complement strand
GAGCGAGCCGCTGGATTATATCAAGGCCCTGATTGAATCGCAGGCGGCCGACGGGGCGGACTATATTGCGGTCAACCTCGATGCCTTCGGCGAGGCCGACCCGCAGGTGGCGATTGGCATGATGGTCGAATACGTTCGGCTGGTTCGCCAATACGGCCAAGGCGTGCCGATTTGTATCGACAGCAGCGACAACAATGTCCTGATCGCGGGCTTGAAAGAGTGGTGCAGCGGCGCCGAAGCGGTCGGCCAGCCTTTGGTGAACTCGGTTAAGGTCTATACGATGGACCGGATGCTACCGCTAAAGAAAGATTTCGACTATGCGTTCGTAGGGCTTCTTGTAAGCGAGGAGGCCGCGACCGGGCCGGGCGGCTCGCACTCGGTGGACGAATTGTATGCCCTGGCCAAGCGAATCTTCGATGAGGCGGTCGGCGAATACGATTTCAAGGCCGAGGAGATTTATTTCGATTCGACGGTATTCCCTCTGGCGATTGATATGCCGATGCAGCCCGGCGCACCCGGCTATACCTACAGGGCGTTCGAGACTATCAGGAAGATCAAGAGCGACCCGGCAATGCAGGGCGTGCACTGCTCGCTCGGAGTGAGCAACTGCGCCCGCGACCTGCCCGCCCGGAAGGTCGGCATCTGCAGGGCATACGTCGCTAAGGCAATGGGGTACGGCCTGGATGCGGGCATAGTCAACACAGCACACCATTTCGGCCAGACGCCCCCCGCCCCGGAACTGCTCGAATTAGTCGATGCCTACGCAAAAATGGACGGCTCACCCGAACCAATGATGCGAGCAATGGACCTGATGGGCCAATTCTGCAGAGACAGCAGGGAGGATTCCTGACTCTACGTCGTTTTTGGCGAATAGTGGGTAGTGTAAGATTCTTTCTGTAAATTTGAGGGGGTTGTAAGGAATGTTGATTTGGCTTGGAATATGGCTGGATATAGAAATAGGGTAGGAAATTGGTTGATGCAGGGCGGCATTTCCAGTAGAATACGTATTTGGAAGGTATTATTACTCAAACTGACGGATGGTCGGTTTGAGTGTTAAGCATTTATTCGGAGAACGAGATATGAAACGTGTTTCGCTGATTTTGGTAGTTTTGGGGATTGGCTGTATTTTACTGCCGCAGGGCGGCTGCAAGGCAGCCGCCAAGTCTCCGGCAGAGGGCGAACCCTTAGTCGAAACCCCGGCCAAAACGGTGGCAGTTGCAGAACCGGCCCGTGAACCCGTTAAACCAAAGCCGGAGCCCGCGAAGCCCAAGCCGGCGCCGGATAAGCCTAAACCTGTAGTGAAAGAAGCTGTGGCTAAAGTGGACCCCAACGCCCCGAGCGCGAGAATTAAGTTCGACAAATTGATTCACGACTTCGGCAATATTGATCCGGGGAGCAGCAATGTCTGCGAGTTCCCCTTCAAGAATGTCGGCGATGCACTGTTGAAAATACTCAGCGTCAAGACCGACTGCGGATGTGCGGTATTTACTCTGGAGAAGAAAGAATACGCGCCCGGTGAGAGCGGAACGCTAAAGATCAAATACCACGCAACCTCGCGGGCGTCCTCCGTAAGCAGATACACTGTTGTCACCAGTAACGATTCGGTCAAGCCTAAGGTTACACTGACGATGAAGGGCAGAGTGGTCGAGCGGGTTGCTTATGAGCCGAAGAAGCTGAATCTCCTGCTTAAGAGCGACGATCAGACGCTGCCGACGATTACGCTGACAAGTCTCGACGGCAAACCGTTCTCGGTCAAGGGCATTAAGTCGTCGGTCAATGCTATAAGCGCCCAATTCGATCCTGCGGTGCAGGCGACGAAGTTTGTCCTCCAACTCGAGGTCGATAAGGCGCGGTTGCAGAGGGTCTCGAACGGAATCGTCGAGATTGCGCTGACACATCCGGCGGCCAGGAGCGTTAGTATTCTGTTTAGCGCCCTGATGCGGTTTAGCCTCAACCCTCTGACGATCATCCTGTTCGACGCCGAGCCGGGCAAGCCTATCATCAGGAACAACGTTACGATCCTCAATAACTACAAGGAGGAATTCGAGATTGCTTCGGCCAAGTCGAAGGAGGGGATTGCGAAGGTTGTCAAACAAGAGAAGATCCGCTACGGCTACAGGTTTTCTCTGCAGATTACTCCGCCGGATTCGGGCGGTAAGCAGAGGTTCTCGGATGAGTTTTCGGTGCAGATCAAAGACGGCGATTTGTTGAAAATCAAATGCCAGGGTTTTTATCGGAGGAAGAGGAAATAATAAAGGAGTATGAAGAGTCCAGGGGTGCAGGCGGCGGGCACGAGTGAGGTGTCGGCGCGGATAGAGCCCCGGCCTTCTATCGTTATGCGGTTAGTCGCCTATACAACGCTTTTAGTCGGGTGCTTGTGGTTATTCTCCGTCGGGATGGGTCCGGCGAAGAAGACCGCGGGTGGGCTCAGCGGCAAATCGGACGTTCTGACGATTTTTGTGACGAGTAACGAGCTTGGCACGATGAATCCTTGCGGTTGTTCCGGGGGGCAGCTTGGGGGGTTCAATCGGCGGGGGGCGGTTTTCAAGACGGCTGCGAAGAGTGCGAGGCTGATTCTGGATGCGGGGGGGCTCATCGAGGGCCAGAGCGAGCAGGACCTGATCAAGTTTAATGTGATAATGCGGGCGCTCGGACTGCTCGGCTATGAGTTAGTCAATCTGACCCGTAGCGACCTTGAGACGGCGCAGAACCTGGGGCTGATAGAGGATGTCGGGTGGGATTTCAAGATTATCAGTGCACCGGGGATTGTTGACGTTAATGTTCCTGCGACGTTTAGCAAGCGGATGACCTTGAAGGGCAAGCAAGTGCGGGTGATGATCGCGTCGTTTGATGCTCGCTCGGACCGCACCGACCGGATTGCGGAGTTTTTTGGCTCGGCGTCCGAGGAGCAAAGCGTCAAAATCCTTATTCTGACCGGCTGTAAGGTGGATCAGGTTGAATCTTTTGTCGAAAAGGTTGGGTTTGTCGATTGCGTGTTTTGTGCGGACAGTCCGGAGAGGCCCCAGATCATCGGCGATGCCGGCAGGCGGCCTTTGGTCGTTTCGGTGGGGAAACTGGGCAAGTATGTGGGCAAGCTGGAGATTCGACCCGGCAAGGCTAATGGGCCGTTGAAGCTCAAGTTCTCGGCTGTGCCGGTGGTGGAGGATTTACCCGAAGACCGGGAGCTTGTTGAACTGTACCGGAGCTATCAGCAACTCGTCAGGGGCAGTGGACTCATGGAGAATCAGTCTCGGTTTGGCCTGCCCGGCGGATCGAGATACATGGGTTCGGAGTCGTGTAAAACGTGTCATGAGTACGCATACGAGAAGTGGAAAAGGCAGAAGCACGCTCACGCCTATGCTACGTTGGAGGAGGTCGGCTCGGATTATGACCCGGAGTGCGCGGTCTGTCATGTCGTTGGGATGAGGTATGAGAGCGGGTTTGTCAGCCCGGAAAAGACGCCGAAGCTCAAGGACGTAGGCTGCGAGGACTGCCACGGCCCGAGCTCGGAACACGTTCTCAGCGTTGGGAAAGAGCCCACAGGCGAGCCGAAAACGGCCTGTGAGGACTGCCATACGCCCGATAACAGTGTGCACTACAGCGGCAATGAGGCAGAATATTTTGAAAAAATTGTGCATTGGAGGGAACCGAACACCGTCGGCAATGTCAAAGTATATAAAAGTACAGGAGGTTCTAAAGACTGATGATTAAGACATTGCAGATAAGCAGCATATTGGCGGTGATTTTAGCGGCGGTTTTGTTCGTATCGTCCGTGGTTTTCGGGTCTTATGAGGACAAGGATATCGAGGAATTCCTCAAATCGCCCACCGTCAAGGAGCAATTCGAGACTATGGGCAGTGCCGCGAAGAAACGGAGCAAGAGCCAGAGTTCGCCTCTTGTTGAGAAGGCCGAGCAGTTTGCCAGGATTCTCAATCCACCCAAGCCTAAAGCCCCGCCCAAGGTCGTAACGACGGTTGACAAAGAGCCCGCAATACCGACGCCGGAAGGGCCTGTTAAGCCGAAGTTCAGACTTTTTGGGACTGTTGTTTGCGAGTCCGATCCTAAAGCGTCTCTGGCATTGCTTGACGAGCCGGGCAAGGGCCTGCTCATGGTTCGGCAGGGCACCGTAATTATGCACCTGACAATTGAGCAGATCAAGGACGGTCGCATAGTCGTTCGAGATGGGACGGGCACTTCCGAGATGGTGGTGGAAGAGGGGCTGGCACCGACGAGTGTTGTGGCGGGCCCCCCAACGACGCCGGGGATTGGCGGCAGGCCGCGGATCTTGCCTGCTGTGGGTAAGACCGGAGCACCCGTTCCGCCTCGTGCGACCATTCCGCCGCGCCCGGGCAGTAGTGGTCGAAGAGGGCCGGCGACTGCGGCGAGTATTAGGTCTCGTATGACCGCGGAGGAAAATGCAAGGCTGGCGGCGTTGGGCGACAGGCTCAAAGCGGCGAAGGACGCCAAGGCCGGCAAGGTCGCAGAGAAGACCGAAGCCGAGAAGGATGCCGAGGCTGCGGCGCTGATCAAAAAGCTGATGACGGATTCCATGAAAGAGGAAGCGGCCAACAAAGCCGCGAATCCGCCAAGGAGACCCGCGAAACCACCGGCGCCGCCGAGAAGATAGGCCGAACACACCGCGAACCCATCGGCCGTCACTGCAGTCGCCCGCAAGTTTTTACAATACAGCAATCTCGGCGTGCTCGGCGGGGAGAAATGCAAGTCAGGTCGCGATGACGCGGTGGCGGTTCTTTATGGGTTGTTGTTTTCGCACCGCTGCAGGGCCATCAGGCGAAAGTCCTCGAAGTTGATTTGGCAATCTCCGTGAACCCACCACCTCTTGCAGTAGAGTTCCCAGTGAAGAGGCTGTTCCTAACGATTAGATCACTGCCCCAAGAGCAGCTTATACCGCCGGCGGACCTGCCGGAATTGCCGATGAGCGTACAATTGGTAATTCTAGCATTGCTTTCCCTGATGCGTATTGCTCCTCTACTTCTTCTTATTCTTTCCTACAGACTGTTTGAACCTATAGCTCTCGCCATTCCTTTCGAACTGTTGTGGTTACTATTGGTTTTCAAATAACCCCAATCATAACCGTTGAAAGGATGGCCTACATATTATCTAAAGTTAGGATGGTGCGAAATATCGTGCGCTACGTGGGTGAGTGGAGGGTGTGGCTAATTTTTCCGGCACGACGTAATCTTTTGGATGACAAGACGTTACGCTCATTTGTCATTCTGAGTCCGCCTCGGGCGGACGAAGAATCTGGGTTGCAAGGCGAGTTAGTCTTTCATACTCGATTGGTTCATTCGCTTCTAAGCCGGATGCTTCGTTTCACTCAGCATGACACGATAGAACTGGGTTGCCGGAAAACCTGGCCACACCCTGAGTAGAGGGTGTGAAATTATTTTCTGGCAGGCGATTGGTGTCTTCGTCAATACTCGATCATAAGGCACAACACAACCGCTATTGTCATTGCGAGGCCCCCTTGGGGCCGTGGCAATCTCCGGCGTTCGAGTCCGCCTCCGGCGGAAGATTGCCGTCCGCCGGTGGCGGGCCTACGGCTCCTTCGCAATGACGTAGCGCGTAATCCTTTGTCAGAAAGAGTCTTATAGTGTGCCAGAAAAATTAGCCACACCCCAGAGTAGAGGTTGGGGGAAAATATTGTTGCGTTTGGGGAGGGGGTTGAATACAATGTTGGTTTATATATTGATTAGCCAGGGGAGCTAAAGGCCGAGCGTTGGTTCGGACTACAGCTGAGAAATCGCTGAATTGGCGGTGACCCTATAGTTAGACCTGATCGGGGTAATGCCTGCGAAGGAAGGCTTTTGCATCTCTCGAGGCCGGTTATTCCTTCTGCGGGCGCTAGTACTGCGTCAAGTATGATTCTGTGAGTTGTCATTGAGAGCACCTGACCTGATTCTCAGGAAGCATACAAAAGGAAATGAAACTTAAGAATTGTCATTGCGAAGGAGCCGCAGGTCCGCCACCGGCGGATGGCAATCTCCTACCTCCCGAACGAAAGGAACGGTTCATTTTCTTGGGAGGCCTGAAAGGCCGTGGCAATCTCTGGTATTCGAAGGGTTTGAGATTGCCGCGTCGGCCTTCGGCCTCCTCGCAATGACGGGCCCTAAAATCAAGCTTGGCAGAACAGTAGTTTGAAATGGTTGGTTTTTGGGCGGTGAATTTGGATAAGGTTTTAGAATGGACGTATTGAAGGTCAACGGCGTTGAGAAGCAGTTTGCCGAGGGCGAGGCGCCTGGTACTGTTTCCGATTTGCTCGATCATCTGGGCGTGAACGCTGCGATGGTTGTGGCTGAGGTGGACGGGCGGATTGTTCAGCGCGAAGAGTTCGGCCGAACGAAATTGAGCACGGGGCAGACGATCGAGTTGGTGCGACTTATGGGTGGAGGTTGATTTTATGGAAAGATTAGTGATTGCCGAAAAGGGATTCGATTCGAGGCTGCTTGTGGGGACGGGCAAGTTTGCATCGCCGGAGGTGATGGCCGAGTCGCTTGAAGCAGCCGGGGCGGAGATTGTCACCGTGGCTCTTCGGCGGGTGGATATCGAGAATGAGAACGACGATACACTCGCCGCGATTGACCGTAGCAGGTATCTGCTGCTGCCTAATACTTCCGGGGCACGGGATGCGGAGGAGGCGATTCGACTGGCGAAGCTGGCTCACGCGGCGACGGGGATTAACTGGGTCAAGTTAGAAGTGACGCCGGATCCTTACTACCTGCTGCCCGACCCGATCGAGACGTTAAAGGCGGCGGAGGTCTTGGTCAAAGACGGTTTCGTTGTCTTGCCGTATATCAACGCCGATCCGATTTTGAGCAAGAGGCTCGAAGACGTCGGCACGGCGACTGTGATGCCGCTGGCCAGTCCTATCGGGTCGAACCAGGGCTTGAAGACTCGTGCTTCTTTGGAGATTATAATCGAGCAGGCGACGGTGCCTGTGGTTGTGGATGCCGGGTTGGGGCTGCCTTCACATGCGGCCGAGGCGATGGAGATGGGGGCCGATGCGGTGCTGGTCAATACGGCAATTGCCACCGCGGCCGATCCCGTTGCGATGGGCGAGGCCTTCAAACTGGCTGTCGAGGCGGGCAGGACCGCTTTTCTTTCGGGCCCGGCCGCCGCAAAACGAAAAGCGAGTGCATCCAGCCCGTTGACAGGTTTCCTGAGGGATTAAGCTATGATTGTGCCTACTTTTGTTTTGGGGGGCAAAACCTGCTTTGCAGGGGTGCTGAAGAGCAGGTATGAAGTTTCATAAATATCCGACGAGATATTCGAGAAATGAACGCACACAGCGCTGAGATAAACAGAATTTTGGCTGAGAAGGAGCTTGACGGCGACTGCTCGGTTTGGCGGGAGCGCTTTGAGGGGGTCGGTCGCGGGGATGTCGAGAGGGCGTTGGGGCAGCGAGAGGGGGCTTATAGTTTGGAGAGGTTGGTTGCGCTTGTTTCTCCGGCTGCTGAGGGGTATCTTGAGGAGATGGCGCAGGCTGCCCGGAGGTTGACGGTTCAGCGGTTCGGGAAAACTGTTCGTTTGTATGCTCCGCTGTATCTATCGAGTTACTGCGTGAATAGCTGTCTTTACTGCGGGTTTAATAAGGACAGCGAGTCTCAGCGCTGCAGGCTTTCGGTCGAGCAGGCGGTGGCGGAAGCGGAAGTGATTGCGGGCGAGGGCTTTCGTGACATACTGCTGGTGAGCAGTGAGGACAGGGGGTTTGTCGATGTTGACTATCTTGCCCGGTTGGCCGGGGAGCTGCGCGATACGTTCGATTCGATCTCCGTTGAGATATATCAAATGACGGCCGAGGAATATGGAGAACTCTTCGCAGCGGGTATCGACGGCGTGACGCTGTATCAGGAAACTTACGACCGGCGGGCATACCGCTATTACCACCCCGCAGGGCCCAAGGCCGACTACGATAATCGGCTGGCGACGCCGGATTGTATCGCCGCGGCGGGGATGCGGCAGATTGGCTTGGGGGCGTTGCTTGGATTGGCCGACTGGCGCTGCGAGACCTTGGCGCTGGCTGAGCATGCCAATTACATTATCAAGCGCTACTGGCGCTCGCAGGTTTCTTTTTCGTTTCCTCGGCTTCGGCCTGCGCATGAGGTCGATGGCTTGCAATTCGAGCATCTGGTCGGCGATAAGAATCTTGTCCAGATGATAACGGCTTTGAGATTATGCTTCGCCGATGCGGGGCTGGTCCTCTCGACGCGCGAGAGTGCCGAGCTTCGCGACCATCTGATTCGGCTCGGCATAACGAAGGTTAGCGCGGGCAGCAAGACCTCGCCCGGCGGATACTCGCACATCAGCGATGCGACCGAGCAGTTCCAAATCGACGACACCCGAACGCCCGGACAGGTCGCCGAGATGATAAAGGCCGCGGGGGCCGAGCCGGTCTGGAAGGATTGGGAAAGACCGATAGCTATGGAATAGCCGACAAATCCGAAATCCGAAGCACTAAATCCAAAACAAACTCGAATATCAAATGACATAAACTCGAAACAGAAAGAACACCGCGCCTGGGGGGGGGGCAGATGGAGACGGGAGTAGGGGGGACGTAAAATCGGTGCTGCTCACGATTTTATGGCGGTTTTTGGGTCAAATCCGGCACAACTGCACAAAAAGGCGTTATTTCCGAAAGAATACATCAAAAAAACGTTGCTTTCCGCGTTCGGCACGCATCATAAGAGGGTTAGTATTCTGATTGCAGAGAACGTCAGAAGACGCTGTTTTAGTGGAGATTGTCAGAAACCTGTCCCGACGCCATTTGTCGGGATACCACATCCCACATCCGACTCATCATCGCCCTATCGTCCGACTGCGCCCCTCGTCTCGATACTTCTTGAGCAACTTTGTCAACCGTTCGACTACCTCCGGATGCTCGCTGCAAAGATTCTCGCGTTCCCGAACGTCGCTGCTCATATCATAAAGCTGAACCGGAGGATCGTCCTTCTTCCCTCGCCCGCTCCACCCTCCGGAGCCTCTGCCGAGAATCAATTTCCACCGTCCCTGCCTCATAGCAAACATCCCATTGCCCGAATGATGAACCGTCGCCTCGCGGATAGGCCTGTCCGGCTTGCGACCGCGCAAAGCCGGTAAGATATTGTAACTGTCCTCACCGGCATCCGTCGGCAGCTCATAATCCACTATCGCCGCACACGTTGCGATGAGATCGATGTGGCAAATCGTCTCATCGCTAACCGCCCCCCGCTTGATATGCCCGGGCTGCCGAGCGATGAACGGGATCCTGTGCCCCCCGTCCCACACATCGGCCTTAATACCTCTATAGATATGGCTCGGATTGTGCCCGAAACGACGCACGCTGTTCGTCGCCCCGCTCATCTTCGTCCCATCCCGTCCGGGCGACCCGTTATCGCTTGTGAATATCAACAGCGTTTTATCCGCAAACCCATTCCGCGCCAGAGCATCCATTACCCTTCCGACAACATGATCGACCTGGCAGACAAAATCGCCGTAAGCCCCCGCCTTGCTCTTGCCTATGAACTGGGCCGCAGGCGCGATAGGAGTGTGCGGCGCGGTCAGCGGCATATACAGGAAGAAAGGCTTGCCCGCAGTCTGTCTAAACGCCTCACTTTTAACCTTGCCCCCCTTGGCGTCGATATACTCCACCGCCTTCTTCTCAAGCCCCCCTAAAATCTCCTCCAGCCGCCACCCCTTGAGTATAGGCCCCGGCGCCCCGAACATGCCGCCCGGCTTGCGCTCGCTCGGTATGCCCACAGTCCTCTCATTCTCGATGAAACAATAAGGCGGAAAATTAGGCACCGCAGTCCCGAAGTAGTAATCAAACCCGCGCCTCGTCGGCCCGTTGCTGATGTCGCCGGCAAAATCAACATTGGATCCGCTGTCCTTAACGTTCGTCTTGCCCATACCGACAGGCTCTTTGCCATCCGTCGTAGGCCAATCCATCCCCAGATGCCACTTCCCAATGCAGGCTGTATCGTACCCGTGAGCCTGAAGGAGCTTGCCAACCGTCAAACGCCCCTCTGCGATCAAAGGTTTATCCCAAGGCCACAATACCCCCCTCTTAAGCCGAGTTCGCCAGCAATAACGACCCGTCAGAATCCCGTATCGAGTCGGACTGCAAACCGCGGAAGGGCTGTGAGCATCCGTGAAGCGAATACCCTCGGATGCAAGCCGATCAAGATTCGGCGTGGGAATCTTGGATTCCGGGTTCTGGCAGCCAAGATCGCCGTACCCCATATCGTCGGCCAATATATAAACAATATTAGGCCGCTCACCCTTCCCCCCGTTTCCACCAACAAATCCAGGCGCCGCAAGACCCACAGCTCCAAACCCCACAACCTTCAAAAACCCACGACGATCAATCATAACCAGGCCCCATTCTCAAACACTCTTGCAACCCATATCCTAAGACAATACCAATCCCCTATTATACCCCGCTCAAAACCCTACGCCAATAGTAGTCTGTCAACATTGATTTTACGGGTTGTCATTGCGAGCACCTGACCTGATTCTCAGGAGGCATACAAAAGAAAATGGTCCAACATCTGTCATTGCGAAGGAGCGCAGCGACTGCGGCAATCTCCTACCCCTCGCATTAGAAGAACCGTCCATTTTCTTAGGAGGAGGCCGAAGGCCGACGCGGCAATCTTCCGCCGGAGGCGGACTCGAACGCTGGAGATTGCCACGGCCCCAAGGGGGCCTCGCAATGACACCTATAGTTTCAATCTTGACAGAGTAATAGCGATTTGCAATAAACATATTCATAGCGTACC
>JAUVXL010000340.1 GCA_030603595.1 Sedimentisphaerales bacterium | reverse complement strand
ATAAGCTCGACACCATGAGGATTCTCGGTTCGGTGGGCGAGCCGATCAACCCCGAGGCGTGGATGTGGTATTATGAGAAGATAGGCCATAGCAAATGCCCGATCGTGGATACGTGGTGGCAGACTGAAACCGGTGGCATCTTAATCACGCCTTTGCCGGGCGCTCATACGTTGAAGCCGGGCAGTGCAAGCAGACCTTTCTTCGGAGTTGATACTGTTGTTCTGCAGGACGATGCGAGCGAGTGCGCGGTCAACAAAGGCGGCAAGCTCTGCATACGCAAGCCCTGGCCCGGAATGATGCGGACAATGTGGGGGGACCACGAGAGGTTTATCGACACGTATTTCACGATGTTCGACGATGTCTATTTCGCCGGCGACGGATGTCGCATCGATAAGGACGGCGATTACTGGCTGATGGGCCGAATCGACGACGTTGTGAACGTCTCCGGCCACCGTATCGGAACGGCAGAGGTCGAAAGCGCGCTTGTAAGCCATGACAAAGTCGCCGAGGCAGCCGTCACGCCGATACCGCACGAAATCAAGGGACAAGCTTTGTACGCCTTTGTCACGCTCGTCAGAGGCGTCGAGGAGACAGACGAACTCAAGAAGGTGCTCATCAAACACGTTCGCAAGGAAATCGGCCCCATTGCGGCGCCGGAGGCCATTCAGTTTGCCCCGTCGCTGCCGAAGACTCGTTCCGGCAAGATTATGCGGCGAATTCTGCGTAAGATTGCCGAGAAGAACACTGATAATCTCGGTGATATTACGACACTCGCCGATCCGAGTGTGGTGGAATCACTAATCAAGGGACGGGGAGGGTAACCTTTCGCACCTTACAAGTTACAGGCCGGATGTGTTTGGAGAATGCACATCCGGCCTATTTCTAAGAAAAGGAAACTGTAAATGAGCGAAGAAACAACCGCAGCACCATTGGAGACTAAGAACCACGGCTGGCGGGTCGCCTTCGCAGGAATGGGTATCAATCTGGCGCTGGGCGTTCTCTATAGCTGGAGCATCATAGGCGGCGGGATGGAAAAGGAGTGGGGCTGGACTGCGGTAATGAGAAGCAGGCCCTATGCCCTGGCTTGCCTGGTATTCTGTCTGATCATGGTGCCGGCGGGACGAATGCAGGACAAGCTCGGCCCGCGACTGGTCGCAGTCATAGGCGGGGTGCTTGTCGGAGCCGGGATGATTGTTGCCAGTCTTATGGGAAATTCACAGACCGGCTGGATCATTGGATTCGGCGTTCTTGCAGGCGCCGGAATCGGCTTCGGCTATGCCTCGGCGACACCCCCGGCAGTGAAGTGGTTTCCGGCTGCCAAGACCGGCTTGATTGCCGGATTGGTGGTTTCGGGTTTTGGGCTGGCAAGTGTTTATATCGCGCCATTGGGGAATTTCCTGATCACACGCTACGACATCGAAACAACGGCCATGGCATTCGGTATCGGGTTCTTTGTCGTTGTAGTCGGACTGGCCCAGTTCTTAAAACCTCCGCCGGCAGGATATATTCCGCCAGGAGAGCCACCCAAGGTAAACAAATTCAACAAGAAGGAGGATTTCACTCCTTCGGAGATGCTCAGGACATCGCAGTTTTATCTGCTTTGGTTTATGTATGCATGCGGCGCCGGCGCGGGGTTAATGGTCATCTCTGTCGCAAAGAACCTTGGGAAGGTCTCAGGCGCCGGCGTTATGGCGGTGACTTCGTTGGCCATAGGCAACGGCGCAGGGCGAATAATCGCCGGAGTTCTTTCCGACAAACTTGGAAGGAAGGCCACGATGTTCATATTCTTCGTATTCCAGGCAATCATGGTTGTTCTCCTGGCTGCGGCAGCGAAGGGCGGAACACTGGGCGCGCCTGTGATGCTGTCGATAATGGCCGCACTGGTTGGCGCCAACTACGGTTCTAATCTCTCGCTTTTCCCGTCTGCCACCAAGGACTTCTACGGCTTGAAGAATTTCGGGATGAATTACGGACTGGTGTTTACTGCGTGGGGCATAGGCGGCTACATACTTTCTCAGTTTGCGGCCCGGGTATATGACGGCAAGATCGTCGAGTCGTGGAAGGGTAGTTTTGACTTCGCGTTCTATTGCTCTGCAGGTCTTCTAATACTCGCTGCGATAGCTGTCTTTATGCTGAAACCTCCTCATCACACGATTGAGGCAGCCGAGGCGTAGAACCGGCGATTGTCAGTTATGAAATTATCAAAGGCCCGGGCGTTTACAGCCTGGGCCTTTTCTATTTCCGCAACTTTTCTATTTCCGCAATTAGATTCCATGCATGCCGAACACTTTGGACTTGACGGCTTCAATTGTCGCATCCAGTGCAGGCTCGACACTCTGACGCTGTTCAGCAGTCACAGCCAAGACCCTGTCGCACAAGCCCCCCTGCCAGTCGGTGCTCTCGAGCATGACTCCGCCAATGGGGATGCCGGCTTCGCGGTCGCAGTCTGCGCCGCAGAGCACGCTCCATGCCAAAGACCATGCCCGCACAGTATTCTCGACGTTGTACCCCCCGCCGCCGGTCATGAGAATGGGCTTGTCAAAGGTTAGCAACTGGCTGATGACCTCGGAATAGACGTTAT
>JAUVXL010000061.1 GCA_030603595.1 Sedimentisphaerales bacterium | reverse complement strand
CCAGCAACGCAGCTCAGGCGTATTATTCTCAATCTTTCCTATCCATCGCCTTACGGTGCAATACCGGCTTGCCTTAAGCCCCAACCCGGGCGAAACCGCAGGCGTCTTCTTCTTTCGCCTGAGATAATCCTGGATGGCCAGGAGTTCATCGGGCGAATTGAAGCCATGTATCCAATCCGGATTGTCGATCGGCACGGTTCTGATTGTAAATGTGCGCATGCATCCAGGCTCTTTGACCGCCGCCAGATGTCGGACAACGTCCGTAAGGTAATACTCTCCCTGAGCGTTGTCGTTATCAATCATTGCAACGCCCTGATAAAAGGCCTGCGATTTGAAGAGATAGAGGCTGGGATTTATGCCTGTGCAACTCTTCTCTATCTGGTCGGCTGAATACCTCATGCCGTCAATCTCAAGATTGTATCGCCTGGATTGCAAAACCTGCTCAAGTTGGACCTTGCCTATTCGGCCGGGTCCACCTGCCAGTGCGAGTAATTCTGCAACGGCAACGCCCTGCTTGCCGGGATTGGGTATGTGCCTGTCAATAACGCCTCGAATCGCGGTGCCGGTGATTTCCGCACCACCGGCGATTGCTCCGTTCAACTCATCCGTAATCGCCTGCCGAGCCACGTCCACTCTCTCGATAATGTCGATGGCCTGGCCCGTATCATCGGCCAGGACTCTGCCGCCCGAACGTTCGGTGGCGGTCGTTTTGGGTATGCTCAGCAGTGCCAGATCGGGCTCCTGCTCGCTGAAGCCGGCAAGCAAAGCATCTACAGCCTGTGGCTCGATGAACTTATCCCCCATCGTCACCAACACGTATCCGGCGTGGCCCTGCTTCCGCAACGCCTCAGCGGCCACTCTGGCCGCGTGCCCGGTCCCCAACTGAGGCGTCTGACGGACATACATAACACCGGGATGATCTTCGCCGATGGTTTCTCTTACCTGATCGGCCCCGTAGCCGACCACAACGAGAAACCTCGCGAATGACTGCTCGGTGAAAACGGCAACCACCCTGTTTATGGCCGGGACGCCATCGATCTCGAAGCAAACCTTGGGCAAGCCGCCCCTGCCCATTCGAGTCCCCTTGCCGGCGGCCAAAATGACCACCACCGTATCCTCCAGGATGTCTTCAAGACCTGTCGTCGCCATCGTGCCCAATAGAATCCCGCCTCTCGAACAGAATTGCAAGGATTTTCACCGCCAGATTACCTTACAGGGCAGGATATGGACGGTGTTATGTTTGAAGCAGACGGCCAAGCCTGGACGCTGAAAGTCAGGTGGCACAACCGGCTTGATGCCTATGCCTGAATAATGTATAGTGCTCCCAGTTGAAATTTCCCGTTCGTTCTGCCTGCCCCATAGGGGCGGGTAAGTAACTTTAGAACAACAACTTAAAATCTCTGTCGCGGGAATTTATTACCCTGAAGGGTATAAACTGTCCCGGATCGCCGATTCTACCGCTTCTTGAGCGTAACGCTGACCTGCCCATGCAGCAGCAGGCTCTCGAGGGCCGGGTTCTTCGTGATAGCCTCGATGTACTTCGGGTCGGCCTGTCGTTGATTGATGTTGTGCCCCACAATCAGCCCGCCCGGACGCACGAGAGGCAGCAGCTTGTTGAGATAATCGATATATCCTTCCTTGTCGGCATCGAGGAACAGCAAATCGATCGGCTCTTTGATCTTCTTAACCGTCTCGTGGGCGTCGCCCTCGACGAGTGTAATGACCTTATCGACACCGGCCTTTTTGAAGTTCTCGCGGGCCAGTGAAGCCCTGTTGGCGTCTATCTCATACGTGGCGAGCTTGCCGCCGGTTTTCTGCAGCGCAAGGCCGAGCCAGATGCCCGAATAGCCGTTGGATGTGCCGATCTCAACGACGTGCTTGGCCCCGATGGTTTCAGTCAGCAGCCGCAACAGCCTGCCGTCCAGCACCGGCACGTTCATATTTCCTCTTCGTTGATTCTTGTCCATATCATCGAGCACAGCGAGGATTTTCTTCTCGGTATCTGTTTTCGCCATCGGCGTGTTTGGGAAGAACTCATCGCCGGCACCGGCTTGCCCCGGCCGCATCCCTCGACCCGGCCCGGCGAAGCCTTCCGGACGTCCGGCCGGCCGGCCCGTGCCCGGCCGCATTCGCGAAGTCCGTTGCTTCATATCCTCAATCAACTGCCCCATCTTCTCGCGGTCATTGCCCTTATATGCCTCTTCGAGGTCGTTGAGCCATGTCTGCATGCCTCCTCGCATGGGTCCTCTTGGCGCCCCGCCTCTTTCCTGGGCCGCTAATACGCCCGCCAGCATCAATATTCCCAACATCCATAATACAGTCTTCTTAGACATCCTTAGCTCCTTTCAAATGAGATTTCCTGTCAGCATCCGTCTTATGCGGACATGAGGTGGCAAAACGCTCTGTAAGTCTTTTCTTCCAACGGCCCTTTCACACTAAACAAATCGATTCTGAACTGCGTGCATGTGCGCGTAGAGCATGCCTGAACCTGACTCTTTGTGTAGGTAGTGAGCGCCAATAGATTCGGGTTACACCAAAAAAGAAAATAAAGAGCGCCGCCGAACTCAGAAGGGAAAGTCCTCAGCACCGCAAATGCGGTCTCAGAGCAGCCTGGAATTTCTTAACTGGTTTTCGCTCAATGGCTTAGAGTTCTTTTACGAAGATGTTCTTGAACTGCAGGAGGCTCGGCGGGCCTGCCCATTTGCCGTCGCGTTTGCCGCCGTGGTGCTGCATGGCTATTGCGCCTCTCTTGGCGATTCCGGGCAGTTGTGCGTTTTTGATGACCGTCTTGCCGTTTAGAACAACCGTTACGCGGTCGCCCCGCATCGTTATCTCGAAGCGGTTCCACTGCCCGACGGGTTTGTCGGCCTGAGTCCGAGGCGTAACGCCGGCGCGGATTTCAGGCGGCTGCCTGGCGTCGGTCCTGTAGCCGTAGAACTCGCCCGACCCAATCGGCCAGCACCAGATGTTCACCTGGTTCTTGCCGGCGCCGCGAAGGAATATCCCTGAATCCGAGTCGGGAAGCGCCATCCGCATTTCCTTGCCTTTGATATCTCTTGCGTGAGTGCCGTCCGGCAGGATATAGGGAACGTTGGGGTTCACGTAGGGCGTCTCCTTGATTCTCCAATCGATTCGCAGAATGAAGTCGCCGAACTCGCGAACCGACCACAGATTCTTATCGCCCTTCGCCTCGCTCTGAGCATCGTAGTCTATGACCCCGTTAACAATCTTCCAGTGCCCGCCGTCGCCCTCCGGCGGCTTCCAGCCGGTGAAGTCACGGCCATTGAACAGAGAAGTAAAGCCTCGAGGGGCAACATTGTCAACCTCCTTGGCCGGCTTGACGGAAACGCGAGACCGAGCCGAAAACACCATTGTAGATACCATCAGCGTAACCGCCGCCGCCGTCCATACCACAAACCTTCTGAAATTCATTTTAGCCTCCTTGATTCTTTGACTGACCATTTGAATTGTTTTGTTACTAAAGTTGATAATTGCATACGAGCATTATGCCCGGGGCGAGAACCCCTGTCAACAGCCCTTCGGCGCTAAATATGCCGCCTGGCGTCGGTTATTCCTGGCCCGCTGTGTTCTTCGCCTTATCAAGCGCCTTGCCCAGAAGCACCTTTCGCTCGCTGATATACTTCCACATCTGCGATTGCGGCGGCAGCAGTTCCAGCGTCTTGTCCGCATAATCCAGGGCCAACTGGTACTCCTCCATGTCGGTGTACAGTCGGCCAAGCTTCATATACACCAGCACCTTGTTTTGTGAATCGCTGAGCCGGGCGGCTTTGAGGTAGATCTCAACAGCCTTATCCGTATTGCCCGACTGCTGATAGACCGCACCGAGGCCCACATAAGCCTGGAGAAGCCCACTGTCCAATTCAATCGCTTTGGTATAAGCGCCGGCGGCATCGTCAAATCTCTTCATACCCCTGTAGCACACGCCGAGGTTATTCTGTGCCCGCGCCTGCAGCTTGGGGTCGCCTGAACTAAGGTTAAAATACGTCTGGTATTGCTCGGTCGCCTTGCCGTACTCGGCCAACAGCATATAGCGTTTTGCAAGGCGCCATCTCAACGTAGCATTATTCGGTGTCGCCTCAATCGCCGGCAAAAACGCTTCAATCTCTTGATATATCTCCTGAATGCAGCCCTCGACGTCATGGTCCAACGGATTAACCTGGCTGGCCCTCGTGAAAGCCTGCTGCGTAATTTCCGGATCGCCTTGCAGGATGCCGATCATACCCCTTAGAGCATGTCCCGTTCCGCGATAGTACTGCTCAAGCATCTTTACGACGGACTCAGCCTCCGTCCCGCTGCCCATTCCGACGACGTACTTGCCCGGCGGCGTGTGGTTCTCGACCATAGCCTTAAGCACTGAGATCCAGCATCCCTCGACGTCACGTTTGATAGAAGCGCCGAACTCCAACGAGGGCGTATCATCGGTATTCAAAGGTCCGTCTCCGCCGATAGCGCGAAGCCCTTCTTCGCCCACGACCAGGCTATCCAGGAAATCATAAGCAGAGAAGATGTTGATCACCGCCAGGTCGGCGGCTATGGAGGGTCGAGCCACCAGTTCGCTGATACGTCCGAAGTCAATCTTCATTGGCTCTATCGTGCCCATGATTACTGCGTGTTTGTTCACACAATTATTCACCATCCAGAGCGAAGAGTGCGGCATAGCGGCCTGGAAACTGCGCACGATGACCTGGAAATCCTCGGGCCGAAGGTCGATCGGAACCCAGCACGAAAGAACGCCGCCGGGGTTCAACTGTTTGCGGCACTGCTTAAAGTGGTCGTATGTATAGAGCGCCGAACTGCCCGTTGTGCCCGGATACGTCGAATCGTTCATGATGATGTCGAACTTCTCGTCCGTGAGCTTGACGAAGTTCTTACCGTCCATGATAACTTTGCGCAGCCTCGGGTTCTCGTACACGCCTCGATTTATGTCCTTGAAGTATCGGCCGGCCTTGAACACATCCGGGCAGATCTCGCAGATGGTATATTCGTAGTCCGCCGATTTATCGAAATCCACGCCGATGCCGCACGTCTCGCCGCTGCCGAAGCCGATTTGCAGGACTTTCTTCGGGCCTTTATGCACGAAAAGAGGTGCGTATCCCTGCAGCATCTGGGTCGTGCGAAGCATAAAACTGATCCCCGCAACGTTCACCCCGTCAACCGCAATAATGCGATCCCCGTCCGGTATATCGTGCACCGTCACCGTCCCGGTAACACCGTCTTTCATATACAGAACCGTGCTCGGATAATGATACGTCTTGATAGTGCGAAGAAATACATCCGCCGGCACGACGATAAATGCCGACGCCAAAGCAACGACGGCAATCACAGCCGCAGGCACGCCCACCAGTATCCGCCGCCACTCCGACAGCAGCGCCAAAACGGACACACCCAGCAGAAACTGAATCCCGACGATAAGAAGGATACTGTTGCGCACACCCAACGTGGGCACCATCAAAAAGCCGGCGGCAAAAGAGCCGACTACACAACCTATCGTGTTGCACGCATAAAGCACGCCGACCCTCCTGCCCACGGCGTCCCACGACGGCGCATAAATCCTGACCGCAATCGGAAAGGCGATTCCCATCAGAATCGTCGGCACCAGGACCACGGCCCCGGCGTCAAGAAAATGCGTCGCCGTATCGCCGGCGAACGTCAATGCGCCCCCGGCCAGGGTGATGAACTTCAAGTCAATGTGCCAGAGATACTCCAGCACTGTTATGCTCCCAAGGACAGTACCCGCCAAAAGAAACTCCACTACGCCAATCGCAAAGACCGGCCTCTTCAGACGCGGCACGACCAAATAACCGCCAATCACGCTGCCGATTGCCAGCCCCAGGATAAATGTCGTCAGCATGCACGCAAAGGCATAGACCGACGTCCCTAAAACAAAGACCAGCATCCGCGTCCACAACACCTCCAGCGCCAGCGCACAGAATCCCGATATCGCCATCACCGCGAGGATTGCACTTCTCGCCCCGCTGCGATCATCCGTCACAGGCTGAATGTCGGCGGCCTCTATCACGTGTGGCTTTTCTTTACCCTTTCTTTTTCTCTTGCCGCGACCGGGCGCGCGCAACGGCGCATCCGTCCCACGCCGAGGCACAGCACGCGACAATCCGAATGCCGCAAAGCCAATGAGCACATTCGCCGCGGCGGCAGCGTAAATCGTGGTGCTCACGCCGAGAAACCTGATCAAGAAGTAACCTGAGAGAAAAGCGCCCGCCACGGCGCCGAACGTATTGACCGCATAGAGAAGGCCGATACTCTTGCCGGTCTGAGCCTTGCGATGACCAAACCAGGCCGGTTCGGCCCAAAGCCTGCTCAGCACAGGCAGCGTCCCACCCATCAGTGCGGTCGGCAGGAGCAGAATCCCAACAGAGACAACGAAACGGATAAGACTGAGTTGATAGAAACTCGACCCAAATGTACGGTAGATCCAAGTGTACAGCGCATCGGTCTGCCGGAGAATCGCCGGGAAGGCAAACGCGTACAACCCCACCAGTAACTGAAGCACCGCGTAAAGCCGTAGCGGATTGCCACTGCGGTCGGCAATCTTCCCGATTAGCCAGCTACCCGCAGCCAATCCGAACATAAACGCCGTCAGGACCGTGCTGATCGCGAAGACGGTATTACCGAAAACAACGCCGAACGCCCTGGTCCACGTCACCTCATAGACCAAACCGGTGGCCCCTGAAATCAGAAAAAGCAGGATGACCACCCACCTTATAGCGGACATGCGAGCCAAGCCATGCGTTCTTCGTTTCCCGGCCACAGGCACCCTTCCCCCCCCCAATATCAACAAACTCACCCTAATCCCCAGAATAACAAGTATTATTATACCATACTCTTATCGAGAACCCAAACGCTCAAATCTCTTTTTTATGAAATATTTTTTAGGGGCAAAACTGCAATCCAGCCTCTTCGACACTCACAGATCCCTTATCCGAGTCCGCCGCGGCGGATCCTCTCCGTCCGCCCGGCCGCCTGAAACCGTCGAATAGCTGTCCAATATCACCGCCGAGGTTGCCCTGACGAGCTATTATCCTTGATAGCTGTTGCAATATTCCTTCCGTTTAGCGCATAGTTTGCCATTGAAGGACCGAGCGGACTTGAGTATGATGTGTTTAATCGTGGGCAAATCGTTGTTGCGATGGAAAACGATTGCCTATGACCCTTTTGGCACAGTGGATTAGCGCCCGTAGCTCAATTGGATAGAGTCGCGGACTTCGAATCCGAAGGTTGCAGGTTCGAGTCCTGCCGGGCGCGTTGCGAAAGCCGACTATGCCTTATGGCGCGTCGACCGGGCCAGCCAACTCCCGATCATTTGGGCAGAAGCCATTCGTCGGCAAGAATCGCCGCTTCGCCAAAATCGATACTGCCATTCTGATCTACGTCAAGACCGTCGCACCAGAGCGGCGCCGAACACGACCGGCCCCAATTGTCGGTTATTTCCGCCCAATCGAAGAAGTCGATTCGCCCATCGTGATTGAAGTTGGATCTGCACGCAACTATCTCGACCGCATCGTCCAGCCGGCACTCTGACACGCCACCGCACTCGGGCGTCACGATCAAATTCCAATCGTTGGGCTCGGCATCGCTAAGATCGACCAGGCACGTGATCGTATTCTCATCGACGACCACAACGTCGGTTGCGTTCACTCTGGCAACGTCGTCCCGGAATACAACCAACTCGGCATCGACATTGATCAGCCTCGGATCGCCGCCGCTGGAATTCGTCTGGAAGAATTCGACCTCCTCTCCACCGCCGTTCTCGAAGAAGTCGAGAACAAGGTAATAGCTGCCCGGAGCCGGGAAGTTGAACGTCATTGTCCCAGCCGTTCGATTACCCGTTACGTCCGTTGTCGCAGGGCCGCGGGCGTCCGCAAACTCTCCGACGAGTTGCCCGTCAATTGAGAGCGTAAACCCGTCGTCGCTGTTCACCCCGAAATAACGTGTGCCCGGCGATGAGGCGTAGATATAGCCGGTAAATCTCAATGCGAAATTCTCAGGATCGCCCGAATTGAACGGCGCCGCAAACTCATCGCTCGGTGTGAAGACGCCCTCATCACCGGTCTGGAACAAATTAATCACCGGGTGAACCGTGTACACTGCGTCCCCAATGCCGTCGTCGGGATTATCCAGCAACTGTGTCGCGAAGTCAATCCGGTCAAACGACTGATTGTTCTGGACGTACAGGGCGTCAAAGCCGACCTCTGTCGAGGCGCTGCCCGTCAAGGCGATCGACGTCGAAGAACCCGGGGCAAAGTCGCTGCCGTGAACCGTCAGTTCCGCCGTACCGTTGTTGCACATCGCACTCGGCGTTACCGAGGTCACCGTGATGGGCAGCACGCGGGTCACCGTAATCGAATCCGTCGCTCCGGCTACCGGATTATCCGCACCGTCAAGACCCTCAAGTTCAAGCAGATTCGAGCCTACGCCGACAGGAACATCCACTTCCCACGCACCGCCCATGAAAGTCGAAGTCACGGGCGTGCCATTGACCGCAATTCCCTCCACATTCAGCGGGGCGATACCTGAGATCGTAACGATTGAAGCCGATGTGCAGAAATCGTCGCCGCTATTTGTCGTGATCTCAAAGACCAGCGCCGGAATATCATAGTTGCTGAGGATATATGATCGGCGGTCGCGGACGTAACTCTTGATGCCGTTTCGTCGGCTGGCGTCGCCTCCGTCGGCGATCAGGGCATCCGCGGCATCGTCCAGGAACATATCAAATTCCGTCGGCGGATTCGGCGTCCCGTACGAAGTCTGCCACGGACCGTACACCATAGCCCCGAGAGCCAGCAAATACGTGTTTCTATATTTGGGATAGTTCAGGAACCTGCTGACCTCCGGGAACTGCCCGCCCACCTGGAACAGGTTCGTGCTCGTGCCGTTACCCGACCCGAGCGTGAAGTCAATGTCCCAGGGAAGAAGGTACCACTTGTCCTCCTCCGACGCGTAGTAGAAATAGTTGTTCTTGCCGCGGTTGTAACCGTAGCTGTCCCAGTCGCCCTCGGCATGACGAATCGCTAAGACCGCAGCGAAGTGATAGGGATGGACCGCAGACTCGATGGCCGACTCATACGCCGCGCCGTTGCTCGACGACGTATGCATCGCAGAGGCAAAATCAAAAAGGTGATCCCAGTCGTCGTCTTCTCGGTGGGATCTCTTCTCCATATTCCAGCGGTATGTTTCCTTGATAAGCGGGCCGCTATTGAGGCCTTCGTCTCTGTTCGAGAATCCGGTGCCATCGGCGGTGTACTCGAAGTAATCGTCGATCTTATGAATATAACCGTCGTTGTCTTCCGGGTACCACGAATTGACGTAGTCGCCGTCAATCTTCTGAACGTCCTCGTAGTTGTGGTAGCTGTTGCTGCTGCCGCCCCCGCTGACAATAGGGCGTATGTATTCCTGCGACGAGTACTGAAGCCCCATTTTCCGATAGAACCAGTACGAAGCGCGCTCCTGGAGCGGGCCGCGATTGGATCCCTCGGTTCTGTCGAGATTGATCTCCTCGCGGCCACGGAATTTCTGGTCTGCGTTGAAGTCAATCCGCCACGGATTCCAGCCCGTAACATTCCAGTTGGCGCCGCTGCGAATAAACGGGCTCCCTCGCAGACGAATCCGAGCGTTGTAGAAGACATCCGTATCGTTATATACAAACGTGCAATCCATCAGCTCATTCGAGAGGTTTGGGCGTGAGCCGAACGTGCTGACAACCTGGTCCGACATCCAGACGCGATAAGTGGCGAAGGCGCTGTTGAGCTGCGCATCCCCGACTCGAACGAGACACGTTCTATTGGGCACATCAGCCGAGGACTCCAGCATAGTGGGGAACCGCGTCGATGCCGACCCGTCGGAGGCCTCAACGTAAAATGCCCGCATCGTGCCGCCGGAGACGCCCGGTATCGTACCGGTATAGATACCATCTTGACTTACAAGATCGTTATCCATCCCGTCGTCGAGCATGGATGTGCTCGTGAACGCTGGGGGCCCGCCTTCGGATCGATAATAGAGCGTTACGGACCCGACGCTATCATTGTCGGTCACGCACGCCGTTACAACTATCGGCTCATTGCCCGATGGCAGAACCGGATCGTGCCGCACACCTGAAATCTCCGGCCCGCGATTCACAACGTAAGCCGAATTCTGTGCCCCCGGAGTGCCCAGGTTCATAGGCATGGTCAGTTCAAACGAGTGCGAAGGTCGCGGCGGCTGAACGGGCGCCCTCTCGCGCGTCGTCCGCAGGAGCATGTGCTTCGTTCCCCGCAGCCAGCGGGCCCATCCGCGAAACGTTACAGTGCTCGCGGTAATACTGCTAATTGACTGGTTAACGCGATTGGCCCCGGGGTCCCCATGACCGGTGGCGACAACGTGCAGGCACCGAGACCCGGAGCGGCTGTCCTCAGTAGTCACGAATGACTGAACGTGATTGCCGAGCGTGCGCCACGACGTCTGGCCGCTCTCAAAACCGGCGTTTACAAGCCTGTTGGAGCCGATTATCAGTTCCAGGTCGTCGATGAGCACGTCGCCGCGATTGAGCAGCATAAGCCCGAAGACCGTGATTGAATCGTGGGTGTATTGCGAGTCCCAACTATAAACGGTAAACGAGAACTGCTCCCAGTCGGTCTTGCCGCTCTCATCACTGGCTGCCCAGGCATCGGGCGTGTTGTTATTGCTGCGAGGATCCCGCAACTCCAAGCTTGCTCCCTGGCCGTCGGCCCACGTAGGCCATCGGCCACCGTCGTAGTAGGTCACTTCATCGACAGTAATCATATTCACGTCGTGCGTCTCCGGGTCCTCGTACGGATACGACAGACGGATGCGCTCTTTATGGTCGTCCAACTCCTTCCTGTACGGTCCGACCAGATTCACCCCGATTGTCAGGTTGTCGTAAGTGGCTTCGAGCAGAGTCGGGTCCTTGGCAACCACGAGATACCCGCCGGCTGCAATCTCGCTCACCTGGCTCGCCTCGTTGAAATCGTATGTAATCCCGTCTGTGAAAGACCATCCATCCAGCGAGACCGTGCTCGCGCCCTTGTTGTGCAGTTCGATATACTCATAGCGTTCGTCGCGGCTGCCGTGATGATACATTATCTCGTTGATAACGATATCGCGAGCCAGCGGTTGGGTGTTGCCTGTGCCATAAGTAGCTGCGCTTAGAGTCTGAAGGTTATCGGCACCGTCTGGGTATCGACCGAGCGTAACATCCGCCTCCGATGCCGGGAAACGCACGGCGTCCAGAACACGCAGCGCCTGCGGCGCCGGGTCGTCCGTCGCCGCGGTCAGAAAAATCGTCTCCCCTGCATAGCTCAACGCGAATGGCAATCCTCCAGCCCCTTCGTCAACCGCCCAGAAATCACCCGGTTCCAGGACAGTGTTAGGAAGCCTATACAAAAGCAACTCGAAGCGCCCGTCGCTCAAATAGATGTCCTTGAGGTTAACTGCGATAGGACCTGGGTTATAAAGCTCGATCCAGTCCATGCCCGACCCCGCGTCGCTATTAGCCAACGCCTCGTTGATCACCAGCCGGGCGCGAACATCGTCGCCGCCGCCCGGCTCCGGCTCCAGGACCCCCCGAAGAACCGGACTGCCCAGACAGTCCGAACTGCCCGACAGATTCGAATTGTGGAACTGGATGGAAAGAACGTTTGTCCCAACCTCCAACAGGCTGATAAAACCGGTCAGGTCCACGTTGTCGGCCGAGTAATCATGAGCCCCATCGGCCGTCTGATTATACGCCGGCGGGTCTCCGCTAACATTCACCGGCCCGGCCACCCTCGTGCCGTTAAGATACAGCACATACCCGTCGTCATAATGGACCTCGGCGCGGAGTTCACTAAATGAATCGATCTCCTCGGCAGTCAGTTCAAAACTGAGCCGCGCATACGCCGAAATATAGCCTCCACTCATATCGCTCAGTGTCGTTCGTATCCACTGCGTCTCGTCGGATTCGTTGCTGTATCCGTATCCGCTGTCGCCGACAATCCAGTCGGTCATCGCCGGGTGGTCGTTGAATCCAATCGTAGTCCAGGCCGTCGTGCCTGCGGATGGCTCCTTCGTTCCCTTGAAATACCGCCCGGGGTGGCCTATATCGACGAGAGTAACCAGCGTCGGGTCTTCAGGCTCGACCTGGGCCTCATCCGGCTCCCCGGGTGTCCCGCCGATCAACGTACTGGGCGCCCAGCTTGACGCCTCCTCCGGATCCCCGCCGGCCTTTGCCAGAATCAGCGAGTGGCCAGTCCCATCTGGTGAAGCCGGCCAGGGCCGACCGTCGTTATATCGAAACGAGATAATGACCGCACCGTTCTCATTGGAT
Organism: Sedimentisphaerales bacterium; assembly: GCA_030603595.1. Lineage (GTDB taxonomy): Bacteria > Planctomycetota > Phycisphaerae > Sedimentisphaerales > Anaerobacaceae > JAFGCD01. The sequence goes on along the minus strand of JAUVXL010000061.1, from coordinate 8,889 downwards.
AGCTCGATCCTCTCGCCGTCGTTGTTGAGTTTTCCGGAAGTCCATTCATGCACTCCGGTAATTCCATAGGCCGCCTCCACTGCCGAAGCGTCGCGTGCTATAACAACATATTCTTTGCCCGGCAGAATAGTCCCGGCCGGAAAAGTGTAACTTACGCCGTTGGTGAATGCGTACCCGCCCATGTCTTCGCGAGTAGCCTTGTTGTTATAGAGTTCGATGAATTCGAGATTCTCGTCCCCCGCAGGCGTCCCATCCTCCTCGACCGGGTGATACATAATCTCGCTAACCACCAGTGCCATGCAGGGCACCGTCGCCCAAAAGGCAAAAACGCTAATCATCGCCGGCAAGATGTACAGGTATCGCCGTTGTCTTTTCATGTGTTTTCGGTCCTTTCTTCCAATAATGGTGGTCAGATCACGCCTCGTCAGATTAGAATGAGCATCTTCGTAAAATAGTATTATACCGGATAAGCCCTGCGATTTCAAGGACTATCGGCAACATTGCCAATTTGGGCACATAGCAAAAGCCGTCCAGGCTCACAATTTCACACTGCCCAACGGCCCTCGTTGCGACAAGATTCCTTCGTTATTCTGCCTAAAGCCGCCTTCTCTGCACAGGCAGTGCCCATTGAGCCACTATCAAGTTCCTGTTGCGGAAAGCAATAGATACTATTTAACCCCGCCTTTTACGCGGGGTTTCGACCGATTTTATGCAGACGTTTGAACCAATTTCGCGTTTCCGCAACAGACAAACGGCCCGCACTTTGGCATTTCATCTTGCCACCCATATTGGTAGAATAGCCGCATCTTGATTAAGGAATGCTGCTTATGAAGAAATATCACTGTCTGTCAACAACATGTTTTGCTTTCGTCCTAATTCTGCTCTCAACTCCAGGCCTCTGGTCAAATGAGAAGAAGGCACAACCCGTCTCGGCAGCGACTAAGGACGCCTTCGAGATACGCAATATCGAAGGCTGGGCCGTCTATATCAACAAGCAGGACCTCGCCGACCACCCCGAGGAGATGGCCAAGCAAATAGACCATCTGCAAAACCAGTTCTACCAAATCCGCTTGACCGTACCCGCCCCGGCGGTGGCCATTATGCAGGAGCGCGTCCCGCTCTGGATGGAATATGACTCCGATCCCGGCCTATCGTTTCACCCGAGTTACAGATGGCTCCTCAACAGGGGCTATCCCTCCCCGGAAGGCCTCAAGTCCCTCGTAAGCAACTGCCGAGCCAAGGGATTCGGCAAAAACGCACTTCACCAACCATGGGTGATTTTGCACGAACTGGCACACGGCTACGATTATCTGTATCTGGGACAAGCTAAGCACTACAGTAACCCGCAAATCGAGGCCGTCTATGAACGAGCAAAGCAAAGCGGCACATACGAATCGGTTTTGTGCCGTTATTCGAAAGGGGCCAAACACTACGCCCTCTCAAACAAGATGGAATACTTCACGGAGAACACCGAGGCATACTTCGGCACGAATGACTTCTATCCCTTCGTTCGCGCCGAGTTGAAAGAGCACGACCCGACCGGCTACGCCATGCTGCAGACCATCTGGGGCGTAGATATAAAAGAGCAGAGACGCACCGAACGCTCGCTCGCAGACTTCATCGACAAGAAACGCGCCCTTGCAACGAAGGCAAACAAACGAAAGGATTATACAGCAACCTCCAAATACCAGAAACGTCAAATCGAAGGATGGACCGTCTATGTCGCCCCGCCGCTCGTCCGGCAAAAGGCTTATGGCGACGAAATGGCCAAGCTCCTCCGATACAAGCTGCACCTCGTCAAACGCTATATGCCGGAGAAATCTCTGGAACAATTGCAGAAAGTGCCGATCTGGATCGAGCACAACAATCGGGCCGTCCCCTATATGACCTATCACGCATCCGCCGAGAACCTCAAGGCAGCCAACCAGAATCCCGACAAGCTCCGCAGCATCGAAATCGGCAATACCCAGAGATTCCGGCAATGGCAGGGCCTCCAGCAGTTCGCCGTACTGAACCAACTGGCCAGAGCGTATTACGACCGCGCCCTGAGCAACCAGGCCAAGAAGATCAAAGAGGCCTGGCGGAAAGCCTGTGACGCCGGAAAATACGCCTCCGTCCTGCGATTCGACGGCAAAAAAGTCCCCCACCCGGCCCTGGCCGGCCCGCTGGAGTACTTCGCAGAGATGACCGAGGCATACTACGGCGTCAACGACCACTACCCCTTCCTGCAGTTCGAGACAAGGCAGTACGACCCCAATACATGCAGCCTCCTCGAAGAACTCTGGGGCGGCAAAGCAAAATAAACGCATGGTTCAATTCTGGGTGGCAGCCTCAAGCGCAGCTTGGGGATGGCAAAACTCCGAGAGCGGCGCAACCTGCCCCAAATAATGTAACCCGGAGTCTGACTTGCTTGAACCATGCCAAAATAGACGCTTCTTAGCCCCGCAAACGGCCGGAATAAGTCACGCGAAAACACCCACAAATGGGTTGCATTCGCCCCGAAAGTTTGCTATACAACTGAGAATGTAATCCGGCAGCGCAACTGAATCGTCTCAGAACGCCGCCGGGCAATGGACAATGAAGTTGAACAACATTATTGAACTCGAAACAATAACGTTTGGAGGACTAACGTGAAAACCACCCACAAGAGCAGAATGAATGTGTTAAAGACAACCCTGATTTCAGTGGCGGCCATGCTGTTAATCAATGCCGCCGCTGTACTGGGCGACGATTGGCCTGTCTATCGCGGGCCAAATCACAACGGCTTCTCCAATGAGACCGGATGGAAGGCAAATTGGCCGGCAGCAGGCCCGAAGAAGCTCTGGACCAAGTCAATCGGCCTCGGATTCTCCTCGATTACCGTCGCCGACGGAAGAGCATATATGACGGGCAATTCAGGCGAAAAAAGCGGAGCCAAGGACACCGTCTTCTGCCTCGATGCGAATACCGGCAAGGAGATATGGACGCGCACTTACGACTGTCCGTTAGAGGCGAAGTACTATGAGGGCGGGACGCTCGCCAGCCCAACCGTGGATGGCAAAGTCGTCTATACAATAAGCAAGATGGGCCACCTCTTCTGTCTCGACGCCGCCACAGGCAGCGTCTTATGGGCCAAGAATGCAAATAAGGACCTCGGCTTCAAGCTGCCGACATGGCATTTCTCCGGGTCGCCTTTGGTGGTCGGCGACCTGCTCGTCTTCAACCTCGGTACAGCCGGCGCCGCACTAAACAAGAAGACAGGCCAACTCGTCTGGCACAATGGCAAAGACGCCTGCGGCTATGCCACGCCGGTCCCCTGCCGAATAAACGGACAGGAAACTCTGGCCATAGGTGCATCGGAGACCCTGGTGGGTGTAAGGCCTACCGACGGGAAAATCCTTTGGAAACACCCATTCGTAAATAAGTACAAAGTCACTGCCTCCGACCCAATCGTCTCCGGCGACACTGTCTTCGCCTCCTGCGGCTACAATAGAGGCTGTATCAGGATAGCCGTCGCCGGCGGCAAAACTACCCGGATATTCGACAGCAGAGTCATGCGAAATCACATGAACTGCTCGGTGCTCTACAACGGCAATATCTACGGGTTCGATGAGAACAAGCTAAAGTGCATCAGTTCCAAGGACGCCGGTGAAAAGTGGAGCGAAGGAAGCCTCGGCAAGGGCGCACTGATGATGACCGCCGACGGGCGAATGATTATCATGAGCGACAAGGGCGAGCTCGCCATCGCCAACGCCGATCCCGCCGGATTCAAGGCCATCGCCCGCGCACAAATTCTTCCAAAGGGAAAGTGCTGGACCGTTCCTGTCCTGGCGAACGGAAAAATCTACGCCCGAAACGCCAAAGGCGACGTAGTCTGCCTGGACGTCAACGGCTGATAAGCAGGTCGTGCGGCCTGTTACTCGTAATTCGATGAACTGTCATTGCGAGCGAAGCGAAGCAATCTCCTACCGTCCGAATGCTCGAGATTGCCGCGACCAACTACGGCAGAGTATTGAGGCCGTCCGCCAGTTGCGGCGAAAATGCCGGTCTCTATAGAGAACTTCTAATGCGCTATCTCAACGGATTCGACTACGGCGTAATCGTCGTCTATTTCGCAATACTCGTCTCTCTCGGCCTGTACCTCAAGAAGAAAGCCTCGTCCAGCATGGAGGACTACTTCCTCGGCGGACGTCGACTGCCCTGGTGGGCACTCGGAATCTCCGGAATGGCATCATTCCTGGACATAACAGGAACGATGGTGGTCATATCATTCCTCTACATGCTCGGACCGCGCGGATTGTACATTGCATTCAGAGGCGGCGCCGTACTGGTCCTCGCCGTCATGCTCCTCTGGATAGGCAAGTGGCATCGCCGCTCCGGCTGCATGACCGGCGCAGAGTGGATGAGCTATCGCTTCGGCGAAGGCCTCTGGGGCCGGGCAGCGAGAATCACAAAGGCAATCGCAGAAATCATCTGGACCGTCGGAATGATAACCTACATGGCCAAAGGCGTAGGCCTGTTCCTCTCAATGTTCCTGCCCTTCTCCCCCTTCACCTGCGCCCTGATCCTGCTCGGCATCGCAACCGTCTATACGATGCTCTCCGGCTTCTACGGCGTCGTCTTTACCGACATGTTCCAGTCGGTCATAATCCTGGTAGCCGTAATCAGCATATCCGCCCTCGCCGTCTCGAAGATAATAGGCCACGGCAACCTCGCAGCCCTGGCCGAAACAGTAACAGGCAACAGCGACTGGATAACCTCGAAATTCCAATGGAAAACAACCATGCCCAAGGGCTACGAACTGTACAACGACCTGGGCATGTTCGCCATCTTCTACGTCTTTCGCAACATCTTCCACGGCATGGGATACGGCGACGACCCGAAATTCTTCGCCGCCCGCAGTGATCGCGAATGCGGTACGCTCACCTTCCTCTGGACCTGGCTAATGGCCGTCCGCTGGCCAATGATGATCAGCTTTGCGGTCCTCGGCATCTTCCTCGTCCAGCACAACTTCCCCGACCAAAGCGTCCTCTCCCAGGCCGCCGCATCAATCCAGGAGCACGTCGGGCCAGTCCAGCAAACCCGCTGGGAGCAGACAATCGCCGGCATTATGAACAGCCCACAGAAATACCCCGCCCAATTGACTACCGAACTGCAAAACATACTCGGCTCGGACTTCTCGGCCAAGCTGCCCCTTCTCAGCTTCAAGGGCACCGTCAATCCAGAACGAATCCTCCCCGCCGTCATACTCTTCTACATCCCACCCGGCCTGCGAGGAATGCTACTCGTAGCACTCATCGCAGCATCCATGTCAACATTCGACTCAAACGTCAACAGGGGAGCGGCATTCTTCACGCGAGACCTATACCAACGTTTTTGGCGCCCCAGAGCCACCCAAAGCGAGCTTATATACGCAACATGGGCCTTTATTGTATTCGTCACGGCACTCGGTCTTATCAGCGGCAACTACATAAAAAACATCAACGATATATGGGGCTGGATAATAATGGGCCTCGGAGGCGCAACACTCGTGCCCTTCTTCCTGCGGTTCTACTGGTGGCGATTCAACGGCTCCGGATTCGCCGTCGGAATTACTCTCGGCCTAACCGGCGCAGTCGCAATGAAAATCCTCACTCCCGTCCTGATCTCCCATTGGGAATTCTGGAAAATCCTCGAAGACGAGCGATGGCAGTTCACGATAATGCTCTCCATCGGGATGATCGGCAGCATAATCGGCACATTCTTAAGCAAACCGACCGACGCCAAAACCCTCGAAAACTTCTATAAGACAACTCGCCCATTCGGCTTCTGGGGACATCTAAAGAACACGCTCTCGCCCGAGGCCCGCGCCGCGATGACCCGCGAGCATCGAAACGACCTCATCGCCCTGCCATTCAACCTCGGCTGGCAGATCACCCTCTTCCTGCTCCCGATGCAACTGGTCATTCAATCTTTCAAAGCCTTCAAAATAACATTAGTCATATTCCTCGTCTGCCTGGTCGGGATGTATATCTTCTGGTACAGAAACTTGCCACCAGCAAGAGCAAGGATAGACCCGCCTGATGAGTACGTTGGCTGCTGAAAGAGTGAGGTGATTATGCCCAACAAACGAAGAACTCTGCATCTTATCTGCAACGCCCATATCGACCCGGTTTGGCTTTGGGAAATGCCCGAAGGCGCCGCTGCGGCCATCTCGACCTTTCGCACCGCCGCCGAGCTATGCCGCGAAAACGATTCCTTCGTCTTCAACCACAACGAGGCGATCCTCTACGAATGGGTCCGCCAATACGAGCCCGCCCTTTTCAAGGAAATCCAAACCCTCGTCAAGGCCGGAAAGTGGCATATCATGGGCGGCTGGTATCTCCAACCCGATTGCAACATGCCCAGCGGCGAATCCTTCGTCCGCCAGATTCTCGCGGGCAGGGCATATTTCAAAAAATACTTCAACGCAGCCCCGACCACAGCAATAAACTTCGACCCCTTCGGCCACACCCGCGGCCTCGTCCAGATCCTCGCAAAGACAGGCTACGACTCCTACCTCTTCGGCCGGCCCGATCAGAACGACTGTCCCCTGCCCGCCGACGAATTTGTCTGGATCGGCTACGATAATTCCGAAGTTATGGCAACTCGATTCCGCGACTGGTACAACTCGCCGCTCGGAAAGGCCCGCGAGAAGATCGAAAAACACCTCGCAGACGATAGCGGCGCCGAATGCGAGCTGCTGCTCTGGGGCGTCGGCAACCACGGAGGAGGACCGTCGAGATTGGACGTCAAAAACGTCAATAAGCTCATCACGCAGACAAAATCCCCTCAGATTCGTCACTCCACGCCCGAAGCCTATTTCAAACAGCTAAGGCGAAATCGGGACAAGCTGCCTAAACACGCCAAAGACCTCAATCCCTGGGCCGTAGGCTGCTACACCTCGCAAATTCGTATAAAGCAAAAGCACCGCAAGCTCGAAAACGAAATCTACAGCCTCGAGAAAATGGCCTCCGCAGCAGCCGTCAACGGGCTTGTGAAGTACCCCTTCGAGCGGATTCAAGAGGCCCTTCGCGACCTTATGACAGGCCAGTTCCACGACATTATGCCGGGCTCTTCTATCCAGACGGTCGAGGAAGATTCGCTGCGGATGCTCGACCACGGCCTGGAGATTGTCGCCTCAGAGAAAACCCGCGCATTCTACGCCCTCGCCACAGGCCAACCAAAGGCAAGGCCCGGCAGAATCCCAATAATGGTATATAATCCTCATCCCTTCAAAATCCGCACTGTCCTCGAATGCGAATTCCACCTCGCCGATACCTGCGACAAATTCACCCAGGTCACCATACACAGCAAAGGCGCCCCCATACCATCGCAAGTAGAGCAGGAGGCGAGCAACGTCCCCGTTGACTGGAGAAAACGCGTCGCCTTCCTCGCCGACCTTGAGCCGAGCCAAATGAACAGATTCGACTGCGGCCTCAAAGTCATCCCCAAAAAACCGCCTGTCACCCTAAAATCAAAGAACGGCAGGATAGTATTCAAGACTAAGGAACTGGAAGTCGTAGTAAACTGCAAAACAGGCCTCATAGACAAATACAAAGTCAACGGCCGCAACTGCCTAAGCAAAAGGGCTTTCGAACCAATCCTTATCAAAGACGACGCCGACTCATGGGGCATGCTCACAAAAAGCTACAGGAATCTCGCCGGCGCCTTCAAGCTAATGACCGCCGCACGAGCCGCACGCTTCTGCGCCGTAAGCAAAGCCAAATTGCCCCCGGTTAGGGTAATCGAGGACGGTCCCGCCAGAAGCATTATCGAAGCGCTCTTTGCGTACGGCGATTCATTCATCTGCCAGCGATACGCCCTGCCGAAAACCGGAACTGAAATCAAGGTGCGGACGCGCGTCTATTGGAACGAGAAGGACAGGATGCTCAAGCTCTCGATCCCGACCCTGCCGGGCAAATACAAATACCTCGGCCAAGTCGCCTACGGAACAGGCGAACTACCCGACAACGGCAACGAGGCCGTCGCTCAAAAATGGGTCGCCGCCCTCTGCCGCAGCAAGAACGTCGCATTGACCTGCATCAACGACTGCATCTACGGCTCCGATTTCTCCAAAGCCGGCCTTCGACTGACGCTGCTGCGTTCGCCGGCATATTCCTGCCACCCCCACGAAGGCCGACTCCTAACGCCTACAAGCGACCGCTTCACTCCAAGAATAGACCAGGGCGAAAGAATCTTCACCTTCTGGCTCAACGCCGGAAAAATCAAAGACCGCCTCGATAGCATCGACCGCGAAGCCCTCGCAAGAAACGAAAAGCCCTTCGCCCTCTCATTCTTCCCTTCGGGGCAAGGCCGCAAACCAAAACCCATCGCCGTCCTGAGCGACAACATAGTCCAGATCACCGCCATAAAAAGGGCCCGCACCAACAACGACCTCATCATCAGGCTCTTCGAGCCGACCGGCAAGCCCCGAACAACAGTACTCTCCCTGCCCTTCGCTCGCAAGAAGGTAAGGCTCTCACTGCAGGGCTTCCAGATAAAGACCTTGAGGTTCAGCCGACGAACTTCGAAGATAACAGAGACCGACCTCCTCGAAAAACCTTTGAAAAAATGATCGCTTCACGAGCACCGTTTTAGTCATTCTGTCATTCGTATTTTGAATTTGTTTCCGATTTCGATATTCGAATTTCGCATTTCCCGAATGGTCTATTCGTGTCGAAGAGCGATGATGGGATCCACGTTGGCCGCGCGGACAGCAGGATACAGCCCGAAAATAATACCGACCGTGATGCTGATCCCGACGCTCAGCACAACGCTTTTGCCCGTCACTACCGTAGGCATACCCGCGAATTTGGTTATGAGCCACGGGATGAACAACCCCAGCCCGATACCGATCAGCCCCCCCGCCGTCGAAAGCACCACCGTCTC
>JAUVXL010000018.1 GCA_030603595.1 Sedimentisphaerales bacterium | reverse complement strand
CTGCTTTGGGACGCAGAGTTACTGCAACAGCTTTGAAACTGCGTGAAATGTATATCATCCCCTCGCTGAGAGGCGTATTTGCATGATGATTTATATTTTATGACCATTTTGCGTTCAATTTTATTTGTAAGAGACTAATACTCCTATGATCGCTGCATTACCACGGCCATATATTCCCCAACTAAAGTCTCAACAAGTTCTTTGACGGAGACGATTTTATCTACTCTATAGGCATTAGCCCCCGCAAAAGCAAAACCGCTTTCAAGGTTCCCTATCTTGGCGTTGGTCAAAGCAAGAGCAATGCAATATGGCACATTCCTAAAATTACAGCTTCTCAAGCACTTCCAGGAGCATTTGAAAGTCTCTTTAACGCCTGACGACACCCGCTCAAGAAACTTATTCCCTATGGCTCGTCCGGGCAATCCGACGGGGCTGTCAATTATGACAATATCCTCTTTTTTGCAGTTCAGATACGCCTCTTTGAATTCCATGGAGCCATCACACTCATGAGTAGCGACAAACCTCGTCGCCATCTGCACTCCCTGGGCGCCCAACTCCATGAATCTATGAATATCCGCACCTGTATATATTCCCCCAGCGGCGATGATTGGAATGCTTCTGTTGAATTGCTCTTCATAAGGCTTTACGACGGCGATCACGTCAGGCAGTATTTTTTCCAGCGCATAGTCAGGATTGTCGATCTGCTCTTTTTTGAAGCCAAGATGCCCCCCGGCTAACGGACCTTCTACAACAACAGCATCGGGTACGTGGTTGTACCGTTTCCGCCAAGCCCTGAACACTAATTTAGCCGCTCTGCCCGAAGATACTATAGGGGCAAACTTCGTAGCAAGTTCACCCAGCCTATCCAGCGGTAATGTCTCAGGAAGCCCTAAAGGCAGTCCGGCGCCAAGGAAAAGCACATTTACCCCTTCATCCACAGAGCATTGCACAAGGTCGTCGAAATTGGAAAGGGCCACCATTACATTTACGCCAATAAGACCACTCGTCTGAGCTTTAGCCTTTCGTATCTCTTTGGCCAAGGCCCTTTTGTTCGCATCCCTCGGGTTTGTGTCATAATCAGCCTCGAACTGACCGATTCCAGGGGTCGCAATAACTCCGATACCACCGGCATTTGCGACCGCTGAGGCTAAATTCGATAAGGAAATGCCGACGCCCATTCCTCCTTGGACAATGGGTATCTCGGCTTCCAAAGCACCTATTCGCAGTGTTGGCATTTTTTCAAGATTCATATATTGTTACGTTCCTTCGGCCACTTATGCTATTGTCTTGGTTTCCTGTCTCCTGCAGAGAGTCGAAAACCCGGATTTACTCGGAGTATAAAACAAGATGCTCCTTTCGAGAAGCATAAAAATCAGGGAACCCAAGAAAGGGTGTGGCCGGATTTTCTGGCAGCCAATTTTCCCGTGCCATTCTGACCAAGGGTGGCACGCTCAAACTTTGTTTGGGCGTGCCTCTGTGTGCATATATGCGGCAATATGCAGTTTCCAAAGCGTAAGCGCCGGGATAAAAACCCACAAGCCCGAAGCGTAAGCGCTGGGGTAGTAAACCCCCTCCCCCATAAGGGACAAGCTTACGGTCGGGGCTTGTAATGCTGTGAAACAGCATACATCGGCAAACGAGTCGAAGGCCTGGAAATGAGTGTAAAGCCGTACTATCAATTCGCCGCAGGCGAATGCCAGAAAAATTAGCCACACTCCCCCAAGAAAACACTAAGGGGCTCTAACAAAAGCTGACTTTGAGATGAGGAATCGCTTCGCGAAGCTGTTTGAGCAGATTCCTTCCCGGCGCGTCGGGACTCGGAAGACAGGTGGAGTTTTGTTAGAGTGCTTAAGTTACCCTCCCCCCGCACATTTATTGTGGCGGCCAAACCGGACGGTTCCGGTTTTTTCATATCTATCGAGCACACTCTACTCTCGATGTCCGCGGTCCTATGAGCCCGGTGACGGGGGGCTCTCGCTCCAGTTGTTGGGGTCGTTGCCGTAGAGTATCGCCTCTATTCGCTCGAGCGAAGAGCCTTCGCCGTCGGCGCCCATCGGCCAGAGGTCCACGTCGCCGGGGCAATTCTCCGGATGAGAGCCGTCGCTGTAGTTGATTCTGTCGATGCGGATGTAGTGGCGAATGTCGCCCTCGTCGAGGTCGCCTGGCATGCCCAGCTCCAGTTTCTCGCCGCCGTTGCTCAACTTACCGGCGTACGGCCCAAGTATCGTAACATCGAAGGGCGGCATACCGTATTCGCTGATGTAGGAGGGAATGTCCTTGGCCAGAACAGCATACCCGCCTGCACTCAACGTCAAGCCGGGATAATCCGGGAATGTGTAATCGACGCCGTCCGTGAACTTCCACGGCAGCCCTACACTCGAATCATACAGAGTCACGGCTGAAGAGCTGATGTTATGAAGCTCGATGAACTCCCGATTCTGGTCATCGGATTGCGGGTTGTACATAATCTCGCTGATGACTATTGGCCCGACCTTCGGATAGGCGTTGGCGGCGCCCAGTGTAATATGATCCATCGAGACAAAGTTGTAGTTGCCCGTGCTCCTCTTGAAGTACCTCCCGAACGACACGCCGGTTTGCGACGCGCCGAAGTCTTCTCTCGCCCGGTAGCCGGTTATGACGCCGGCCTGGGCGGAGCTAAGATAGGCCTCTTCGCCGTTCTCGCTAAAGGCGAAGCCCGTGACTTTACCCGGATCGCTGCTCGATTCGCCGAAATTGGCGTCTTCGTGGAAGACGAGGTAGTCGTACGCGTTGATCTTTGTCCCGCCGGCTATCATATACTTCTGCAAATCATCGTCGCTGTCGCTGAGATACCACCCGCCGATATCAATCTGAGAATCCGTCGTGTTGTAAAGCTCAATCCAATCCGCAGCGACGCCGTGAGAATGGGCAAGGACCTCGTTGATGACTATTGCGCCGGGATTGGGCAGAATGCCGCTATCGTCCCATCCGGGCGAGCCGTCCACATACGCGCTTGCCCGCCACGAGTCCTTTTCGCCCCAGCGGTCCTGCAAATCGCTCGATACCCCGAATTCGTAATCACTCAGCGCCCGATCATAGATGCGAACATCGTCGATAACTCCACTGAAGCACGCAAGAGATGAGTAGTCATGGCCAATATAGAGGTCGTAATCTACTCCCGTCAAACCGGTCGAGGATGCCGAGGCCTTCGCGCTGCCGTCAACGTAGAGCCTTATAGTCGAGCCGTCATTAGTCCCGGCAAGGTGATGCCATTCGTTCCAGCCGATTGCTTCGGAGCTGATCGCTTCGGCATTGGCCATGCTCATCCAAACGGAAAATGTGGGCTCGCCCTCGAAAACATACAAATAGTAGCCGTTGTTGGTCTCATCATGCTGCGTCAATATGGGGTTCCAAACCCCCGTAAGGCCGGTGATCTTCACCCACGTCGAAACCGTTACACTGCCGCCGGTCAAAGGCCCTGTCGAAGAGGCCAAAACATAATCTCCGGCGCCGTCCAAATTCAACGCGCCATCGGCCCGCCCGGCAGTCCACGTCGGATTTCCGTGAATCGCACCGTTATTGGTCCCTACGCTGTCCGCCGCCGTACTGCCGGAGCTTTCGTCAAGCTTCCAGTGAGCAACAAGACCGTCTTCCGAGACAATCGGCGGCGTCTCGCTCGTATCTATAATAGTCAGCGAAAAGCCGTCGCCGTCCGTGATGCTTCGCCAGCCGTCTTCATACCTGAAATTGTGGATCGTCCGCCCGATTGCATCGACCAGTTCGATTCGCTCGCCGCCGTTATCCAGCCTGCCCGTATATTCGCCGCCAAAGACGCCGCCGAAGCTCGGATACTTCGCCTCGAAAACCGACTGTTTGGCCACGACCACCACATATTCGCACGGATCGAGGTCTATATCGCCGAATGTGAAGTCGATTCCGTTGGTGAACCGGACCTGATTCAGGTTTATCGCCTCCGGGCCGATGTTCTGCAGCTCAATATACTCCTTATTCGGATCCTCAGGATCGTTTGTGTCCTGGGGATGATACATAATCTCGGTGATACGCAGACTCTCAGCGACAGGAGAGACACTGAAGCTAATCTCCGCCAGTCCGCTCCATGGGCTGTAAGCATTACTGCCGACCAGCACGCGTGCGGTGATTTCCGTGCTGAGATCCAACGTGATGGGCGTGCCGGTATATCTGATGGCGCGCGGCGAAATATCACCGGGGCTGTTGCTGTCGCCCTCGCCTTCCAGGCCGGCCTCCAAGGCGGCAGAGACCAGAAAGTCAGAACTCGTATTGCTTGCATTTAGCCCGTGGACCGCGAGGATATTGTCGCCGGCGTTCAAGAAACCGATATAAGAAGATATGTTGAATGTCTTGAATGCGGCGCCTTCGGGGCCGATGCCGTTTGAACTCGAGTTCCAGGCAGGGCTGCTCGGCGCATTAGTCGTGCGGGCGACATCGGGCGTGCGCCCGTTGAGATAGGCGATAAAGCCGTCGTCGCAGCGAACCTTGAGAGTTAAAGACTGTAAATTCGCCAGGTCCTCGGCAGTGACGCTAAAAGGAATGCGGACGTAGCAGGTATTGTTGGCGCTGGGATTCAAATCGCCGTTCATCAGACTTCCGACGTCGTAGCTGATGTAGGGCCTATAGTCGGAGCTTTCATCGTAGCCGACGCCGCCGGTCTTGTCCGAAACGTAATTGCCATGATTCCAGAGCGTATCGTCGAAGGGCTCGTTGCCGCCTTTCCAATTGTCACTGACCGGGCCGGTGGGCACGAGAACTTTCTTGGGCGCATCCTCGGCGCTAAGCGTTATGACTTCGCCGGAAGAGGAGCCGAACTCGCGAGGATCCGAGCCGTCAAGAGTGTAGTAGATAGTGCCGGCTCCATTGGGATTGGTCAGAGTAACGGTGCTGCCGGCTTTAACATAACCGCCATTGGGGATCATCGCGGGCGGCCTGACAAATTGCCTGTCAATCCAGTTTGCCCTGGTCTCAAGCCAGTCTTTCATGTGGTCGATTTCACCCTGGAAGCCACCGAATCTGGGCGGATAGCCGCTCCATCTTGCATAGTTGCGGTCGGCGGCCTCTCTGATCTCGTCGGCCATCCCGTCAATAGTGCTGTGGAGATTCTCCGTGCTGAACTGGTCCAGCCTGAGCTCATACCAACGATCGATATACCTCTGCCAGTAATCAATATCCTGGTGAAATCGGTCGTACCATACATAGCCAAAGAAACTCGAGCCCCCGTACTGGTCCCAGGCCTCCGGGTTGTCGTCCCTGCTGTCGGTCGATTCGAATGCCCGATCATAGTCCCAGATAGGCCCGGCCTCCAATTTCCCGCCGCGCAATTTCACCATATAGCCGCTCAGCCGATAGGCGTCCACATTCAACGGCAGCATGTTGAGCAGGCCGTGATCGATATGAGAGCCTACGTCGATATACTTGGCATAGCCGGTGAGCGGATCGGTGTAGTCAGATCCGTAAAGGGCGTCGCCGAATTCATTGAGCCAATCCCTTATCCAGTTCTTTTGAGTGCCGGTCAGTTGTGTCGCCGGTGTGTCGATATAGTTGAACGTTTGGTTTGCGGCCTGAAAACTCTCCTCGCCCGGATCGTCGTCTGGTCGGTCAACAGCCAGGATATAGCCTCCGCTGACTTTGGGCTCTGTGCTGTCCCAGGGTTCGAGCGCTCCGGTATCGACGCGATCAGGATTGATTCTGATTTTCTCCATGAAGAAATACAGGCCCCAGTAGTTGCTCTGTGTGACCTTGCCGCCGCCGGTGTTCAGATACAGCTCGCATGCGCGTGTTCGGGCGGCATAGCGGCCAACCTGCCTGCTCAACTCGTAAGCCAGCGGGTTGTTGATAAGGGCGCGGTCGTATATTAACGGTGCGTAGAGAACCCAGTCGGAATCTGCAGGCAGGCCAAAGACAGAAGCCCTTTCGTCGTTGTCGCGTTCGTCCCAGGTTTCAAAGGAGAATTGCTGTTTTGGGGCGCCGGCAGTGGATGAGCCGCGAACTCTTATACCGCACCTGCCGGCGAAATCAGCCGAGTCGGTGATGTTGGCGCGTCCTCCGATGACCGGTCTTTCGATAAATACCGCAGAGCACCTGCGGTAATAACTGCCGCTGATGCCGCCGCCGTGAGTATCCACCACAACGATCGGTATATTCGAGTTGAAGCTTGCCGCGTCGCCGGCCAACGCCACGTAAATTCGGCTTGCAAACGGGCCCGGCGCCTTGCCCGCCTCAAATACCCGTGCGATGACCTCAGTGACGTTATTGATCGTCAGCGGAGCAGTATATTGCGTGGACGAGCTCGTTGGGACCGACCCGTCCGTAGTGTATCGGATTACCGCGCTTGAGTCCGCCGTGCTCAGGGTCAACTGGAAACTGTTCGTAAAAGTTCCGGACTCTCGAGAGAAAAGGACCTCGCCGGACATTTCTTCATACCCGGATGCGTTGGCGCTGCCCGGCGTCGGAGACGGGAAATACTGCTCTTCCGAGCCGTACAAACCGTACGACATATCCTGCTGCTGCGGGGGGTAGCCGAAGCGATCGAAGCCGTACTCGCACGAGCGGTACTCGTGAATTATGTAATTGTGCCCGTCCACCAGGGCGAGATATTCACCGTCGCCGCCGAGCTGGAAGTTGGTGTGATAGTAAACGCCGTCGAAATACGGGTAGTTCGTAGGGTGGTCGTCGGAACTGATGTCGGAGCAGAAGACCAAAAGGTACTCGTCGGCGCCGAGCACTATGTCGGGCAGAGGCCATTTCGCAAGCTCATCTTCCTCGTCCGTGAGGAACCAGCCCGACAGATCTACATCGCCCGGACCGGGGTTGTAAATCTCCACCCAGTCCGAATACGCCGGCTGTCCTTCGACAGTAGTATAGTTTGAGTACTTGTTGACGGCCATGAACTCATTGATGACAACATTGGTGCCTCGGGCCCCCCAGTATTCGGCCAGAGCGGCAAAATCCGCTGCATTTACACCGTCCTCGCCGGCAATATCTTCATCGCAGCCGCCGGGCAGGCAGTCCGGATCCAGCCATCTCTCGGCGAGTATCTGCAAATCCCGTCCGTCAATATCGTGATCGCCGTCAAGATCGCCGTTTGGAACGGATATGGCCGCCGCCCAGCCGGCAATAACGGCTATCAACAGTAACATCAACGCAGTTTTCGCCGAGAAACGCATCTTGCCTATTCTTCCTCATCCGAATATGCCACAATGCCGCCTGAGATTCAATCCCTGCAACACTGCCTTATGGAAAAACTTGCCACACAGGCCAGATACCGTATTCTAAAGCATTTGAGCCAATAAAGCAAGCATCTTTAGTACAAATGTCGCCTGATAGAATGGCATAAGCTCTCGATTCCGGCACCGGCCGGGGAGAATTGGGAATGTTTGGCCGTATTTATCCTTGAATTGCCGCTCGTCGCGGCTAAAATCCTGGGACGCGGAGTTTGACTGGATTGTTTTGGGAGAGTGAGAATAGTGTGAAAATTGGAAAGAATTGGCAGGAGCCCCGGCGTGGTGCGCGAAAAATCCACAAGTATTCAGTACATCAACGTTTTGCGGATTATCGCGATCTATTGCGTGGTTACGGGCCACATTGCGATTTGGTCGAGCTACACCGCCTCGCCGCTCGGCGTTAACTGGTGGATTCTCAAGTGGATTCACCTGGTGAGCCTGTTCGTAATTCCAGTTTTCGTGATGACCAGCGGCACCCTCCTGCTCAACAACCCCAGGGATGAATCGGCGATGTCTTTCTACAGGAGGCGGATGTACAGAATCGGCGTGCCCGTAATATTCTGGTCGGCCCTTTATCTCGTTATCAGGGCGGTCGTGGACAAAGAAGATATGACAGTATTGAGGGCCGCCGAGCTTGTTTTCAGGGCCGACCCATATTACCACCTCTGGTACGTCTGGATGATACCGGCCCTCTATCTCGTCACGCCGCCCCTTCGCGTCTTCGTAAAGCACTCCACATCAGCCCAGAGAATCCTTCTAATCGCCATCATCTTTCTCCTGGCGGGAATCTACTCGCCCATAAACAATCTGTACCTGGGCAACAAGAGAACGATTTTCACAATGTTCATCCCCTACATCGCCTACTACATGATCGGCTATGAGATCGTACGCGCCAACCCGAAGAAAATCCCGTTCAGGTATCTCCTTATCGCCGTAGCAGTTTGCGCCGCATATATAACCTTGCTCGCCTATCCGTTTATAGACCGTCTGGGCCACAGCAAAACGATATTTAATTTCCTCTACGACGGCTTTAGCCCCCCTCAATTGGCGATGGGAATAGGCATCTTCTGGGCCGTCTATCTCATCGGCCAGAGGGCCAAACCGCTCAAGGGCATCCCCAAGACAACCGTCGAATGGATGGCATCGACAACACTCGGAATATACATGATGCACCCTCTGATGCTGGCGTTTATGCGGTACAAATTCAGCGACGAATCCGCCGACGAAGGCCTGCTCTTCACCATGACAGTCGGCCCCCTGGCAGCATTCATCGCCTGCTACCTCGCCTCATCGCTAATACTAAACATCCCATACGTGAAGAGAATAATCAGCTAACAACTGACTCAATTTGTCATTCCTGTGCAAGCAGGAATCCAGGAACAACATCAATCTGTGCCAGAGTCAACTGAGCACCGGCATAATACGGAGTAGATTTCAATGAAGCAAGAAATCGAATTAAAAAGAGCGAAATGGCTCGTCCTTCTTCTTGAGGTGCATCAGGGATTCTTCGGCACGCCTGCTTACCGAATTCCATTGAGGGTCTTTCGGGCTCTCTGCTTGGTGCGATCGTTCTTTGATTTCTCAGCAACTGTTTGCAGCACTTTTCTGCGTTGGTCTTTGGATACCCCGATGATATCTTTGCCTGCAATTTGCACGATGGCCGAATAGGCTTCCTCGACGACCGCCGGGTCTTCAGCAAGGCTCGTCAATAGCTCCAGCGCACTGGCGCTCGGCGCTTCGCCCAAAACAGCGATGGCCTGCCGCGTTTCTTCAGGCCGCTTGATGTGGGCTTGCAGGGCCTTGATCTTTGTCACCTTCTGTTCGTTGGCGAGCTTCTTATTGCCACGTATGTACTGGAGGTAGCCTCGCAGAGCCAGGACTTGATGGGGCATCTTCTTTGCCGATGTGGCCAAGGTCAGCAGGGCTTGCCCTGCTTCGCTATCCTCAGGCCGGTTGCTCGGCCAATTGGATAGTATGCGCACGGCCTCATCCTGGACGGTGGGCTCGGCTGTCTCAATGGCGGATTTGACAGCCGCCAGCGCGTCGGAGCCGCCGACGATGGCCAATGCGCGCAGCCCGATGATCTGCAGTTCGTTGTCACTGCTCTTCGTCAAAGGTTTCAAGTGCGGGATGCATTTAGCGCCGCAACGGCCGGTGATCGCGAGCAGGGCCTTTCTGATGCCCGCCCGTTCGCCGACGTCTTTGGTCTTCTGAAGCATTTTGACGAGATCGGCCGCCTCCGGGTCTTGGCCGATAATGCTTATTGTACCTACGGCCGCACCGCGAATCCCCGAATCGTTATCTTGAAGGCTCGAAACAATCGCAGGAAGGGATTTGCTGATTTGCCTCTGGCCGGCCAACTCAATAAGAAGCTGCTGGAGCTTGCCTCGCGCTTGCGGCAGGCGGGCGATAAGGTCGGCATCGACGTCCTTGCCGGGCAGTCTGACGAGCGTCTCGGTAGCTGCTTGTTTCAGTTCGGCATCGCTCTCGGTCGCGGCCTCGAGCAGGATCGGCACGCAAGAGACATCACCCAGACGGATGAGAATATTGATGGCCGTGATGCGCAGATCCTTCGGGCCGCTCTGAGCCGCCTTCTGAACGGCAGGCAGAACAGCAGAGTCGCTACGGTCGGCCAGGGCCAATAGCAGCAGGGGACGCCGGTCGGCATTCAAGCGGTCCAGTTCGGCCGCCAACGCCTCGGTGACGTTGCGGCCGGGAAGCTCGCGGGCCGTGCGCAAGCCGATACCGAGCCGCTTCTTGTCTTGAGATCGCAACTGCTCGATCAAGAGGGGAAGACCGGCGGACCCGCGGGCCAGAATAGCACCGCGGATTGCCTCCAAGTGTCTCTGGTCGGGCACGTCCGCTTTGCGAACCGTGTCGTACAGGTTGACGGCTTTAGCAGTATCGTTGCTTGCCAGGAAGCGCTCCGCACATAGGATGCAGCCTTCGGCCGCGGCCGAGCGAACGGTGGGCGGCGCATCGGCGAGGGATTTCGTCAATGCCTTGGCTGCCTTCTCGCCGCCGATGTGACCCAACGCCACGGCGGCGGCGGATGCGACGGAAGCGTCGGCATCATCGAGTTTCAGTATGAGGGGGTCAACGGCGAGAACATCACGACGCACTGCAATCGAATTGATCGCTCCAACAAGCAGCCGACCCTGCAGCTTGCCAAGCGCGTTGCGCAGCGCGGTGTCGGCGGCGGTTCCGGGGATCGCTTCGAGCGCGATCCGCGCCCACGACGACAGTTCCTTGTCCGCCAGCAGCGGCGCGAGGTCTGGGACGGATTGCTCGTTGCCGTAGATGGCGAGTTGCTTACAGGTAATGGCTTTCTCGCCCTTTGCAGCATCTGACTGGAGCACAGCGATCAATTCTCGCTGTTTGGCGTTCGCAGCCGACCTATCTTGAGCGATGGTTACGGCCGAGAAAGCGACCATGATGAGAATAACGCACCAAAGAGAATATCGTTTATTGATTATCATGATTGTCCTCGCAATATGAGTGGTTTCCTTCGATAGATCCGACGCTATATTCGCCATGGCTCCCGCAGGGCCTCCGAACGCAACCGGTTGGCCTGTTCGTCGCCAATGAATTCATTCTTCTTCGGGTCATACTTGACCTTGCGATTAAGGTACAGGGCGATGTTGGCCGCATGGCAGGCGATGTGCGCCCAGCAGGCCGCGTCGGCGTTGGCCCGGGTCAGAGCACGCGTCTTGACACAGTCAAGGAAGTCACGCACGTGGAAATCAGCGGGGTAGCCCGGTATCTTGGTTCCTCTTCGGAGCAGCAGCGATTGTGAACTCGCGCCGAACTCGGCATTGTCGCCTGTCTCGACCCAGCCGGTTTCCCCCTCGAACCGAACCGGACACGAGCCTAACGGCAACCATCCGTCGTTACGCATGACCAGTTTAACCCCGTTGGCATAGCGAGCATGCAACTGCCCGTTGACCGGCTCGTACTCTATGGGCGCCGTGTCGTCGGCGTCGTTGGCCAACTGGCACAGGTCAACGCAGTGGGAGCCCCATTCGAGGCACCCGCCCCCGACAAGTCCGCCGCCTTTCTCGAAGTGGAAGGCGTTCATGAGCTTGCGGGTGTAGGGTCGCCAAGCGGCCGGTCCGAGGTACATGTCCCAGTCCACCTGATCTCGGGGCCGTTCGGGTTCGCCCGGGACCCAGCCGCTCATCTTGGTCCCCAAGCCGCCGGGGTGAGCGTGTATTGTATGAAGCTTACCGAGCTTGCCCGTCCGCGCCAATTCGATCGCGTATGCGAAGTTGGGCAGGCTGCGACGTTGCGTGCCGGCCTGGAAAACGCGGGCCGTACGCCGAAAGACATCCGCCAACTGCAGGCTCTGAGCGATGTTCTTTGTGCAAGGCTTCTCGCAGTAAACGTCTTTGCCTGCTTTTGCCGCCATGGTAGCGGCCGTCGCGTGCCAGTTCGGGCCGGTCGCTATCAGCACCGCGTCGATATCGTCGCGGGCGAGCAGATCGCGCATGTCGATGTGCGTGGCGCACTGCTTGTCGCCGTTGACGGCATCGACTTGATCCTTGGCGCGCTTGCGGTTGTCGCCTCGCACGTCACAGACGGCGATGCATCGCAAATCAGGCTCACGTAAGAAGCAGCCCAGCACGTAACGTCCGCGGTTGCCAATCCCAATGGCGCCCAGCATGATTCGTTCGCTGGGGGCCACACTGCCACTGTTGCCAAGCGCCGCAGCCGGGATGATTTCCGGCAACGCCAGGCAAACACCGGCCTGCATTGCGGTCTTGAGAAACCGCCGCCGGTTCTGACTAATTTTTTCTTTGCGCATACTTGATCTCCTGCTGAGCAAAAATTTACGAGGCACGGTAATCACACCTCTAATAGGCCCTTTTCTCATATACGAATACAGAGAAACTGAGGCTTCAATCCATACCAACATCAGTTGAGCCTGCATATAATGCTCAACATCCTGAATCTCGGTTCGATCTTTATGACCAAAATCACCGGCCACACATCCGAGGACTATACCAGGAAATCCTATCCGGTGCAAAGCGATTCTCACGCCACTTCTAATCCGGGCGACCGACAAGATTGTCGCGATATTGTCCAACATTTGAGCGTGGCAGCCTTCCGTAAGGGAGAGATGGCTTTGCGCCGATTAGGCGGACAATGCCCGATGTGCCATTTTTTTGTCGTACACCCTCTAATGCGCCAGTTACGCGTGGGCCGCTCGGTTTTTCGTGCGGAAGTCCGGCATCCTGGAAAATCCTGTTTAGAGCGATAAAATCGCGTTTTCCTCTCTACCAGACAGCTACAGTGGACCGCCATTCGTGCCTGTGGAACCGTTGAAAAAGTTCAAATTCGCCACCAAGGGTGGCACGGTCAAACTTGTTTGGCCGTGTCCAGACTGTTTTACTTGCCCATTTTAACACTTTCTCTCTGCCCCACCCCAATTCATCAGTGTAAATTTATGCCTTGGGTATCCTGTAAAAATCTGTGAAACTTGTGCCTTAGGTATCTGTGGTTAAGAAAGAATTAACTTGACATCTAACTCGCAATATGGTATAATACCCACTAAACTGAAGATACAACTCCTAATAGGAGGCTAAAAACATGGTGTCACAAGCTAAAATCCGTTCAAACCGTCAAAATGCACAAAGATCAACAGGCCCAAAAACCCAAAAAGGCAAAGCCGTCGTCTCCCAAAACGCCCTAAAGCACGGCCTATCCGCCCGCCACGACGTCGTAATCACAGAAGACCAGGCAGATTTCGACCTCCACCGAGATTCCCTACTCGAACTACAAAGACTAACCCTAATAAGAAACCTCGAACCACCAATCCCGCATTCTCAACACAATTTAGCCCCCGGTTTCACCGGGGGTTCTCCCCCAAAATCGCCAGCCAACCCCGAAAACAACCCCATACCCCGCCCGCACAAAAAAGAGTCGAGAATCTTACCCATCTTACCACCAAACCAACCCCCTTCCGCGCAAAACAAACCCAATCACAAAACTCAAGAAACCATCACAAACCCTGCAACACCAAACAATTACAAACAAAAACCACCCCACCCAACGCAAAAAAAACAAACCCAAACAAACCCAATCCCGGCGCGGGACGAAATACGACATACGACATCCCACATCCGAAATCCGAACCCAATTCCAAAATGGACAAACACACAAAACCCAGGTATAATGCACCTTGTGCTCATATTCGTATTCTCAAGCAGTAATAGAAGGAGCAAATCATGTCGTCAGAGACGAATCGTCGAAGTTTCCTGAAGAAATCCGTCGCCGCATCCGCGGGCGCGGCGTTGGGCCTGAGCTTTGAAGAGAAGGCCTTAATGGCTCAGGCAGCGAAGAAACCTGCCCCGGTCGCATCGGCCGGGGCGATCAAGGGCCTGCCTATGGGCAAGATCGGCAAGGTCAAGATAAGCAGGGTCTTTGCAGGCGGCAATCTCATAAGCGGCTTCGCGCACAGTAGAGATTTGATATACGTCTCACCGCTGCTGAACAACTATTTCACCGACGACAAGGTAATGGAAACCTTCGAGATTTGCGAAGAGGTGGGGATAAACAGTGCAATTCTAAGGCTCGACGACCACTGCATCAGGATCATCAACAGATACTGGAACAACCGCGGCGGAAAGCTCCAGTGGATCGCCCAAGTCAAGATGACGACGAACGACCCAATCTCCGAAGCCAAGAAGGCAATCGATAACGGAGCTATCGGAGCCTATGTCCACGGCGGCGTTGCCGATAGGTTCGCCGCCGGCGGCAGAGTCGATCTGCTCGGAAAAGCCGTTGACTACATAAAGAAGAACGGGGCTATCGCTGGCGTGGCCGGCCACAGCATCGAAGTCCCAATGGCGTGCGAGAAGGCCAGGCTCGACGTCGATTTCTACATGAAGACCCTGCACAGCCACAACTACTGGTCAGCCGAAAGACAGCCGGAGAACGACAATATCTGGTCGAAGACGCCCGAAAAAACCGCCGAGTTTATGAAGAACGTCAAGAAGCCCTGGATTGCATACAAGGTAATGGCCGCAGGCGCAATCCACCCCAGAGACGCCTTCAAATACGCCTACGAAAACGGTGCCGATTTCATCTGCGCGGGAATGTTCGATTTCCAGGTCAGAGAAGATGTAATCATCGCAAAGGAAATACTCGCCGGCAAAATTAACAGGCAGCGTCCCTGGTGCGCATAACCTGAGCGGACCATCCAAAAGGCTGCCCGGCGGGAGAAAAGAAGATTGAACTAATCGCCCGCAAAGGCGCTAAGGCGCAAAGAGGAGAAGAAAGCACTGAATAGTATTGAAGAAACAACGGGAACTTCTTATACAGAAGGAAATCTTTAGCACATCTGGCAAATACGGGCACAAACTTAAAAGATTTATCCCGCGGAGGCGCTAAGGCGCAAAGTAAAGATGACAGAAAATGAGATTGGGAAAATTGTTGTAGATGCAGCACTGACGGTTCATAGAGCGTTGGGGCCGGGTTTGCTGGAACTGGTCTATGAAGTGATTTTGGCCCATGAACTCGAACAACGGGGCCTGAAGGTTCAAAGGCAGGTTCCAATCGCAATCGAATATGCGGGAATCCAGTTTAAGGAAGGATTCCGTGCCGATCTAATAGTGGAAGATAAAGTCATCGTAGAGTTGAAATCCGTCGAAAAGGTCTCCGGCGCTCACAAAAAGCAGGTCCAAACCTACTTAAAGCTCACCGGGCGGAAACTTGGCTTTCTTTTGAATTTTAACGAAGAACTGATTAAGCATGGCATCACCCGCTGCGTCAACCAACTCGAAGAATAACTTAGCGCCTTTGCGCCTTGGCGGGAGAAAAAAAGGATTGAACTAATCGCCCGCAAAGGCGCCAAGGCGCAAAGAGAAGAAGAAAGCCCTAAATAGTGTTGAAGAAACAACGGGAAATTGTTATAAAGACTGTATAGTCATTGTTATTTACCGGACAATTAGACGATGAACTTATTGAATGGGTTCGCCCGGAATGGGAGTATTAATGGTGGAAGACCAATGACTATGGCGGATTCTATACGAGAGGCGTTCGAGGAAGAAAGGCGGCGGAACCAGCGATTTAGAGAGATTCTTCTTGAGCCTGTGCAAAAATCACTTCTTATTCAATTCGTGGAAGTAGTCCAGAGCATACCGCGCAATGAGCTGCAGAAGTTTATTGTTAGGAGATCGCTGCCAGGAGGCTCGGTTGTTTGCCCCAACACTAAAAGCATTGAAGCATACATTGGCGATATAGAGACACTTGGGCGAGAGGGGCTTGTTGCTTTCTCCTCTGACGATGCATTCGATGTCACCCCATTCGGAATGGCATATTGTGATTATCTTAAGCGGACGGGCCCTGTTTCATTAGCGAAGGATTCTGAGAATCTAGAATTTGTTCATATTCCGGAGACCCAAAACATGATCAAACTCTTTATTAGCCATAGTTCGAAGGATCGAGAATTTGTTAAGAAACTGATCGAACTAGTTAAGAATGCCCTCCCTTTGTCCGCCTCCGAAATCCGATGCACAAGCATTGACGGCCACCGTCTTCCTGGTGGTGCTAGCACAAACGAACTACTTAAAACTGAAGTATGTGATACCAAAGCCTTCATAGGGCTTATTTCCTTTGAGGCCATAGATTCGATGTATGTCCTTTTCGAACTTGGTGCCCGTTGGGGGTCAAACAAACACTTGTTACCTCTGCTTGCTCCCGGTGTTTCGCCTGATATTCTTAAAGGACCTCTCTCAGGATTAAACGCTCTAAGTTGTGACAGCGGCTCGCAGTTACACCAGTTGGTCAATGATCTGGCAGACATACTTGAAATCAAGCCAGAACCATCTCAGGCATATCAGCGTTACATCGAGGCAATCCTTCCTATCCCTCCTTCAGAGGATAAGAATCTGTCTGCAGGCGATCAAGATGAATCGCTGCCTTCACAAACAAACATTGCCGCAACCATCAATAATAGGCCACATAAATTGACCGATCCTGAGGACATAACCAGCAAGCTTATCTGGTGGTTAGGCCAACAACGTGAGTTTGTAATTGCGCAGGCACAAATAAGAAAACCAGTGGTATGGCATTTTAGGACTATCGATAACAGGCTAAGTCTTACACCTGGATGTTCTAAAGAGTATCTGCCTAAAATACTCAATTCAAATGAAAGCCCGTTTGCTGCTATAGTAAAAAATGTATCAACTGATACTATTAGACTCGAATACGACTTTTCCCCTTAGTCGCCACTTGCGGGGGATTTCCCCCGTCTTCGGCGTAGGTCTTGCAGAATGGGCAGATGCTTCCCCATGGAGAATCACTTAATAACCCAAAGGCCCCACTTGCCGTCAAGGAAAAGATAGCGGTTACCGTATAGCGTATAGTAGTTTTTCTATCCGCTATCCGCTGCACGCTCTACGCTCTACAACACTACAGCAATAGTATTCGACGGTCCGCTTTGGCCGGGTTTATTGATGGCCTTTACTCGGTATTCTAATTGGACGCCTCGCGGCTGGTCTTTTAATGAGGCGTTTGTTTCCAGGGATATTGGCGCGTGTGGGGCCGTTGAAAAACCCCATAGCAATGACCGGCCAATGGCACAAAAGGCGATTCTCGGTGTCTGGACACACGGCCAAACAAGTTTGACCGTGCCACCCTTCGTGGTGAATTTGAACTTTTTCAACGGTCCCATCTTCACCTGTTAACCGGACAATCCTTACCTACAGCCTTTTGACGTATTCGAGGAAGTCTTTTGCCGTCTTGTCCAGGTTTTCTATATCGCCTCCACCATCCAGGACCTCGCACATTTCGTAGGCGATGTATCCCTGGTAGCCGATTTCCTTGAGGGTTTTGAAGAAGGTCTCGTAGTCTATGATCCCCTTTCCCATCGGGACGGCTCGAATCAGAGTCTCGCTCTGCACATAATTGGTCAAACCGCTCTCGTAGCGGTAACGCGGCAGACGGACATAGTCCGCAGCGGTGGTGTGGACAATAAAGGGCTTCATTTTCAATACGGCGGCCTTGATCTGCTCGGAACTCAAGCCTTCCAGCGTCGGCGACCACGCATCGAATGCGGCCTTGACGTTGGGGAGATTCACTTCCTTGAGAAGCCAATACATCATATCGTGGTGCACGGCGATATCGTGGTGATTCTGGACGGCAAGGGTGACGCCGTAGCGGGCCGCCTTCCTGCCGGAGAGCTTTAGCCCTTCGAGAACCATCGCGTATTGCTTGTCAAACGGAACGCCCGAACGCTCATAGCCGGTGAATATCCGCACCATATCGGTCCCCAAATCGGCAGCCAGCTCGGCGAGCTGCTCGACGTAGCAGGCCTGAATCTCAACGTTCGGAATGCCCGCCTTATCGACGCCTGCGGTGAAGTCGGTGTATCCGGCCAGGCAGACCAATTCAAGCCCGAGGCTTTCTATTCTGCGTCGCAGCGCCTTTCGAGCGGCAGAATCGTAGTCCAGAAGGCTCACGTGCGGACGCTTGGCCATCAGCATTACACCGTCAAATCCGAGCTGTTTGGCCTTGACCAGGAATTCATCGACACCCAACCTGGCCTGTCCCCGCCAGAAACCGGCATAGCTTACCGAATGCAAACAAGTCTTCACCTTGAAATCCTTCGGATTGCCCGTCGGGGCCTTTGAAGCCGACGCTTCCTGTGCAAGACCCAACATTACAACAACCAGAATAAGGTAGTGCCTGAGCATCTTGAACTCCTTTCAGAAAAGAACATGCCATCAGGTTTGAGCCCCCAAGCTGAAGGACTACTCTTCCTTCTTCTTGCCCGGCAGCAGGCCCTTGAGCCCATCGCCGATTCCCTTACCTACGTCTCCGGCGCCCTCTAATATCTTCTTACCGGCCTCGGCGCCTTCTTTGATAATTTCCTTGCCGGTCTCGAATGTTTTGTCCAGGGCTCCCGAAAGCCCATTCACCAAATCATCGGGCAGGATTCCCTTGCCCTGCTCGGCTATTCCACGAGAGATGGCCGAGAGAATCGTCTGAATCAACTTAGCCGTGTTCAGCTTGTTGTCGCCGCCCAGATCGGTCATCGTGATAGTTCCAAGCTTTAACGGAATCGTGTCAACCTTCCCGGGCAAGGGAAGCAGTTTCAGTTTCACCGTAGTATTGCTGATTATCAACTCTTCGATATGCAGCTTCTTGCCCTCTGCAGCAGGTCCCTCTTCAGCTTCTTTTCCCTTGGGAAGCGCCTTTATTATGTCCTTGATATTGTTTCGCAGGAGGTCCTTTTGCTCCAGAACAACTACTGCACCGTCGAGTTTGATCTGTTTTATTTTGACAGTATCGCTCAGCAGAGACCTGATATTGACCTCGACCGAACCGCTCTCTAATTCGAGCAGGTTCTCGTGTTTGTAGCCCTCGGGATTCTCAACCACGAGGTCGTGCAAAGCGAGTTTCCCGCCCAGAATCGACAAGTCAACACTGCCGACCTTAACGGCCACCGGCAACGCAGCCGAGCCGCCCTTCTCGACCCCCATCTTGACCGCGCGGTCGGCAAAAAGCCCAACCAGCACCACGGCCACAATCAGCAGGATGACAATAATCAAGGGAATAGTGATAAATAGTTTTCGTAGCACCTTCATTTTTCAAACCCCGAAAATTCAGCTATACGTTTTCTCGGACAATCTTCGCACCGAGGGGATTGAGCCTTTCTTCGATTCTCTCGTAGCCCCTGTCGATGTGATAGACTCTGCTAATCGTCGTTGTGCCCTCGGCGGCCAAGCCTGCCAGGACCAGTGCGGCCGAGGCCCGCAGGTCCGAAGCCATCACCGGCGCCGCGATCAACTTCTTGACGCCGGCGACGATGACGGTCGGGCCTTCTTTTCGCAGGTTCGCGGCCATTCGGTTTAGTTCGGCTACGTGCATATATCTGTCTGGGAAGATTTTTTCTATGATTACGCTGTTGCCGTCGGCGAGGGATAGGAGGGCCATGAACTGCGCCTGTAAATCTGTTGGGAATCCCGGATACGGCTGGGTTGTGATATCCGCCGTCTTAATCGAACCGGATGCGGCAACTGTGCACCCGTCGCCGTTTGGCTCTACTGTTACCCCTATTCCTCGCAATTTGTGGACAACGGCCATCATATCGTCGAGGCGGCAGTTTCGGACGCGCAGCTCGCTCGAAGTTATCGCGGCGGCGGCCATGAACGTCCCGGCCTCGATTCGGTCGGCAATTACCTCGTATTCGACCGCCTTTAGCTCGCTGACTCCCTCTATGGTAAGCCGCGGCGAGCCGATACCGCTGATCCTGGCCCCCATTTTGTTGAGGCAATTGGCCAAGTCCGCTATCTCCGGCTCACATGCCGCCGATTCGATGACCGTCCGGCCCTTGGCCAGCGTCGCAGCCATCAGGACATTCGCAGTGCCCAATACGGTCGAGCCGAACGGACCACCCAGGAAGATATCGGCGCCTCTCAACCCTTTTGGCGCCTCGGCTATGATATACCCGTTCTTGAGATGGATCTGAGCGCCGAGGGCCTCCAATCCACGAATATGCAGGTTCACGGGCCTATCGCCGATCGCGCACCCGCCCGGCATAGATACTTCAGCCCGCCCGCAACGCGCCAGCAGCGGACCGAGAATGCAGATACTAGCTCGCATCTTGCGAACGATCTCGTACTCGCCGACCGGATTATCTATCACGGTCGAATCTATGGACATATCGCCGTTGTCACCCCTGCAGACCTTACAGCCCAACTCGCCCAACAATTCGACGCAAACGGAAATATCGGAGAGGTGAGGCACTGATTTGAGAACTGTCTTACCTGGGGCAAGAATCGCAGCGGCCATAATCGGCAGCGCGGCATTCTTGGAGCCGTTGACGCTAACGCCGCCCGAAAGCCGCACCGGTCCTTCAATGTGAAATACATCCATACTCTATTTTCCTTGAAAAGCCGGCCTCAATTTGCAATACTGTGCAAAATCCCGGTTCAAACGTAACTAGTTCCTGTCGTGAAAAGGCGAAATTGCCGATGTCACCCCTGCGAAAGCAGGGGGCCACGCCCAAAAAACTGGATTCCTGCTTTCGCAGGAATGACAAACACTGTTTCCACAACAGCAATTAACTAATGTAATACAAGAAGGCTCCGGCTTCAAGGTCGCCAAAAGATTATATCAATGAATATTCCCAATATCATCTCCCTCGGAGCCTGCAACATCACCGCCCGTGCCCAAATCCTCTGCGTATCCGAATCGCTGAGGCAATTCGCCGAAACCGTCACAACAGCTCAAATCATCGCCGGCGCCGGCCTGACATTATTCGCAGTCTGGCTGCTGAGAACGTCCTGGGGCAGAAAGGCCCTCGTCGATTCCGCTCCTCGCTCTAATAGTATGCCGCCTTATCTGCCGCTTATCGTGCTTTTTATCTGGTTTGCGTCCGTTCCTCTGGCCCTTCGGATCGCTGGTCTGCTGATGCCTGATTTGCCGGAATGGCAGGAGGCCGGCCTGACGAACCTCATCTATTGCCTCTGTGGAATTACCATAGGCACCGGAGCCATCTTTCTGGCGAAGCACTATTTCGACCGGCGATTGAAGGGGTTCGGCCTGGATATCAGGACCATACACAAGGATTTCCTCGCAGCGATTATGAATCTGCTGTGCATCTGGCCGCTCGTAATGGCCGCGATAGTGCTGACGATAAGGTTCGGCACGATGATCTGGGGGCCCGATTTCGAGATGCCCCGGCACGAGCAACTCGAGCTGATAGGCCGGTATTCGCAATGGTCGCTTCGGGTGTTGATTTTCGTCGTTGCCGCAGTTGCGGCGCCCGTCCTCGAGGAACTGCTCTTTCGAGGCCTCTTTCAGACGGTCATACGCACGTTTCTGGCCGATTTGCAGTACCCGCAAGCGGCATGGCTCTCAATTGCGGCAAGTTCGACATTATTCGCAGCCGCACATGCCGACGCGGGTCATTGGCCGGCCCTGTTTGTGCTCTCAATTTGCATGGGCTATTCATACGAAAAGAGCGGCTCGCTGTTTCGGCCTATTTTCATCCATGCGCTCTTTAACGGAATAAACGTCGTAGCGGTTCTGACGGCTCAACCTTAAAACGGCCGGCAATATACCGAAAACAGAGGAATCCATTATGGACAATCGAACGTATCATCGACACTCGAAGGTTTCACGATTTCGCAGCGGCGTCTTGTGCGTGTTTTTGGCCGTCGCCTCTCAAGCCGCAGCCAAACCGCACGTCGTCACATCGCCGGACCGAAACGTCGTAATAATCTTCGACGTAAAAGACCTCGTCGGCCGATCGGCTTGCCCGGTTTACTCTGTATCATACAAAGGTCGAATCATCGTATCCGATTCACGCCTGGCGCTTTCTCTCAAGGACGCCCCTCCTCTGCAGGCCGGCTTCGAGGTTGTCAACGTCGTCCGAGGCTCCCAAAACAGCACGTGGTCGCCAGTCTATGCGGAGCGAAAGACCATCCCCGACAACTACAATTACCTCATCGTGCAACTAAAAGAAACCGGCCCGCCCGCTCGTCGGCTGGCCTTGACATTCCGCGCATACGACGAAGGCGCAGCTTTTTGCTATACCATACCCAAGCAGAACCAACTGGGCGATTTCGTCGTTTCCGCGGAGAAAACGCGGTTCCGCTTCACCGGCGACCACACCGCCTGGGTGGTCTATTCCGCCCAGGGCCGATACAGCAAGGTGACGCTGAGTAAGATCAAGAATAATTGCGAAAGACCCACGACTATTCAGATACACGATAATATTTTCGCTGCGGTGGGCGAGGCTGGCCTGGTCGATTACGCACGGATGCGCCTCTCGCCGGTGAAAGACCAACCATACACCTTGGTTAGCTCTCTGGCGAGCGAAGTCAAGGCCTCCGCGCCTTTCAAGACGCCGTGGCGGTTCATCCTTCTCGGCGATACGCCCGGCCAACTGCTCGAACGCAATTATATGGTGCTGAACCTCAACGAGCCGTGCGCCATCGAGGACACATCCTGGATCAAGCCGGGCAAGGTAATCCGCGAGGTCACGCTAACCACCACCGGCGGCAAGGCGTGCGTCGATTTCGCCGCCGCACACAACCTTCAGTACGTCGAATTCGATGCAGGCTGGTACGGCCCGGAGGGTAGCGACCAATCGGACGCACGGACGATATCCGTCGATCCGAAACGCTCGAAGGGGCCACTCGATTTGCACGCCGTAATCGAATACGCAAAGAAACGCAATATCGGTATCTTGGTGTATGTAAACCACAAGGCCCTTGAACGCCAACTCGACGAGATTCTGCCTCTATATGAAAAGTGGGGCATTAAGGGAGTCAAGTACGGCTTCGTGAATGTCGGTTCGCAGAAGTGGACCGCCTGGCTCCACGAAGCCGTCCGCAAGGCCGCCAAATACCACCTGATGGTCGATGTTCACGATGAATATCGCCCAACCGGCTACAGCCGAACCTATCCGAATTTTATGACGCAGGAAGGAATAGGCGGCGACGAGACAAGCCCCTCAAACACCCAAACGCTGACCATCCTCTTCACGCGTATGCTCGCCGGCGCCGCGGACAATACGATTTGCTACTACGACGGGCGGGTCGATAGAAACGCCACCCACGCATATCAACTCGCCAAGGCCGTCTGCTTCTACAGCCCGTGGCAGTTCCTCTACTGGTACGACCGCCCGCAAACATCCCCGTCCAGTGCAGGCGGGGCGGGGGGCAGTCGCGGCGGAATCGGCGATGAGCCCGAGCTTGAGTTCTTCGACCACGTCCCCACAGTCTGGGACGATACCAAGGTAATCCACGGCGAAATCGGCGAATATGCAGTGATAGCCCGCCGCTCCGGCCAAGACTGGTGCATCGGCTGCATGAACAGCAGCGAGGCCCGAACGCTGGAAATCCCGCTGACCTTCCTCGCCAAAGGCAAACAATACACCGCCCACATTTACAGCGACGACCCCGCAGTCCCAACGCGCACCCACGTCAAAATCGAACGCCTTGTCGTAAACTCAGACACCATCCTAAAGGCGAAAATGACAGTCAAAGGCGGCCAGGCAATCAGAATCACAGTCGCGCGGGCTTCCAGCCCGTGAATTCACCCCGCGTCCCCGCGGCGATTTCTCAGACCCAGCCAACATGCCATGCGTTTAGCCGCCGCCCCTGTGGCGGCGGTTATGTAGCACAATACCGAAGTCAACCGAACGTCCTGCTACTCTGTAACAATCGAATCTATAAGTTGTCATTCCGCACTCGATGCGGAATCCATTTCTTTAGAATCTGGATTCCCGCTCCCCGATCGGGGGTCGAGGACAAGCTTCGCGGGAATGACAAGCCACAAATGTGATACCGTACTACTTGCTCACCAGATCAATCTTGGCCCAATAGCCGGCCTCGAACTTCCATTCGCTTGGCTGGTTTATCAGTTCGAGCTTCACTTCCTTGCCGGCGTATTTCGACAGGTCCACCGCAACGTCCGTCCAGAGGTCTTTCGCAGATTCCGGGCCGATGGTCTTCTTGAGCAGTTGCTTTCCGTCGGCCTTTACAATCAGGACCCAGTCGCCTTCGGGGTGATGGCCTACGGTCAAAGCGAGAGTCGCCTTGCCGGCCGGAATCTTGACTTTCTTTGACAAGACACAGCCTGTCCCCTCATTCAAGGGATGCGTCATCAGCACATTTTCCTTGCCGTGCGTCTCCTCGTAGAATCCCGGGCTCATATCTCCGCCGCACTTGGCGATCTTCCAGCCGCCGCCGAACTTCTCGGCGGCTTTCTTCATATCGATGCCAGCGGTGGCGGTTATCTGCTCCATCTCGGCTTCGGTGAATTTGCTGTTGGCAATCGGTCCCGCCTCCCAACACTGTTCGAGCTTGGTAGGCTTGGGCTTTCTGACCGGAATCACAAGCACCTCTTCGCCGCCTGCTGTCTCAATTCGGCCCCCCGCTTGCTCGACCGCCTGGCGAACCAGCTTCTTATTCACCTCGATCAGCATCGGGAAGTTGTAAGGCGTATGGCTGAACTTGCCTTCGGAATTCAAAGCAGACTTAAATTTGTCGGGAAGATTCTTAAAGCCGATTGTCGTGAACAGCACGCCGCCTGAATTAGACGGATTGCAGTCCGAGTCCTGCCCGCAGCGAGTCGAGATAACGATCGTCGCGTCCGGGTCGCCCTCACCGTAGAGCAGCCCCATCACGATATACGCGGCGTTGATTTTGGCGTCGATATTGAAATCGCTTTCAGGACCGCCGCACGAGAAACGACGATAGTCATGGTTGTCCTGGTATTTCTCTTCGACAAGTCCCCACGTCTTTTTCCAGTCGTCCGGGTATTTCTTATACCAGTCGAGCACATCTTCGATGCACTCGGCGAACTGGCTTTTTCGGGGCACGCATTTCAGCCCAGCCTGCACAAGCTTAACCATATCGTCCTCGAAGAACGCCTCGGCATACATCCCGCCGACGAACTGGCCCCCATAGAGGCCGTCGCCGTAGTTCATCAGCCGCCCGAACTTCTCGCCCAATTCGATAACCACGTTGGGCAGTCCCGGCGCGATAAGCCCGGCGTAATCGGCCTCGATCTGATAATCGATATCGTCGGCGTGTTTATTGAACTTCGGATGGCCCGAATCCGGCGGGGCAATGCCGCTTCGCAAGAGGCTTCGACCGGCGTTATTGGCATGCCAAAGAGGGTAGCCGCTATTGGCGAAATCAATGCCCGCCTGGCGAATCGAGACATCCATACCGTGCAACTCCAGCGACCGAAGGAACGTCATCTCGACGTAGATATCGTCCTGGTGAAACTGATTGATCAACTCCGGCTTCCACTTCGGCATCTTATCTTCGGGGATGATCTCGCCCTTCCACCGAAACTCCGTAGGCCCGCCCCAGCCGACGCCCGCCATCTGGCCGATCCACCCGCCCTTCATCTTATCGACATAATCCGAAACGCTGATCCGCCGATACTTAGCGGCAAACGCCCCCTGCACAGAAATGCAACAAACAACCATCAGACCCAAACAAGCCAGCATTACCAGTTTTCTCATTCTCGATGCGCGCATAATCGTACTCCTTCCCGAAAATTTGCAATAGATTGTGTATAACTCAAAACGGCTCAGCCGTTCCACTCTTCAATCTGCTTCTTAATCTTCTCCGGATTCCAGTTGTTGGACTTGGGATAATCCTGGTCGGCCTCAAGCTCGGCGATAGTGGGAACCCTGGACTCCACGCCGTTGACAGGCACTTCGAGCTCCGTAATCCAGACCAGCGCGTTGAGCACGAGCTTGCGATAATCGTTATGCGCCCAGCTATGATGCCAGTGCCCGCCGGTGAACCCGAACCCGCGTCCGCCGCCCGGCCTTTCGTACGCCCAGCCTACGTGCTCCGGCATCCCCGTTCGCGCGCGAACCGTAGGATTGCCGCTGTGAGCGCCGTCCGGCCTCTTGCGTGTGCTCTCCGGCGGTATCGCCGTCAGAACAGGCGTAACGCCCTTCATATTCTTGACGAAACGCATGTGGTAATACCACTCATCGTCTAAGTCGAACGGCTTGACGCCACGCGTAATCGGGTGCTTGGGGAACTTCTTGAACTCGCCCTTCCAGTGCGGATTAACCGACCAGTTCGTCTCGAAATATCCGCCGGTCCAGTTGAGCATTGAATTGCCGGGCCTGCCCTTGGGAATCTCGACGCCGTAATGCAGACACGCGATACCCATGCCCTTCTTGGCCATCGCATCCATTTCGTCGAGATGCTGCATTGCGACGTGCCCACCTCCGCCGTCGCAGTAGATGCTGATAGAATCGGCGTTATCGAAGGCCGTCGGGTCTTTAGGCCAGCCGTTGTCATAAGTGGCCGCAAAGATACCCGGCACATTCTCGTTGAGCCATTTGGCCAGCAGCAAGTTCCCGGCCTTGTGCTCGTGCGCGTTGTGGCCGTGGCTGCGGGGCCCGGCCACCAGGACGATTTTTTTCTTGCCCGCCATCTTCAACCTCTTGAGCTGAACATCCTTGAACTCAATCTTCATAGGTGGCCCGGCGTGCAACTGAAGCGCCAAGACGCCGGCGAACTCCCGGTCCTTAGTATCGTTGTCAATAACCTCCGCCGTAACCTTGCCGTTAATCTTCAAAGTTATATGATTACCCTGAGCGATTACCTCATACTCATTCCAGTCCCCCTTCTTCACGATCTTCATCAGCGCCTGGGCGTCGCCGATCGAGACCTTGCTCTGCTTGTTGCCCGTGGCGATAGTCGTCTTTTGCCCGCGTTCGGCCAGCATCCCCCTGCCTCGCTCGTCGTAGAGCGCCCCGGCGTAGTTACCGGCCATATCGATATCAGCCTGATAACCGCTGACGAAGCCTTCCTCGTGGAACTGGCTTCTAATCTGAATTCCGGAATTGGCGCTGTTCGTCCCGCTGATGCGGTATTTGAGCTTCAGATCGAAATCGTCCAATCCCCCCAATTGCCACACGAGGAACTGATTGCCCTTGGCGGGCTTTTGCGCCGTGGTCTGCCCCACAATCGCGCCGTCGGCCACGGACCAATGGCTCATCTCGGACGACTTCCAGCCATTGAGCGTCTTGCCGTCGAAGATAGGCTTAAACTCGGCAGCAACCGCCGAACCGGCTGCCATGCAAACAACAATCAATGCAATCAAAACAAGTTTCATATAAACAGTACGCATAGTATTTCTCCTTCATAATAAGCGAACTAAAGTGCCTAAAGTGTGCTTATCCACAACTTCAGTCACTCCTAACTTTAGGCACTTTAGTCACTCCAAACTTTAGGCACTTCTTTCCCACTGATCCTTAACGAACTTAACGCCCTCGGTATATACCGACTCGCGGCTCGGGAAGAAATCCCGCCAAACGCGAGTCGCCGCCGCCAAATCGGGCAGCGCACGCCCGAAGGCCTCGATCACGAGCCACTTGTCGTATCCGCTCGAACGAATAGCCTTAAACGTCCCGGCCCAGTCGATGTGACCCTTGCCCGGCGTCCCGCGGTCATTCTCGCTGATGTGAATATGGTTGATGGCGTCGCTATACTTTGTGATAACGCCGACCGGGTCCTGCTCCTCGATATTCGCGTGGAACGTATCGTACAGGACGCCGACGTTCGGATGACCGACCCGCTTGACGTAGGCAGCCGCATCGGCCATCGTATTTAGAAAGTAGCACTCGAACCGATTGAGAAACTCAAGGCTCAAGGCAACGTTTGCCGCAGCGGCATCGTCGGCCACCTGCTTGTGCACCTCAGCGGCACGCTGCTTCTCCTCCTCGGTCGGGCCTTCACCGGTGAATACGCCCAACGGCTGATAGAAAGGCCCGCAAAGAACATCCGAACCCAGCGCCGCCGAGCACTCAATAGCCCATTTGAGATGATCCACGCCGCCCTGCCGATGCGCGGCGTCCGCACTGACCGGATTATGCTCCTCGTCCGGGATAACCGTAACTGACGTACAACCCAAACCGTTGTCCTTGATCGCCTTGCCAACCTTCTCAAACTCCGCAACTTCACCGCCAAAAACAGGTATCTCCACCCCGTCGAAACCAACCTTCTTGAGCACTTCCAACATCGGCAGGTCCTCATCGGTAACGTGACCCGTCCACAGCAACATATTGAATCCGACTTTCATTACACTTTCTCCTTATACTCAAATAGTGTTATCGTTATCCAATTTCTGTTGCGGAAACAGCATTTGTCATTCCCGCGGAGCTTGTCCTCGACCCCGACCGGGGAGCGGGAATCCAGCCTTGTCGCTCTGGACCCCTGCTACCCGCTTTCGCGGGCACAAGCTTCGCAGGGGTGACATTGGCGGTTGTTACTTTCCGTACCAGAAACTATCTATACATCTCGGCAGGCGGCTTCGGCCACCCTGACCGTTACATTAGTCTATCACCGGTCCCTTCTACTATTCAACTGAAATTTTCAACTCCATAAGCTTCTTGGGCGTCCTTTCCTATGCTATTCGATTCTGTCTATTCCAAAGGCGCCAACCCCGCGCCCCACGCGCAGGCATTGCGAAAGAGCCGCTTCACACCCAGGCTCGCAAACGCCTGAACATCGTGCCCGAGCACGCTGTGCATAACCCGCCCCTTGCCGTAGTCCAACACGAAGGCCATCGGATAATCCTTCCCGTCAACTCTCGAACGCGCCGTCGCCAGCACCTTGATAGGAGTCTCGCCCGCCAGGCACGTGTACAATTCATCAACAGTCTCAAACTCACTAATCCCTTTCATAACCGGGTGCTGAGCGTCCGTAATCTTGACGGTGAATTTGCCGTGCGGGTCGTGCCCTCGCAGCTTCGGGTCCCACACGCGCCCCGCCAACTCGACGAACTCGGGCCACTCCTGAAACGCCCCGCACGCAAAGTGAACCAGAACCAATCCCTTGCCGCTCGCGACAACGCGCTTGAGATTCGCCCGCGCCGCCGGCCCCGGATCGGGGACCTCCCAGTCCATAAAGTGCAGCACGATAACATCATAATCGCCAAGCTCGTCGCTTGCCAGATCGTTCGGCTCCTCGGTTACAGTCACCTCCAACCGTTTATCCGCCGCTATCGCCTCGGCCAAAACCGGCGCCGTCAGCTTCCACTTATGCCCCGGATAATCGACACCGGTGACAATCAGCACCTTTGCGCTCTGCCCCTTCGCTGCCTTGCCCTCGGCAACGTCGGTCTTCTGCTTCGCCCCGCAGCCGGCAAGAAGAAAACAGACTATTCCAAGATGAATTACATATCTCATTATCAAGCTCCTTACATCCGGGCGTTCTCGGTCCGTTAAGACACAGACAAACCGTGCCGCACGGCAAAACAGCCGTGCATCGTCCCAATAATATAACAGCCCCGCCTCACCGGCGTCAAACCCTATCTTCGACCACGATATGACGCGATTTCCGGGCGAAATGGCCCTTTTCACCCCTCTATACCCGCCCAATACCCCCTCGCAAAAAAACCCGAAAAGCCGATAATCCAGGGAAATTGCTGGACAAGCCCGACTGAAAAATGTACAATATAGGATATTAGTACATAGACGTTTCTCCAAAATGAGATGACACGGCAAGCTGTGCGGCTTGCCCATAGGAGGAATTTGAGTATGGCCGGTATGTTTTGTTCGGTAGAGGAAGCCGCCCAAAGACTTGGCAAGTCGGAGGAAGAGCTAAAAGAGATGGTAAGGCAGGGGACCCTGCGGGAGTTCCGCGACGGCCCAAGCCTCCTGCTCAAAGTAAACGAAATAGAGGAAATTGCTCGTCGGGAAGGTATAGAGCCGCCGACTGAACCTTTACACGATGATCTTCAGCCGCCGCCGCCACTGGCCACAATACCTACCACGCTCGAGACAGAATCCGAGGAGATTAAAATGGCAGAACCCGAAATTCCGGAATTGGACCCGCTCGAACCGTCCGCTTCGGATGAGACGGATTTCGACGCATCCGAACTTGAATCGCTCGAAGATGCCTTGCCCGATTTGGAATTGCCCGAATTAGACGCGCTCGAATCCGAGGACGAGATACCCACCCTCCCGGACGATGAGCCCCTCTTGCCGGCGGATGAACCGCCCGCCCACAAGCCCAAAGCCAAGGCCAGGCGAAAACGCCAGGCCAAACCAAAGAAACAGCCTAAGCCAAGGCCCGTGAAAGTGCCAACAACCACCCCCCCGGGCCTGACTTTTGGCCAATGGTTCATCTCAGGCCTTAGAGACGACAGCCTCGCTGCAGTCATTGTGCTTCTCATACTTTTGGCTCTTGTCGTTGCCGCCTTCATTGCCATAGGATATGGCGCACATTACGCAATAGGAAATCTGCTCTGATTTAACATGACCCGACAGCCTTGCCCGGATCGCGCAAGGCGAGTTGTGCTCAATCCGCTCGTTCGCAGATGATACCGGTCAAATCCAGCCCCAGTCCTTCGGATTTCTCGCTCTTGCCCACGAGTTTGAACAGCAGATTATTCGGCCCTTCGTTCAAGTCGAGCGTGGCGATATACTCATTCGGCGCATGCTCTCTCTTCTCGGCATACATATCCACAACCGGCCCAACCGGCGCCTCATCCATAAACAACTGCGCCTTCCCCTGCCCCGGCCCCTTGATAACGTCCAGGCTCACCTTGTAGGTACCCGCGGCGGGAAGCTCGCATGTAAAGCAGATAAAATGATGCCCGAACCAGTCGTTCCCCTTCGCCTTCATCGAGAGGAACCGAACGTCTTTGCCGTCGAATTTCTCCCCGGCTTTTGTGAGAGTCATATCGCGGTACGAAAAAGCATAAATCGGAACGTTCCACCACGTCGCAAAGACAATACGTTTCAGATCGACCACCTTCCTATCGCTCGCTGCCGGCAGCTTGAACTGGCATGTCGGTCTTGCCTGCGAGTATAGAAATGTCAAGCCGCAATAGTCGTTCAGAAGCTCGTTTCCGGTGGGTGCGTGCTCGATAGTCTGCAGGATGCTCTTGCGGTACGCGTAGGCGTCGCCCAGGAGCAAGCGGTATCCTCCAGTCCTGCCGAGATGCTTCTTATAGCCCAGGCAGCCGCTCAGAGGAAATGACCGCTTCGCCTCCCACCTGCCCGGCACATCGTACCAACCGCCGTTATAGAAATCCTCCGAGCCCGTCCCGTGGATCACGAGCTTGCCGTCGATTGTTGTCTGGTCGTCGCCTTCGAAAAAGTATGTGCCGCCGGATTCAAACGCCTGCGACTGTTGGATAAAGCCGACCAGGTGTCCGCGTCCTCCAGTCCTGATGAAGGTAAAGGGCTTGCCCTTTGTGGTTGGATTTTCCCTTCTCCATATTGCGTAGAACTTGCCTTCGTTATTCCGCCTGCCAATCGGCGCAAACATTACTTCCGTCTCAATTGTTGTCTGCTTCGCGCTGGAATCTTGTTGCGAAACCAACTCAATTCGAGCGGATTTGTCGAACGGCATCGGATAGTAGCAATAATTGGTCCCGTCGGCGGTCCCGATCAGCAAAGATTTCATCGCCGGCTTTCCCCACGCATAGCCGAAGAAGTCCCCGGCAGGGCTGAGAATCGCAGCCTTCTTATCGCCGTCCCAGTACGCTCGAAGGACGATGTCGCGATTCTTGCCCGCAAAGGCCTCGGCAGGTCCCATACGAATCCCGACAATCCTGCCCGGGCTATCAACCTCGAAAACCGTTACAGCCTCTCCCGGCTTCAGCGCCTTGCTCGAGCGAAGTCGCTCGATCTTTTCTCCAGGAGCAGCAGTGTACGAACTGATGTCCGACCCGCAGGAATCGAACAATCTCATCGCCTTTTCGAGATGCCGACGATATTCATTTGACGCTTTCGACGAAAAGGTCTTTATCGCCGTTTCCTTCGGGTAGGTGGCGTAGTTGATTTGGTAGAACTGTATCCGCTCGGCGCGAATCAGGATTTTGCAGGATTTCTCATAGGGCAGCGGTATATAGCTGTAGAATCCGCCCGCTCCATAGCCGACTAAGGGACGGACAAATACCGGATGCCCGCCCATGAACATTTCGCGGAACTTGATCTTTATTCTCGGCTCGCTCTCGCCGTCGAAATAGAACTCCATCACATCGTCCGTAGGCGTCGGGGTCCAGATTCGATAAATCACCCCCGGCCCCTTCAAATCAACCAATACAAGCCCATCGTCTTCCTTGCGGACATAGGAATACTGTCCGCCGAAACCGTCGTTATTACCCCCCGTGCGGTCATAGCTCGACTGCGATGCGACCTCGACAGATTCCCTGAAAACGGCCAATCGGTCGAGCTTGTACAATTCCTGAATCCCGGGAGCGAAATTGTCGTCGGCCAAAGTCCCAGGCGCGATGACGGCAAGAAGATACAATGCAACAGTGCTGACAAATACAAACTTGAATAATGCTCTCAATTTCATCTCGTTTTCCTTTTTGATCGAGACACCATTCTCCAAAGCTCAACAGCGGCCGATTGTAACTGTTTGCAGCCCGCCGAACCATATTTTTTTCAGTTACAACTCGCCTCTCTTGCGATACCATAGACTCGGCCCAAGTAGCCGCACAATATGAAGATTGATTGCATTGTGAATCCGGGGGATTCGTTATGGAATTCGACCGTCGCAGTTTTCTCAGGACCGCCGGCGCGATAGGCATCGGCGCCCGTGTCGTCCCGGCCAAACCCGAAACGCCCAACAAAGCCGACAGCAAACCTCACCTTTCCAAGATTCGCGTCGCACAGATAAAGGTCTATCCGGAAAAAGGCAAGATGAAGGCCAATCATCACAAACTGATGGCTATTCTCGGCGATGTCGCCAAGAGCGGCGATGTCGATGTCGTCGTTACGCCGGAAGGTTTTCTGGATGGATATGTCTCCACGGAAAAATCAGTGGCCAAAGAGGACATGATCAACTACGCAATCGATCCGCAAAAATCCGAGTACGCCCAAGGCGTATCAAGCTGGGCCCGCAGAAAAAAGGCGTGGGTGGTTTTCGGCTGCACTCGCAAGGCAAAGGACGCCGTATTCAACACCGCACTTATATATAACCGCGGCGGCGCCCTTGTCGGAATGTATGACAAACTGCATCTCCAGAACCACGACCACAAATACACCCCCGGCAACCATCTTGATGTGTATGACTCGGATTTCGGGCCGTTTGGTGTGATGATTTGCGCCGACCGCCGCTGGCCCGAAACATCCAGAACGCTAACTTTGAAGGGCACCAGAGTAATCTTCAACCCCACTTACGGAATGCACGGCGACTTGAATCTCTGCATGATGAGGACACGCTCGTACGAAAACGGCATCTTCATCGTCTTCACACACCCCGGCCAGGCCCTGATTACCGACCCCAGAGGACGAGTCGCGTGCAACAATGAAGACGAAGAAAAGACCTACATAATTAGGGCTTGCTGAACAAGTCATATAGAGTTCTTAACAGATTTTGGCGTCACCGGGACAGAGTCGTTGTTCCCATTGTATCCGATTGCAAGTCCGCCACGCTGCCCAACGCAAGGCCGTCCACACTGGCAAGCAAACG
>JAUVXL010000121.1 GCA_030603595.1 Sedimentisphaerales bacterium | reverse complement strand
CAGCGCCCCCGCCCATAGACGATAATCGCAAGTGGTTCATTAACATCGCTCGCGTCCAGCCCAAGGCTCCACAGCAATATCCGCTCGCTGCGAACCGAGTTTGCATCCATCACAATATAGCTCGGCGGATTCGCGATCTCCTTGGGCAGATACTCCATCTGAGATTTCACCGCCTTGATCGCCGCCGCCGCTTCTTTCTTAGCCTTCTCATTTTCCTCAGCATTAGGCCCTTCAATCACCATAATAGCCCCGTAATTCTTCGCCGCCTCGGCAAGCAGTCTGCTCCGCACAGGCGACCACACAACCCTATCCACCACCGAGCCGACCAACTTCTCAAATCCCAGCCCGCCCGGCTTCGACACATCTATCGCCTTCGTCTGCCCGTCCGGAGAGATAAGCACGGCACAAGGCGCAGTCTGCGTGTTCGGATCGAAATGCTTGATGGCCGGATGGTCCTTCTGCTTATCTATATCAACCAGCCGAAACACAACGTTGCTTTGAGCCAGCCCGGCATCCGCCACCTCCTTAAACGCCGTGGTCACATCCGCCGGCGTATTCCCATCGACATACCCGCACAGAACGTACGGCTCCGTACCCAAATCAACGAATCCCGTCTCGCGAACGTTGTACTGACACGCAAAAACCGGGCTAATCGAAAATAGAGTAAACAAGAAAGCCGATAAAACCGACCAACGCGATTTCTTCATAGCAAAAACCTGCCCTTTAGGCCTCTAAAACCCGCCATCGGCGGAAAACCACGACGTATCGCCCCTGATGCATCGGACGCTCGCCATATAAACGCTCTGAACATTATAAAAGTTTTGACGAAAAAAA
Organism: Sedimentisphaerales bacterium; assembly: GCA_030603595.1. Classification (GTDB taxonomy): domain Bacteria; phylum Planctomycetota; class Phycisphaerae; order Sedimentisphaerales; family Anaerobacaceae; genus JAFGCD01. The sequence goes on along the minus strand of JAUVXL010000121.1, from coordinate 11,993 downwards.
GCAACATCCCTCACACGCCGAAAGCATGGATGTTTTCAGGGGGGAGCACTGCGATGAGTTCAGAGCCGGATTCGGCTTTGAGACGGGCGAAGGCGGCGTGAGTCAGATGGGCTACGAGGTTTAACCGCCCGCTGAGTTCGACCTTGACGTATCCGCCGTAATCGCGCCAACGAACCAACCTGACGCCGAATTCGTTTTCATTCTTGCTGTCATGTTCGCCCGCCCTAAGAACGACCACGTCTTCAGGCCGAATCATCATCTTGATCTTGCCGCGATGCGAACCGGCTAACTTCAGGCCGGCGGCGGAGGAGAAAATGTTCTCACAACGCATAAAATGCGCGACGAACTCGTTGTCGGGCTTGCGAAGCAAATCATCGAGCGCCCCGACCTGCTGCAGAACGCCTTGGTTGAGAATAGCAGCGCTGTCGGCCACGGAGAACGCCTCTTCGAGATTGTGGCTTACGTGGATAACAGTCAGTTCCAGGTCCCGTTGCACGCGATGAAGCAAAGCGCACACACTTTGACGCGTCTCCTCGTCGAGAGCGCAGACCGGCTCATCAAGCAGCAAAACCTTCGGCTCCATAACCAGCGCCCGCGCCAACGCCGTCCTTTGCTTTTCGCCCCCGCTCAGACCGGTGACATTTCGCCTAAGCAAATGGCTGATCCCAAGCATCTCTGCAATCGTAGCGACCTTCGCCGAGATATCTTCGCTGCTGTGACGCCCGGAGCGCAGGGCGAACCCGATATTCCGCTTCACCGAAAGGTGCGGAAACAACGCATAATCCTGCGGCACATATCCGATACCTCGTGCACGAGGCTCCAGCGTGGTCACATCCCGTCCATCTATGAAGATTCGCCCGGCCCAAGCCCTTCTCAGGCCGCAAAGGCACTCGAGAAAAAGGGTTTTCCCGGAACCGGGCGGGCCGAGCATAACAAAGTATCTGCCCCGGGCCACCTCGAGGCTAAAGTTGCGAAGACGGAAATCGCCCACACTGAATGAAAGCTGCTCGACACGAATCATAGTCTTATAGTGCTCCCAGTTGTAATTTCCCGTTTGTTCGCGGGCAAGTAACCTTAAAACAATAATTTACAATCCCAGTCGCGGGAATTTACCACCCTGAAGGGTGCACCTGTGTTTTGCCGCCGACAAGGTGGATGGTTGTCAATGCGATAACGGCTACGAGTATCATCAGCATCGCCACGGCCAATGCGACTTCGATGTTGCCCACGGATTGTTCCAAAAAAATCGTTGTGCTTAAAACCTCGGTCCGTCCTCGGAACGACCCAACGAATATCAGCAACGGTCCGAACAGCCCGAACGCACGAGCCCACGTCAGGATGCACCCGGCGATTATGCCGTTCAAGGCCAGCGGCAGCGAGACACGCCGAAAACTGGCCCACCGAGTGCAGCCAAGAGTCAATGCCACATTTTCAAAGCGCCGGTCAACGTCGTCGAAGGCCGTCTTCGCCGAGCGAATCGCAAAGCTCGCCGAGACCAGAAACTGGCAGAGGATAATCCCCTTGCGCTGAAAAACAAACTCGAGGCCCAAATCGTCCTGAATCCATCTTCCAAGGCTCGTTTGTGCGAAGAATACCAGCAACGTCAGCCCGGCCACCAGGGGCGGAAAAACGATAGGCAAATCAACAACGGTATCGACCAATATGCGCCCCGGGAATCGATATCGACTCAGTGAATACCCGATGGGAACCGCAAAAAGCAACGCTATGAAAGTGGTGGCAAAGCTCGTCCAGATGCTCATCCAGAGCGCGTGACGAATGAAATTCGAGTTGAGGACGGTGAGGACCGCGTTCTTGTCGATATAAAAGGCGTCGGCGATTATCAGCAGAAGAACAAACACCACGAAAACGGCTACGAAGAAAAAGGCGCCTGCGATAAAGATGATGTCGCGCCAGCCTCGCCAGGGTGAATTAGATGTTGTTGCCAATTATACTATCCCCAAAACGCCCTACTTAACATAAACTGCGTCGCAAGCTCAGTCTCCGTTTTCAATTGAATTTACAGTATTCTGATTTGCCGCATCGCCTTCTATGGCAGGCGGTCTCGCCTTTGACGACATCGTGAACATCTTGACAGCCACCACAACCAGGAAAATCGCAAAAGCCTTGCGCAGCACGTTCGCCGGCAGCCGAACCGCTATCTCCGTCCCTGCAAGCGTGCCCACCAGCGCCCCGCATATTACCAAAGCTATAACGACCCAGTCCATCTCGATGCCGTTGTGCCAGTATCGCAAAGCCCCCAAAAGCGCCATTGGAACCATAACAGCCAACGCCATCCCCTGGGCGGGCTTCTGTCCAAAACAGCAAATGAGCACAAGCCCCGGCACAACTACTGTCCCGCTGCCAAGCCCGAGAGCCCCGCTGATAACACCCGCAACGACACCCAAAAGCATAAAAACCCACCATGGATTAGATAATTGGGCTATCATAACCAAACTCCAAAATACTTCCGTTCTGCCCGATATTGCCTTCTGTGTGAGCATTATAGGCAAACTGCACGCCGCTTTGCAAGTCAAATAAAGACCGGACCTCGCCATGCGTGTCCGACAGAATTGTGCCGACTCTGCCGCAGATTCGAGGGTGGCAGCCTCCCCCAAGGGGGGGATGGCCCGGACCGCCTCCGCAACATATTACTTCGGCTTCTTGGTCGTATAGTTATGCTTTGCAAAGATCTCTCGGCCTTTTGGGGAGGCGAGAAAGGCCGCGAACTTCTCGGCCCACTCTTGGTTCTTAGTGAACTTGAGCACGCCCACATCCACCGTCGAGACGATGTTATCCTCAGCAGGAATTGGCGCCTGGTCTCCGTATTGGCTGTAGTATAGAGCCATTGCATCCCAGACAATGACCGCATCAAGCGAACGGGCCTGTATCTGCATACCCAGCTCGTTTACTGTGAGAGATTGGTATAACAGGTTGTCCTCGAGGTCTTGCCGCGTAATACCGCTTTTGGCAAGTATTTGCCAGGTTGTTCTGCCAATGGCGCAGGCCTTCGGGTCGCCCAGGCCCACTCTAACGCCCGGTTTGAGAAGGTCTTGCAGGCGCGAGATGTTTTTCGGATTGCCCTTCTGTACGAGGATCGTCGGGATCCAGTAGCTCACCGACCTGCGTGAAAGAATCAGACCTGCCTTCTCGGCCTGCCCAACGTAGTACCTGTCGCCCGGCATGTAAAGATCGCCCCGGCCGCTGAGCTTTATTTTGGATAGAAGCACCTCGCCGCCGGCATAATCGGTAACCACCTTGACGCCATATTCGGTAAAGAAGGCATTGACAACCTCATCGACAGGCGGACTAATCCCCGCGCCGCAGTACAACAGCAGTTCCTTAGTCTCGGAAGACGCCCCGCCGGCATCCTTCCGATCGCACCCGCCGAGCATAACGCAAACCAAAAACACCAACACAAAAACTAAACGTCTCATCTAAAAAATTCTCCAATAACCAAACAAAACCCGCCCGACCCGTACAATACCACCCCCCCAAATTCATCGAACGGTTCTCGAAATACAAAAAACCAATACCAACGGGCCAGTTCAAAAAAAACCTTGATTTTTAGCTATTTGACAAGTTGAGATGGTCGCTTAGATTCAAGTTGACAAACCATTCTATCCAGGATACTATACTATTATGCAAAAGCGGACAAGCAAGAAGAAAATGGATATGAACGAACTTGCCAAGTCTATTGTAGCTTCAGCGGTTGCTGTAGAATCGCATGACAAGGCCGTTGAAAAGAACAAGAATCCTGCCGCTGTCATCCTTGGAAGACTCGGCGGGCTAAAGGGCGGCAAGGCCCGCGCCGCCAAATTGACGAAAACCCAGCGGTCTGAGATTGCCAGAAAAGCTGCAAGGAAAAGGTGGGGGTATGAAGACTGACCCTACTCCGGTTTCCGCTGCGGGTATTCCTGTGGCATATCAAGCTCGTGCAAATCTTCTGTGAAATCGAACGTCATCTGTATTTCTGCGCCGTGTGGATTGTTGTCGTTGTAGCTATCAAGGTCTGTCTTGAGTTGCTTGCAATCGCCAACAATATACATTCTTCGCTGTTGTAGAGATAATCGCATGTGGTCTGGTGGTGCGGTTTCGATATCTGCCCACAACCACATTTGGTCATGTCGAGCAGCATGTTTCCTGCGAACCCTACGCCCTTGGGGGTCGGTGTAGAATTCATCCCTTGCGGCCCTGGCGAGCTCGTGGGCACATTGTTTGACAGCGTTTGAGTGCGCAGGTTCCCAACGGCCTTGACGCACAGCCCATGCTGCAACTTCAGGTAATTCGAATTGTGTTGTGCCCGTCGTTTTGATATAATCGTTGATGATGTCCTGCAAATACTCAGACTTCCGTTTCTTTGATCTTACTCCCATTCGAAGTTCTCCTAATTTGTATCTATATGCACGCGCCGTCCCCATCCATCGGTGACGGCTTCATTGACAACGATGTCTCTGACTTTAACGAGCATTTCTCGGTTCGCCGAATAGCCAATCTCGCCTCGATGTTGGAGTTGCCCAACAACAACGCCTGGATGGATATTGATTCTGTGGGCAAATTGGTTAATTCGAGATTTGGAATAGAGCGGACCTACTCGCATTATGAATGACTCCAGTATATCTGTTCGGATAAGTTGAGCAGATGCCTTGGTATCAGCCAGTCGTTCCGCATCATCTTTTGCAAGAGACGGCATTTGCCCGTCCCCACATAGATCATCATCCACAGATGCGTCTTCATGTACCACATGGTAGAACTCATGTAGAAGGGTAAACCAGAAGGCATCAATTCTGTCATAACGAAGAGACAACGCAATAACCGGTCGGTCCTCGTCCAACCATATAGCCGCACCGTCAATTCTCGTCCCTGGAAGAGGCTCAATTACAAGGAATCTGATACCGCATTCAGCGAGGATTCTTGAGACACGTCTTGCTTCTTCGGGGTATGCCGCTAATTCGCGTAGTCTACCTGCCGTTTGCTTGAGGGCCTTTCTCTTCAAAGCGGGAACTTGAAGAATGCGGGCGAGTTGCTTTGCGCGGAAACACCATGCTTTTTGGCTTGGCTTCAACGGAGTCGATCTGGCAGACTTACGTGTGGCGACAGAGATTCGCGGTTCCTCATCGAGCGAACCGACTTCAAAGAACCGACACAAAATGCGCTCTTGTTCTTCGGCCGAGGCGGCAGGGTCTATCCATCCTCTCCGCTCCATATCTTTAATGGGCGCACATTCATACAACTTTGCCCGCTTCTCGACAGAGTCTGTATTCGACTTGGCCAATGCCAATCTATACGCTGACTCAAGATTCATCCACTTTTCTGGGCCGGTTCCAAACGCCGCTCCTAGAGATATAGCCGTCTCCGGGGTAATTGCCTTCTTACCTACTATGATTGCATTGATAGTTTGCAAAGGGCGGCCAATTACTTTGGCCAGATCACCCTGTGTCCACGCTCGGTCACGAAGGCATTTCCGTATCTCGTCGCCCGGTTTTTCCATTGATACGAATCTCCAAGATTATGTCTATGTTCATTAATGTTCCATTTTCGGCGAATTTTACCTTGGCTGGCCTGTAGAGTCAAGGCATTTTCAAGTTTTTCAGTGAAAAGGTGTTTTTTTTCTTGCGCATACATGACCGGTCAAGCATATTGGAGAAAAAAAGGGGTCAGGAGGAAAAAAAGGGGTTAGGAGCATCTTTTAACATTTTGCTTTCTGCACAAATCCGCCTCAAAAAAAGCCGGCTCCAATCACTTGACATATCCATACTCGGTGAAAATGCCCGACCCCTTCTCGCGGGCAAAAGCGATAAACTTCTTCAAAGCCTCCGGCTCCTTCGTGTAGTTCAGGCCGATCACGTGGACGCGAATTTCTTCGTCGTATTCGTAAGGCGTTCGCACAACCTCCAGGTTGCCGCCGAATGTGTTGGCCACCCCGTTCCACATAATAACAGCATCTACAGCCTGCGTCTCAAGCCATGTTCCAAGCGTGCTGTGGCCCTTGGTCAGGCGGGTATCGACGTTCTTCAAAACCGCATCCTTAATCCCCTTCTTCTCCAGCAGCGCAAAAACCATTTCGCCGCACGTCGAATACTCGGGGTTTGACACTCCGACCTTCAGCCCCGGACGAGTCAAATCGTCTATGCTCTTGAGGCCTTTTGGGTTGCCCTTCTGCACTGCCAGCACCGGCGCAACAAACCCTACGTGGACCGAATCGGCCAGGGTGTTTGCATCGCGCACGTAATCGAGGTATGGGTCGTGTGTAATAAGGATATCGCCCTCTCTTCCCGCCTGGACCAGAGGCAGAAAGTCTTCGCTGCCCGCAGAGGTCATGGCGATTTTGATGCCAGTTTCTTCGGTGAACTGCCTGCAAAGCTCCTCGGCCGGCTTCACAAACGAATTCCCGCACAAAACCACCAGCTCTATCTGGTTGTCTGCGGGGCCTTTTTTGCCGCAGCCCCCCAGGCCCGTCAAGACAAAAGCGGCAATCAAAAAAAGCTGGAATATCTTTGTCGGCCGGTCATGTTTGTTCTGCATAATGTCTCTTCCTTTACGTTTATTTCGAACGGGACCGCCAAATCGGTTTTACAACTCGTCTTTTCCCGTCCCGCTCCAAAGGCGGTTGTCTCCGGGCCCCCCAATTTCAGTTAAGGCCTTCTCCACCGGTCGCTTACTAACGGGATCAACCGCGTATCCGAGCTCTTCGTACGTCATAGCCTCGGAGTGACCGTCCAGGAACGCAACATTAACCTTCCCGGCGTGCCTGGCATCAGCCGGAGAGTACTTCAACGGGCCCAGCGAAGGGCTCTTCGGAGCAAAATGCCCGGCGTCCTTGCTCACCGCCATTTTGGGCGGATCCACCAAATAGGCATGCAGGCCGTGGGGAATGTCCGCACCGCGACTGTCACAAAACACAACTGTCTCGACCGGAGACTTGATCTGAGAAGACCAAACCGGGTAATTGGCGTAATCTGTGCCCGTCGGATTCGGCCTCGTGTTACCAAGGTACTGATAGTTGTAACCGTAGGCGCCGTTACGTATGCTCCGCGCATAATCATAAGACTTCAGCGACGGGCACATGTAGTAGTCATTATCCATCTCCAGGGCCGCGTTGAACTCCTCTTCGGTTGCATATTTATAGGGATTTATCACAAATCCCATTCCCTCATTCATAAACCAAATCCATCTCGGCTTGTAGCGCTTGTATGGGCCGACAGTTATGAAATCGGTGGCTTTTCTAAGTCTGTCCGGCGGAAACCTGTCATCGTGGCTGTCTGCGTAGAGCTTAACCGTAATCGCCAACCGACGCATGTTGGCCATGCACACCGTCCTGCGCGCAAATTTCCGAGCTCGCGAAAGGGCCGGCATAAGCACCGCCATAAGCAAGGCGATGATCGCGATCACCACCAACAACTCCACAAGAGTGAAGCCGGTTTTAGATTCATTGCGTGTTCTCATTTTGCTTGTCTGCTTCATTCTGCTCTCCTTATCCCCCACCTTCTTGTTTACGAAACTCGATCCAAATGCCGTAATTCACTTTTTCGCCGCCGGACGGGTTCGGCCTGTGAATCTGATATTTCTTGATTCCCAGGACTTCCATAATATGATGTAGCTCGTCAGCCGTTTTGTCAACATCGTATTTCAATCTCCCGCCCTGTTGCGCGCGTATCTTCTTTGCCGTCTCCACATCCAGATTCCTCGATAAACCGCGTCCTATGTAGGCCACAGCGCCCGGCTTGAGAACCCGGTAAATCTCTTTGAATGCCCGGGTCTTGTCTTTCCAGAAATGAAAAGAACCCCTCGATACGATTATGTCCGCATAATCGTCACGAAAAGGAAGTGCCTGGGCATCGGCGAAGACAGCGCTGACCCGGTGCCCAAAGCCGCGATCTTCGGCTTGTGCGTAGAAATACGCGAAGAAGTGCGGATTGATGTCGGCATTGATCCAGTGAAGCTTAGTGCGCCGGCAGAGTTCGAGGATAAGTGTCCCCGGGCCGCTTCCCAAGTCAATCCCAATCCCGTCTCTTTCGGCTAAGTCGAAATCAGAGACAATTTGCTCGGCCAAAGGAGCATATACCGGCGCAAGCCTGCCTCGGCTGGCTTCTATCATTCCAAGGGCCTTTTGCTCTGTACCCCTTTGCTCGAAACGTGACAACGTCGCTTTACCGTTGAAGCACCCGGCACCCCAAATAAGAATCGTCAAAGCAACCAAAAAAAAACGTCGTAAGAATCCCACCATCAAGCTAATCTCCTGTTCAAAGCTTCTGCATCGGCATACTGGTTTGTAGTAACCGGAGGCTAAAACCCTCTAACCGAAGCAGAGGACCTGCCCATCCTCAAGGGTTACTACAACACGCCCGTCCCGGTCCACGGCGACGCCCCACGTAACAGGGGGCGCCGGCAGGGGTCGCGACCACAGCACCTGCCCGTTGGCCAGATTCAACGCGACTATTTGCTTGTCTTTAGCAACCACCACGGCGTTTCGCGCAACAGCAAAAGCGACCCCGTCCTTGCAGTCATAAGACCATATCGGCTTGTCCTTGATCCCGATCTTGCCCCAGTTAAGATAGAAGCTATTGACCTTGCCGCGAAATGCATCTCGATTGATCCGATTGTAGCAGAGGACCTTCTTATTGCCCTGGTCCGACGCCCAGACAATATCCCTGTCCACGCTCGACGCCATAAACACCTTGCCGAACACCGTCGCATCGAAAACCCCTGCGCCGGGCAGTGCATAGAAAGGTCTGCCGCAAGCAACAACATGGCCGCCGAGAAGAGAAAGTTCCCACCCTCGAGGCGATTGCGAGTTACACGCCGCCAACGGCCCGGGGTCGTTGAGGCATTTGCCATCCGCGACGTTATACACAGCCGGTGAAAGAGAAGTCCCCGAGGCGAGGTAGAGCTTGCCGTCGTAAAGCAGTTGATGGCCCTGTACGCTGACGCCGGTGCGGGCCTGCTTATCGAGGTGCCCAGATGTATTATTCTGCCACTTTATCTTCCCCGTCGCCGCATCGAGCGCATATACATAAGTGCCGTCGTAATTCACTATCCCGGCGGCGACGTAGGCGATTCCATCTTCGACGAGCACGCCGCTCGCCGCAGGCCACGTGGAAAGCAGCGAACCATATACCGGTATCTTCCGCTCAGCCGGCGCCGCACGAAAACGCCAAAGCACCTTGCCCGTCTTGGCCTCGAAGCAATAAACGTACCCATCCCCGGAGCCGACAAACGCCCGCCCCTTCCATATCGTCGGCGCAATACGCACCGCTCCGCCGGTATAGGCCTTCCATCTCAGCTTGCCCGTCTTGGCGTCGATGGCGCGGACGATCCCGTCCGGCCCGCTTACAAACGTCAGTCCCCCCGCCGCCACCGGCGCCGTAGGCCGAGGAGCGCCGCCCCGCACGCTCATCTTCGGATCATACTGCCACAACTGCTTCGCGCTCGGCCCAATCGCAGCCTTGGAAGTTGCCGTGCACTGATTGTCCGCCCGGAAAGTGGGCCAATCCGCCTCGGATTGCGACAACTGGGCCACTCTTACCTTCGTAGCGTCAGCGGTTGTCCGCTCCAGGCGCTCGGCCTCGATCGCCTTCGCCGTAAAGTTGAAGTCACCCGCCGGGCATAAAGTCGTAATCCCGTAAAGAGTCAACTGGCAATCGCAAACCGAAGGCCAAAAATAGAGCAACCCGTTGGCGATTGTAACGCCGTCGTGGCACGGAGGACGCATCGGAGATATCCATTCGGGGCGATTGCTCGCCAAGTCAAAACGCACCGAGCCGCCGCTTGCACGGCAGAAAATCGCGTCGGCCGAACCGTTCGGGCGCGTGCAGGCCCTGCGGGATTTGTCGATCTTAGCTAAGATTTCACCGGTAAGCGCAGCGAACTTCACACTCGGATGCTTGTCGATTTGCCCGCTGATCCCATAGACTACGTCGTCCCGGAGAACCAACTGAAAATTGCTGTAAGAATTCTCCCAAAGAATACCGCCGTCCTTGGCCGAGAGAACCAGCAGCTTGCCAACCTGCGGACCTGCAAAATAAAGAGCCTTGTCGCTGCACTGTAGATAACAGGTGGTTCGCCAGTTGGTCCGCCAGTCCTGCCGATTAAGATATTGACCTACGGACTTGAACAGGTCCGGCGCATTATCCGGCGTCTTGCGCCAGAGCGTTTTGCTGTTCTTCGCGTTCAAATAGGCCACGTAAGCACCAAACCGGAAGATGAAAATGCGTCCGTTCTTCATACATATAGCACGTCCGTCAGTCGGTTGATCTTCGTGATAGCTCCAGAGGACTTTCTTCGATTTCGGATCGATGGCCAATACGTTTCGCCCGAATCCCCACGGATGGGCTGCGTATGCCTTCTCGCTGTCGCTGATGCCATCGGGCTGATTGAAGCCCTTTGATATTGGATTCCACGGCCAGCCGTGCTTCTCCCGGTGCCAGCGCTTTGTCGGGTCTCGCTGCTCCTGCTCGCCCATTAGCGCATACAGAACGCCGTCCTCCATCGCCATCCACTTCCAAAACGTCCCGCCGGCAACATCTTTCGGCGGGATAATCTCGTCGATGAGCTTGCCGGTAGCAGTATCGATAACCTTGCACGATAAATCGTCGCCGACGTAAAGTCTATCCGGCATGGCGATCATCGTGTTGCGATGAATCATAACGCCCTCTCTCAAATCGCGTTGCCAGAGCTTTGTCCCGTTGTAACCGTTATAGGCGACGAGTTTATTGAGCAGCGGCTCCTCGCGCTTCTTGAAGGCAACGTGTCCGTACGCCTTGAAGACGCGCCCGACCGATGCAACCGCCACCTGAGGCATCGGCGCATAGCGAGGCTCCGAGAGAAAATGCGTCAGATAAGGCGCAAGGATAACGGTATCCTCGGATTGAGGGTTATTGTCCGGCCCGTGATACGGATGACTCCAGTCGTCGATTCCCTTGGGGAATTTCTTAACAGCCGTCTTGTCCTTAAGAAACGCCTTGCCATCGGGACGCAGAACGCGAAGCGCCTCGGCCCGAGGAATCCGCTTGGACTTCTCGCTGACAAAAACAACGTCGGCCACATTGTCCGCCAAATGCAACTCACTCAGCGAACCCTGCTCCACGAAGATCCGGCTCCCATACAGCCCCGCCTCATCCGCCGCCCGCCGAGCAGCCTCGACGTCCCTGGCCCGCTCCAACTGAACGTAAAGCAATAGATCGGTTTTCCCCGCAAGCTCCAGGGCGGCCTCGCATCCGGCGTCGCCCGGCAAAACGCAGATCCCCTCCGTCAAACCGACCTTCTCGACTATCCCCTCACCTTCGCAAACCAAAGCCCCGCCGAGCAAAACCCCAACCGCAACAATCAGCAAAGACACTCTCGACATTCTCATCTTCCGTCCCTTTCAAAAAATCGTACACGCTATACTAACGCCAAACGAAATCTTCCAACGACTAAGCTACTCTTACAAAGTCCTAAACAACCTACTCCCCTGTCAAACAACCTACTCCCCTGTCATTCCCGCGAAAGCGGGAATCCAGCAATACAACAGTGTGAGGCGAAGCCTCAGTCAAATCAGTGTCAAAAAGCCTTACTCAAGGCTACCCAAATTCTACCGCAACAACGCCAACTGTCAAACCCCATATTCACACGCACCGCGTGTGGCCAGATTTTCTGCCGGCCAATCTTCCCGTGTCATTCTGATCAGGGGCTGGCACGCTCAAACTTTGTTTGGGCGTGTCTCTGTGTGCATATATGCGATCTACTAACCGCCGCTGCGAATGTAGAGCACAGCATCCCCTTTGAACGGCGCCTCGAACCCCCGCTGCCCCGCTTTTGCCTCTATCGTCCCCGTAGAGGCAACCTTGCCGTTATCGGGATTCATCCACTCGTATTTGTACTTGCCCGCTCTCAGCTTAACCATAATAGAAGCCCCATCCGCCGCAGGATTATACACAAGATACTCCTTGCCCGGATTCGCCAGGCAGAACTTCGTCGAAGCCAGATCAGGCCGAGGAAGCGCTCCAACCAAATCC
>JAUVXL010000223.1 GCA_030603595.1 Sedimentisphaerales bacterium | reverse complement strand
GTATTGTGCCGCTCGATAAAGTTTTGCATAGTTCAGATTCTCCTCAGCAAAGTTTTGAGTTTGAGCAATTGTCGGAGAAATGCCGAGCAGCGTAAATGATAATTTGTAACTTTTTTGGTTCCGGCTACGCCGGGTTAGGTTTGACAAAAAAAGCCCCTGCATTGCGCAGGGGCAGAGGAAGAAATAAATAGAAGATGCCATATTTATTATACTACAGTTATATCCGTTATTTTGGTGATGTCAAGTATTTGGGAATTTTTTTTTGGTGCGGTTGGCAGATTCTCCTTAAATTGCTCAAAGTGACCGTATCCGGACGGGCAGGCGGGCACGGGCAGGATGCCCGTGCTACGGGCTGCTAAGTTCGGATTTCATCGCTATCGTGCGCAACGAGGAGAAAAGTCCCAAACGGCCCGAAACAGCATACTATTATAGGCGGCGGTCGGATTCGAACCGACGAATAACGGTTTTGCAAACCGTCGCCTTAGTCCTCTTGGCTACGCCGCCAATCCGTAAACCACCCTTCAGTTTACACTGACCGGGGCGGTTTTGCAACGGAATTCAGTGTGAAATCCTCATTCTTTGTTGCGAAAGCTTTTTTTTGCAACAATTTGCTGTGCAAAAACGTCTGATTCTACGTAAAAAAGGCGTTTCTTCGCGTTGCCGAGAAGATTGCGGGGCTGTGAGACGTGTAGGGTTTGTCGATATTACCGGAAGCGCCTTTGTATTTCCTGTCGGGCGGCCCGGCAGGGATCAGGCAGGAAGCGGTCGATGGGTGTTTTGGCCTTTTGCTTTGTGATCTTTTATAGTATAATGATATAAACCTGTGGGTTTGGAACGTCTCTGAGGATGTGGGGATGGTATCGGAGAATCGGTAATGTTTCATGAATCTCTGCGAATAAGGTTGGTGTATATGGTGTTGTGCCGGGCAGTTGTGTTTGGCATCGGCAGCGCGCGGAGTCCCGAGCGGCGTCCAGCCCAGGCCGGCGAGGATGTGTGATGAATTATTTTTTACGTAAGTGCCGGGAGGCACAGACGCTACATATATATTTTGCAGAAATGCGGAGATCCGAGTCGGCGGGAGGAGTTCTTGCGACGAAGGGAATTGGAGGACGTCTGAGCAAGGGCGGCGGCGTTCTTATATTGGTTGTATTGTGTTTGGTCTTTGTCCAGGCTGGCTGCCGGTCCGCCGCCGAGCATCGAAGAGACGCTGATGAGGTTGCTTCGGAGATAATTGCCGAGAAGCAGCAGGAAGCGCTTGGCAGAACCGAGCCTTTTGGGATCAAGCGTCCGAAGAATATTTTGCGGCGTCAGTTGTTAGAGGGGCAGAATCTGCCTTATTCGGGGCCCTGGTCGCTGGGCGTTGACCGATTGGAGAGACCTGAGCACTGGCCTAAGGACGATTACCCTGATGATGTGAATTCAGCTTCGATTGTGTCTGTCGAAGGGGCCGAGGCGATTACGTTGACGCTGCTGCAGGCTCTGCAGGTCGGTGCGCGGAACAGTTCGAGTTATCAAACTCAGAAAGAGGGGATTTTCCAAGCGGCGCTTCTTCTTGATCTGAGGCGAGATTATTTTCGGAACTTCGTGACCGAGGGGGTTAGTAGCGGGATCAGTACGGACGGGAGCGGAAGCCGGACCGTTTCCGGGACCGAGCAGAGTTCCGTGACCGGGTTGAGCCGAGTTCTCAAGAGCGGAGCGGCATTCAGCGCGGGCCTGGCGGTCGATCTTGCGAATTTGCTGACGATGGGCGGGGCGTCGTCGCTTGGTTTGAAGGCTGATGCATCGGTTTCAGTGCCTTTGCTGCGGGGCAGGGGAGCGCATATTGTCACCGAGCCGCTGACGCAGGCGGAGCGCGATGTAATATATGCGATCTGGAACTTTGAGAGATATAAGCGAGTGTTCGCGGTGAATATCGCCGCGAGATATTTTGCGGTTCTACAGGGGCTGGACCGTGTGGCGAACCAGGAGGGGAACTATAAGAGGGCAATTGTTTCGGCTCGCTGGTCGCAGCAGCGTGCGGATACGGGGGATTTGGACATAGTCCAGGCTGACCAGGCGGTGCAGAATGAGTTGGGTGCGCGTAATTCTTGGATTCTTGCCAGGCAGAGCTATAAGAGCAGCCTGGATGAATTCAAGATACTGCTGGGTTTGCCGGTGGATGCGAAGATCGAGCTCGACAGGGGGGAGTTGGACAAAATTGTTGAGGTTGTTTCTGCGACGGCGATTGATTTGAGCAAGTTCGTTCGTGACCCGAACGAGGAGATTCCTCCTGCTGACGCTCCTGTGGAGTTGGAATTGCCGAGCGACGATGGCGCCGGGACGTTCGAGATCCCTCTTGATGTTGCGATTCGTCTGGCTTTAGAGAACCGGCTTGATCTTCAGGTGGCTCAAGAGGTCGTCTATGACGCTCAGCGTGCTGTTGTTGTCCAGGCGGATCAGCTCGACGCCGAGTTGACCCTATCGGGCACGGCGTCGATGGGGGGCAGGCGAAGCGTGGGGTCTGCGACGAGCGACGATGCCCGGCTTTGGTTGAACGATGCGGCTTACTCTGGTTTGCTGACGCTCGATTTGCCGATCGAGCGTCTGGCCGAGCGGAACAATTATCGCAACAGTTTAATCGACTTGGAGGCTGCTGTGCGAAGCGTGCAAGATTTGGAGGATCAGGTTAAGCTGGGTGTGCGGGATGCGCTGCGGGTGCTGCAATCGACTCGTGAAACCCTTCAGATTCAGGCCCGCGCCGTTGAGGTCGCGCAGAGGCGTGTTAAGGGTGCGGAGATGTCTTTGGAGGAGGGTCGCGCTCAGATGCGTGATATACTTGAGGCTCAGAATTCACTTGTTTCCGCACAGAATTCCTTGACGGGGGCTGTGATAGATTATAGATTGACGGAACTGGAATTGCAGAGAGATATGGGGTTGCTGGCGGTTGATGAGCAGGGGCTTTGGCATGAGTTCGCCCCGGAGGTGATACAAGAATGATCAAGAAAGACAAGAAGAAACTGAAGCTGGCTTTAGGAGTTTTTGTGCCGGTTGTTATTGTGGCCGGCGTGGTTGCGGTGCAGTTCTCAGGGGGCGGCGAGTTGGCTGAGAATGTCCCGACGTTCGAGGTCAAACAAGGGCCTTTGACGATAAGCATCGACGCATCCGGGACAATCAAGGCTTTGGACCAGGTTGTAATCACGTGCAAGGTGAAGGGCGAAGGCGGCGTGACGATCCTGAGTGTTGTGGAGGAGGGGACGCACGTTAAAGAGGGTGATCTGCTGATGACACTTGATTCGAGCCACTTCGAAGATAAATTGGTTGCCGAGGAGATAACACTGCAGAATGCCGAGACGACTTTGATCAGCGCGCAGGAGTCTCTGGCTGTCGGGAAGAACCAGGCCGAGAGCGATCTCGAGAAGGCAGGACTGACGCTGAAATTCGCGCAAGAGGACCTGGTGAAATACGAAGAAGGGGATTATCTCAACGAAGTGACGGATGCGAATGCGCAGATTGTCGTGAAAGTGGAGGCCGTGCAGCAGGCCAAGAAGAAATACGAAGGGTCGCAGAGGCTATTCGAGGACAAATACATATCTGAAACGGAGCTAAAGGCCGATGAGTTGGCGTTGAGCAGAGCCCAGTTGGAAGAAATGCTTGCGAAGAACAAGCTTCAATTGCTCCAGGACTTCACATACGGGCGAACGATCGCGCAACTGACAAGCGACGTATGGCAGGCGAAGATGGCTGAGGAGCGGGGGAAGCGCAAGGCCAAGGCGGACGTGGTCTTGCTTGAGGCTGCTCTTCTGGAGGCAAAGGGGACGCTGGAGAGGCAAAAGGACATAGTTAAAAAGCTGGAAACGAATATTGCGAACACGAAGATAATTGCGCCGGCAGGCGGGATGGTGGTGTATGCTACGAGCCAGCGGATGAGGTGGGGCAGCAGTAATGAGCCGCTTGACATAGGTCAGCAGGTTCGCGAACGACAGGAACTGATTCACCTGCCGACGAGCGACAAGGTTAAGGCTGAGATCAAGATTCACGAGTCGAGCATGCAGAAGGTCAAGGTTGGGCTGCTGGTTGTGGTGACGGTTGACGCTATTTCGGAGAAGACCTTTACGGGCCAGGTTGCCAAGATTGCTATGCTTCCGGACGCTCAGATGGCCTGGCTGAATCCGGACCTTAAGGTTTATGCGACGGAGATCCATCTCGACGGGGAAGGGAACGGGCTGCGTACGGGTATGAGCTGCCGTGCAAGTATAGTAGTTGAAGAATACGAGGACGTTGTCTATGTCCCTGTGCAGGCGGTGGTTCGGATCGGGAATCAGCCGACTGTATATGTAGTCAAGGACGGTAAGAGCGAGCCTCGAAAAGTTGAGATCGGGTTAGACAATAATAGAATGGTTCACGTTGTAAGCGGCTTGGAAGTCGGTGAGAAAGTTATGCTTGCTCCTCCACTTGCTCCTGCCGAGGCCCAGGACGTCAAGGCTCGCAACGCGCTGCGTGAGAGAGGCGAGGGCGAGCCGGGCGGTGCGAGGCAGGATGGGGCGGAAGGTCGAGGGGGTGGAATGCCCGGCGCCGGCGATCCGCAGGGGCCTGGCGGTGGCGGTGCGAGTCGTGGCCAGGGCGGCCAGGGCGGTGGTTCGAGAGAGGGCGGAGCAGGTCAAGGTGGGGGCGGCAGGCGCGGCGGCGCCAGACCCGGCGGCGGCGGGGAGAATCGTTAAGGTCAACGGTGAGTTAAGTTTGCCTTGGGCAAAATAGCGAGTATATAATGGTGTTGTCATGATAGACCGGACGGATACAAAGAAAGATTTGGTCATCGAGCTTGAGGATGTTCACAAGATTTACCAGATGGGTACTGAGCAGGTAAATGCCCTTGCCGGGGTGAGCACCTCGTTTACAGTCGGCAACTTCTACGCGATCATGGGGCCGAGCGGGTCGGGCAAGAGCACGATGCTGAATTTATTGGGCTGCCTCGACCGGGTCAGTCGCGGGCGGTATGTGCTCGAGGGCACCGACGTTAGCACGCTTGATGACGATGCACTTAGCGAGCTTCGACTGAGGCATTTGGGATTTATCTTTCAGAGCTTCAATCTGATTCCGCAACTGACGGTTCAGCGGAACATAGAGCTACCGCTTTACTATCTCGGTTGGGAAGCTGACCGCAGCGCCGAGCGAGCGGTGGAACTGGCCCGGCGAGTAGGATTAGAGGAACGGCTCGGGCATCGTCCTACTGAGCTATCCGGCGGTCAGATGCAGCGTGTTGCGATAGCCCGTGCTTTGGCGAACGACCCGCGGATTTTGCTGGCGGACGAGCCTACGGGCAATTTGGATACGACGACGGGGGAGCAGATTCTGGAACTGCTGCGAGAGCTTAATGAGCAGGGCAAGACAATTATTATGGTTACGCACGAGCCTGATATCGCCAAATTGGCGCACAAGCGCCTTCACATGCGGGACGGTTTGATAGAGAGTATCGAGGAAAACTGATGCAACGGCTCAAGCTGATACGCAACATTGGACTCGGGATAGAGAACCTGCTGCTGCACAAGCTGCGGACGTTTCTGACTATGCTCGGCGTGGTTTTCGGGGTTGGTTCGGTGGTGGCGATGCTTTCGGTGGGCGAGGGCGCCAGCCAGGAGGCTCTTTCGCAGATTCGCAAGGTTGGGAGCAACAACATAATCATCAACTCTATCAAATCGGTGGAGGAGGTCTCGCAGGCGACCGTACAGACTCACATGAGTATTTACGGGCTGACATACGACGATCAGTTTCGTGTTGCCGAGACTTTTTCGCATGTCAAACAGGTTGTGCCTGTGAAGCTGGTTCGCAAAGATGCGCGGCTTGGGGCTCGGAATCTGGAGTTGCGGATAGTGGGCACGACACCGGCGTGGTTTGAGCTGCTGCGGCGGGATGTTTTGGCAGGTCGCGTTCTGACGGCGGATGATGCGAGGAATCGCGCGGGGATTGTTGTGCTGACGGAGCACGGGGCGAGAAAGCTGCTGGCAACGGAGAATACCATCGGCCAGACGGTGCGTATCGGAGGTAACTACTATCAGATAGTCGGTATCGTCAGGAGCGAGGGGGGCATGGCGGGGAATATTCAGATGCCGGATGAGGAAATCGATGCGTATATTCCGATCGAGGTGGCCAAGGAGCGCTACGGCGATATCACGACGCGTAGAACGGCCGGCAACTACACGCGCGAGATGGTCGAGCTTCACAAGATGATTGTGGAGGTGGACGATATGGAGAACGTTGAAGCCACGGCCAAAGGGATCGAGGCGATGCTGAAGCGCTTTCATAAGAAAGAGGACTATCGTGTGTCGGTGCCGTTGGCGTTGCTTAGACAGGCGGAGAAGACGAAACAAACGTTCAATATTGTCTTGGGTTCGATCGCCGCGATTTCGCTTTTGGTCGGGGGCATCGGGATTATGAATATCATGCTTGCCTCTGTGACCGAACGGACGAGGGAGATCGGGATTCGCCGTGCAATCGGCGCCAAGCGCAGGCAAATCATCAGCCAATTCCTTAT
>JAUVXL010000307.1 GCA_030603595.1 Sedimentisphaerales bacterium | reverse complement strand
TACAAAGAGCTTGCTGTAATGACTCGCGACTGGCTGCAGAGCGACATGACCGTGAATCCGGAAACGATTTCGGCCGGTCCCGTGGCGTGGTATAACTTCGAGAACAACGTTCTCGACAGTTCCGGCAACGGCAACAACGGCGCCGCAGTCCTCAATCCGACTTATGTTGTCGGCAGGCCCGGCCTGAACTATGCGATCGACTGCAACGGAACAGGCGACTATGTCTCGACCGGCAAGACCGCAGCGGACCTCGGAATCGACGGCAACAATCCGAGAACGATTACCGCGTGGGTCTATGTCCGTGCCTTCAACAACGGCGCCATCTTCGACGTGGGCGCTCGTACCGACGGTCAGGATTTCTCCCTCAGAACAATGGACACCGACGACAACTGGCGTGTCCAGTACTGGGGCAGCAACCCAATCTCAGGCGACTTTGACTTCACGTATCCGTCGCTGAACGAGTGGGTCCACTTCGCTCATATCCACGACGGGACGTACACCAAGGTCTATGCCAACGGCGACATCGTCGCCGACGTACCCAGAACGATCAATACGTCGAGCGCCAATCCGTTCCAGATTGCTATGTACGGATGGACCGAAGCCTCGTTGGACGGTCTGATTGACGACCTGAGAGTCTTCGACTATGGTCTGTCGCACGGTCAGGTTCTTACTTCCGCCGGCATAGGTACGCCGATGTATATTCCTGTGCCCTCGCCCGCCAATCTCGTTGACCCCGAAGGCATTAACAACCTGAAGGTCAATTTCAAGGACTACGCTGTGCTGCTCGATAGTTGGGGCGATACTGAAAAATGGCCTGCCTGGTAACCTGCTTTTGTATCAAGGTTGCCCTTTTTCCCGCTTGAAAAGCGGAAATAAGGCCATGAAGATTAGCATCATTCCGGGGCCCGCACCAATCGGTGCGGGCCCCGGCTGTTTTTGCGCATTGTGTGTGTGGGTCGGGCAGGGGTGGTTAAGATGGGGAATAGGCTTCTCTCAGCCGGATTCGGCCTGTACAATGGTGGGAGAATATTGATGCGTGAGTCAAAAGTCCAAGTTACAAGCCCCGACCGTAAGGGAGGGGATAAAAACGAAGATCATATTCGTTGCTTTCCGCTTTTGACGCAGGCGTCAATATTGGGTGATTGGCATCGCTCAGCCGATGAGATATGCTTGAGATAGCTGAGATACCGGGAAACGGGGGTGATTATTGGGCCTGAGAAAAACTGGAAAAATAGTTTGAAGAAAACGCCCCGATGCGATGTATATTACTGTGGAAACGGAATTTGTGGGCTTGAAGTTGAGTTGACAGAAGCCCTGTTTTGGAGCGTGAGAAGTTGACGAGCTTATGCCAAGAAGAATTGACAGCAATGCGACGGTGCCGGGGGGGGTCAAGAGAGGCGTTTGAAGTCTTCGTGAACAAGTATATGAAAGACGCCTATTTCATCGCGTTAGGCCTTGTTGGGAATCGAGAGGATGCCCTGGATTTGTCGCAGGAGGCCTTCGTTCGAGCATATCGCAACATCAAGCAGGTCAAGCCGGGGCGGGGGTTCTTTCCGTGGTTCTATCAAATACTCAAAAACCTGTGCATCAGCCATCTGAGGAAGAGAAAGCACAGGCGGGCCGGCTCGCTTGATGTCGAGGGCTGCCCGGAACCGGCGGCGGCGGATGAATTCTCGCCCGATGTCGTAGTGGGCAAAAATGAGGTCAAAAACGAAGTGGCCGAAGCGATCGGCAAGCTCGACGCCAAACACCGCGAAGTGATTGTTCTACGCCACTTTCGGCACATGTCATACGAGCAGATTGCCGAGGCGCTTTTCTGTAACAAAGGGACGGTGACAAGTCGATTGTACTATGCCCGTAAGAGGCTGAAAGAATTATTATCAACAGAGAAAGGAGGTGGCGCAAGTGGTCTGTGACGATCATAAAGACCTATTGATGGGCTACCTGGACAATGAGCTTGGCGAGGAGCAGCGTCGGCGGTTCGAAGAACACTTGAGCGGCTGCCCCGACTGCTCCCGCGAGCTTGAGGACTTCAAGAAACTCAAGGCCATTACCGACGAGGTCGGCCTGGCCGAGCCGGAAGACAGGATCTGGCAGGATTACTGGAGCGGGATCTATAACCGGATAGAACGCGGCATCGGGTGGATTATGTTCTCGGTGGCCGCTATCGCGCTGGCGATCTACGCCGGATTCAGGGTGATAGAACAACTCATTGAAGATCCGAGTATTGAGATCACCCTAAAAATCGGCTTGCTGACGCTTATAGCGGGCCTGGCAATACTGTTCGTATCGATCCTGCGAGAGAGGTTGTATTTCTGGAAAAGGGACCGCTATAAGGATGTAAGGAGGTAACGCAATGCTTTTATCCACGACCGACCAGATAGTCGGCAAGAAAATTGTCAAGCAATTCGGGCTGGCCAAGGGCAATACCATCCGCGCAAGGCACATAGGCAGGGACATCCTGGCGATACTGCGCCATATAGCCGGCGGCGAGATAAGCGATTACACCAAAATGATGGCCGAGACGCGAGAGCAGGCAATCGACAGGATGATCGAAGATGCGCAGAAAATGGGCGCCAACGCCGTTGTGAGAGTGAGCTTCTCGACGCAAATGATTATGGGCGGAGCATCTGAGATATTGGCATACGGCACGGCCGTTGTAGTCGAGTGAGTCTTCTTGGCGGAAAATAGACTCAGTATCGGTCTTTTGAAAGCCGGGGCACAACGTGGTATGATAGCATCTGTGGCACGCGCGTAGAATTCAAACCTCGCGTGCGCCTCACGAAAACACAAAAAAGGTTCCGCCGGTACATGAAAGATCGTCAGGCAAGCCAAGAACGGATTTAGTTCCATGGAATACTTTAAGCCAATTCCAAGTTATGGAAGTGATAGCGAGAGGGCACAGGATATCGGTAGCGGCGATATGGTTGTATCTTGCCGCGCAATCGGATAAAATATGTGCAATGAAAGGATTCCGATGGTCGGCGTTATTTCCAAGCCTGATACCCAGGGAAAGTTGGAGATTCTCAGCGCCGACTCGCAGTATGATTTAGCCTGTGCGTGCGGGACCGGCAAGGACGACCGTCGCACGCGAAGCAACGATGGCAAGTGGATATACCCGGTAACGCTCAATATCGAGACGCCCGGCGCAAAAAATCTCGCCAAGCTCTCGAACAAGAAGAGGTACATCGAGGACATCATCAATCCTATCAAGCTCAACAGCAAGCTCACCGAGCGCGGTTCGAGATACCAAAGGGTCAAGCAGACTAGTGCTTTGTCATGATTAAAGATTTGGATAAAGAGATTTCAATTTGACTCGGGCATTTTCGACGGTGAACTGCCAATCGATGCCTCGTTTTTTTTCGTTGCTTGACTCGGCCCAAGCCGATGTTTCTGCACGAAGCATTTCGATGTTTTCGATCCGACGACCCGAAATGGACTGCCGTGTCATCGAACTCAACTCGTTTTCGGCAATGTTCAACCAA
>JAUVXL010000279.1 GCA_030603595.1 Sedimentisphaerales bacterium | reverse complement strand
TTCCGCACAACATCAGGGTCAGCCGACGGGATATATGCGCCCCCCTGTTCGCCGAGGATGACCTCCGCGCGCTCGGCCGCGAGCGAGCCGGGGTCCCTGATGATTGCAGCCTTCAGGGTCTCCTTCGCCAGATCCTTCTTGTCCTCAGCGATCTGAATCTGAGCCTGCACAAGTTCTGAAATCTGACTTGGCTCGATTTTCTCAATAAGCGGTTTTGCCCACGTCGCCTGGTCATTCATCATGAGCGCGTAAGCCAGAATGCTGGCCGTGGACGGTGAATTAGGCTCCGACGCATAGGCCTTGTTGGCCCAGCCAAGAGCCTTCTCGGCATTCGGCAACGCAAAACAGTAGAACCACGCAAACTGCCTGGCGGTAACCTGCCGCGGCCGGTCGCCACCGGCGGCGGGGCCGGCCTTGTTTGAGATCGGTCCTCGCGAGAGCAGTTGTTGGGCCTGAGCCTCAGCGTTCTGGAATATCTCGGTCGCCCGCTTACCATCGCCCAATTTCGCAGCGGCTTTTCCAGCCAGCGCCTCGAGCAGGATGTTGAATCGACCGTCTTGACGCACCAAATTCAGTATTTCCATGCATTTGGAAAGCTGGTCATCGGTGTTGTAGCAGCTAATGGCCCAGGGGATGTATATCCTGGCCGGCAACAACTCGGACGGGTACAGGTATTTGAACAGTTCCGCACAGTATTGATATGCAGACGCGGCTGTATCGTACAACCCGGCCTGCTCGGCATGACGCCCCATACCCATGGCCGACTTAGCACTGGATGGATCTTCGCTCAGAGCAAGCCTGAAGTGGCCGAGATAGTTCTCCGCGTGCACCTGATCGGGAAACAACTCCGCAAACTTCCAGAATGCCAGTTTGTTATGCCTGTTGGCCTTGTAAGCCTGAGCTAAATAGAACCTGGCCGCCTCGCTATCCGGCTTCTCCGCCATTAACAGACCCAGCGCAGTTAGCAACTCAGAGCTAAATACCTGGTTCTTCGGGCCAACAACCATTAATAGCTCGGAAAGAATCTTCTCTCGTTCCTCACGGGAGTTGACCCTCTCAAGCAGGTACCTGACCGCCTTGCCGGCCACCTCAAGGTCGGCGCGATCATTCAGATACGTTACGAGCAAGCCACGGACAAGCGCCGAATGGTCGGCCCCTGAATCCCTGGAGGCCAGTTCAATGAGCGTTGGGACGACATAGCCGGCGCCGCTGTCCAACTCCATCGCCGCCTTCAGCAGCACAATCGCCTGCTCGATCTCGGTGCTGTCGGCAGTATCAGGCTTGGCCATCTCGTAGGCCACGTCGTGAAGCCTCTGAGCTACCGATGGCGAAAACAGCACATCCTGCTTCGGCAGGGCCGCCGTCGGATCAATCGGGCCTCTCGGAATGGGAGCCATATTTGTCTTGGCTGGGTCGTTGATACCCAACTCCTCAGCCAAAACCGCTGACAAACACAACATAAACGTCGATAACACTACAAAAAAAATGACTTTGCGCATTTTTTTCTCCCGTAAATAGCAACAAGAGTCTGCAATAATATATTTCGGGCAATTGTCTTTGGGGGCTTTAGCCATAATGAGAGCTTGAGTCCGGTATTTTCGCCGACAGCGGCATCCGAGCCGTGGGGTCCACAGGCCCGAAGCGTAAGCACCGGCGCAATAAACCCCATCCCTTACGATCGGCGCTTGTTATGGCATCGAAACTGAATAAGTCGATTCATTACACTGTTCTCTTTGGCCAAATCCACTATTGCTGTGGCTAAGTCCCTATCACCACAGACTTTACCGGTCCGGACGCTCACGTCCGCTGAATATTGAGAGCATCTCAATTCGCAAGATCTTGGCGGCCAGCACGTATGCGCCCGCCGCCAGAGGCACGGTCACGACAAGTCTGAGGATATCGAATAATCTGCCGTCAGGCAGGTTTTTCATCAGAAATATAGCCGCGAAACCTAACGCTCCCATAAAGGCCGTCGCCACAATAGTCTTGACAAACGCGCCGAATAGTCCGCCGAGTATCGAAGGCCCTAATTTTTTCCGGAGCACCGCTACGAGTATTACCACCTGCAAATACGAGCATATTGCCGTCGCACAAGCGAGTCCGGCCCGGTCCAGGTACCAAATAAGCGTTAAATTCAGCATAAAGTTGGCCGATACCGCCACTAACGCGCTGTGCATTGGCGTTCTCGAATCCTGCATAGAGTAGAATGCCCTGGCAAGAATCTGTTGGGCAAAGTACCCGCACAGCCCACCGGCATAGAAGCAAAGCGTCCTGACCACCATTCTCGTGTCTTCTGCACCGAACCTGCCATGCTCAAATGCTGCTGAAACAAGCGGCCGGGCTACAATTAACAACCCAATGGTCGCAGGAACCGCAACGAAGACCGTCGTCCGCAAACCCCTGGCGATAGTCGCTCGAAATGCGGAAAAATCCTTTCTGGCCACATCTGCGCTCATCACGGGGAAAATCGCCGTCGCCAGCGATATGCCCAGCACGCCCAAAGGCAGTTGATAAAGACGCTGCGCATAATATAGATGGGAGACCGACCCGCGCTGCATCGGATACGCGATCTGCGTGCCAAACATCTCGAAAAAGGCCCCCTTCTCCGCCGAGCCGGAGAACCACCATGCAATAAGGTCGTCGGCAAGCGTGTTAATCTGGGTGGCCGTCAGTCCTAATATCATCGGGCCCATCAGCAGGAGTATCTTCCTGAACCGCTCAGACCGCACACCCCAGGCCGGGCGAAGCGAGAGGCCGCAGCGCCGAAGCGCCGGCGCCTGCATCCCTATCTGCACCAGCCCCGCCACAAGCACGGCCACAGCCACGTAGAACAACTGCACCCTGGCCTCGAACTTCGCCAGCCACCCGGTGATTAGAATTGTCCCAATAATAAAGATGTTCAGGATAATGGGCGCCGCCGCCGGGGCGGCAAAATGCCGGTGAACATTCAGCAGGCCCGCCAACACGGCCACCATACACACAAACAGCATATAGGGCAGCATAATTGAGCTTAGCGACAGTATCAGGACGGTTTCGCTCGTTCGGGCAAAGACCTTGTAGTAGAGCCAGATGCCGCCTTCGCCGAGCACCACCAGGGCGGCCAGAAGCACGAACATGACCGTCACGACCGTATTTGCCAGCCTCGCAGCCTGCTTCTTATCGCTGTGAAGTGTTTCGCTGTAAACCGGGATGAACGAGGCCGAGGCCGCCCCCTCGCCGAAGAGCCTTCTGCTGAGATTGGGAATCCGAAATGCGATGATCCAGGCATCGAGCAGTTGATTAGCGCCGAAGAAATGGCTGTAGGCCAAGTCGCGAATCAGCCCGAAAACTCTGCTAATCGCCGTCAGTGAAGCAATCTGCCTGAAACCCTTGATCATATTTCGTATATCGTACCTCAGATGCGTTATTGCGTATATTTTTCACGGTATGCCCGCCATAGGAGGCACGAGGGTCTTTGTAAGAAGCCAGCCGGCCCGCTCGGCAAACAAGGCCGGAGGCGGCTATTCGAAGGGCTTCGGCGCGACAGTGAACGCTCGCCGCCGTCCGACGTTGTTCAACAATCCTATGGAAGTCATATTCATCAGCAGGCTCGACCCACCGTAGCTAACCAACGGCAGCGTCAGACCGGTAATCGGCATCAGGCCCATCGTCATACTCACGTTGACGATCACCTCCACAACAAACATAGCAACGATCCCAATCGCAAGCAATCGGCCGAACGGATCCGTATTGTGCGCAGCGATTTCCACCCCGCAGGCAACTATGACAACATAGAGTCCAAGCAGAGCCAGACATCCCCAAAAGCCCCACTGATGAGCGATCGTCGCGAATATGAAGTCGTTGTAGCGTTCGGGCAGGAATGGGTATTTGATAAACGGCCCGTTGCGAAAACCATAGCCCTTCGCGCCGCCTGAGGCGATGGCGAACTTCGACCGAGTGATTTGATAGCCCCACTTCCTGTTCCATTCTTTCTCACTGAATTTTCCGCCGACAAGAATCCTGCCCAGAATCGGATAGTCCGCAGCCTTGCCGCGAATCCAACTGTTCTGCAACAGCACACCGCTTATTCTGGTCCGCTGGTAGGACTTCATCTTATACCACAGCACAGGACTAACCATAACCGCCATGAGAACTACAATCAGAAAATGCTTTACCTTCGCCCCTGCGACGAACAGCATCGTAACCAGGATCGGCATCATCAGCATCACGGTCCCCAGATCCGGCTCGAGGAGAATGAGGACCATCGGCACGAGTGTAAGAACGAAGGGGCCAATGAGAGCCTTGAAGCTGCTGTAATTGCTGCGATAGCGAAGATACCAGGCCAGCGCCAGGATGTACGCCAGCTTGCAGAATTCTGCGGGCTGCACCGCCGGTAAAGACCTCCCGGCAATGCTGAACTGTATCCATCTGTGCGTGTAGTTTATTTCCGGTGCGAAGGGCAGCGGCACTGCGTATCTACTGATCAGCAGCACAGCCAGCAGCGACAGGACCAAGCCATATATCCA
>JAUVXL010000105.1 GCA_030603595.1 Sedimentisphaerales bacterium | reverse complement strand
GATCTCCCTTAACTCGGCAAGCTTCTCAGCCGCGCCGGCAACGCGGCTAAAACGGTCCACCACACGTCCGCCTTTGGCCCCCAACCGGATGGGTTCGCCCACCGGCTTGGGCTCTCCCGGTTTGCCGTATGGATGCTGCCTGCGGGCAAGTTCGGCAATCTCATCGAGGATATGGACCTTGCCTACAATCAAGCGGGTCTTTGCGTTCTCATAATCTTCGCCGCTGTTATTCGTTACCCGCACATATCCGGTCAGGCGCATCGTCTTTTCGTCCTCTGTTAGCGTGCCCATATAGAACGCCCGCCAACTCAAGCCGCTGGTCAGATATGTAATCTCGACCGGAACCTTCCCGCTGATTTCGCTTTTGATATTCCATAGCCCCAAATTCTTTACCCTGGGCGGATAGGTTAAATCGGCAATATCGATGTTGGCGTTCTTTGGCAGCATCTCGAGGCTCGTCGGATCGATAAGCGTATTGGCCCATGAGAACTGCAGTTTGTTTCGGCCTTCTTTTACGGTCAGCGCCCTGCTCTCTCGGACGAGCGTTAAATCGGCGGAGTTGTAGATGGTGAGCTGCACCGTATCTCGCGCCAGCAACGTAACCAGGTCCACCTTTGCAAAAGCAGCCGCGTTTACAGCAAGCGCTATTAGCGAAATCAATATTCGGAGTCTCATTCTACCGCCGCCTTTCTGGCTTCTGTCATCTGTCCTCTGTTATCCGTCATCTGCCTTCTGTCCTTACCCCGTGATAGGTCGTAAGGGCATACCCGAATTCCTGTTTCGACCTCGGCTCCAGCTCAAGCGTGAACTTGACGGTGTCCAGGTCTTCTTTCTCGAAATTGCCGACGCGGCCGGTTTGTTTTAGGTCCCAGTACTGCGTTGGGAAGTTGCGTTTTATTTCGACCTTGACAGGGAGCTCGCGAGTATTGCGGACCTCGATTTTGAACGTGCGAATCTCATCCCAGCCGGAGATGTTGCGCCGGCGGTCGAATCTGTAGTTGGCCGTCTTGAGGTCCATTAGCTTCGGCTCGACAACGACATCAGCAACGGCACCGAGGTTAAGCTCGACGTCCTCATCTACGGGTATGTACTTGAAAGAAGACTGTCCCGTATAGGATAGATGCCCCTTATCGCCGGCGCCCCTATAAACCTTCAAAAGCCCGCCCGGGATGGGTGTCTCGCCAAGCTCGTGCTCGGTATCGTTCTTGAAGCTGAGGAAGCGAACAACGGAATTGCCATACCGCTGCTGCTCGAATTTATACAGATTGACCACCGGCACTTCATCAACATCGAAGCTGAGCAGCCGTTTGGACCACCCTGTCGGAATCGTCTCGGTGCCCTCAATCGTGTAAAGGAAATATTCGCTCAAGCCCTCCTTCTTTACCTCCTTTCGCCCCAGTCCCTCGCCATGGAACAAATGTCCCACAATCGGTGCGTCACCCAATAGCGGGACTTTCTTCTTGGCATCGAGTAACTTGTCTCTGCTGTCGTCCTGCACCTCTACGCCCGGCCTGTCGTATGGATACTGCCTGCGGGCAAGCTGTGCTATCTGGTCGATCATGTGGACTTTGCCCACAATCAGTCGGGTCTGGGCGTTCTCGTAGTCCTCGCCGCTGTTGTTGGTGACGCGAACGTATCCCTTCAGCCGCATCGTCTTCTCGTCCTCGGTTAGCGTTCCCATATAGAACGCCCGCCAGGACAGGCCGCTGGTCAGATATGTAATCTCAACCGGGACCTTGCCGCTGATGCCGCTCTGGACATTCCACAAGCCCAGGTTCCTAACCCTCGGCGGATAGGCCAAATCGGCAATATCTATCTTGTCGGCATCGGCCTTGGGCAGCATCTCGAGGCTCGTCGGGTCGATAAGCGTATTGGCCCAGGAGAATTGTAATTTGTTTCGGCCTTCTTTGACGGTCAGCGCTCTGCTCTCTCGGACGAGCGTCAAATCCGCTGAGTTATAAATCGTAAGCTGCACGGTGCCCCGCGTTGGCAAAGTCACTAAATCAACTTTTGCGTTCGCAGCCGAGGCCGTCAATACAACTGTCAGTATGGTTATTGCACGTTTCATTCTTTCCATCCTTTTCTGTTCTGTTCTGTTCTGACATTCTCAAGCACTTCTTCGTTATTTTAGTATCTGTTGCGGAAACAGCATTTGTCATTCCTGCGAAAGCAGGAATCCAGTTTCCAAGCCATAGACCCCTGCTTTCGCAGGGGTGACATAGTAAGACCGGCTTTCCGCAACAGAAACTATTTAGGGCAAAGCACCTCATCCTTTGTATCCGCTGCGAAGGTGCCGGCGATGGAAGTGCATCATCAGCTCTTTTACTGCGGGGCCGTCGTCGTTGCGGGCGGGCAGCTTTATCTCGAATTCAAGCGTATTTGCGTTCTTCTTCTTGTAATCGACGCCGAGCTTCAAGTTCTTGCCGTCCAAAGTGCATTCCTCCATATCCCACTCACCGGGGATATGCTGGATCATCGTAAGCAGGGCTTCGCCGTCTTTGAAGTTCTCGATTTTGGCGGTGATTATCTCGTCGGTGTCGTAGAGAACGACTTTCGGCGCCTTATCATTGTTCTTATGCGTCGGAACCTGGATGTCCTTCATCTGTCGCTGGGTGACAACAATGTCCCTGCTGTCGCCGATATACAACTCCATCTTCTCACCGACGGGCACCATCCCGCTGACGTCTTCGCCGAGGAAGATTGTGCTTTCCTGCCCGTCGTCCTGGAAGAGTCTGGCCTTGCCGCCCCACATTGCGAACTCGCCTAATCCGCTCTTGGCGTCGTTGACGATCCGGTAGCTGACGGGGATGCCGACGTTCTTGTTCTCGAGCTTCTCCGGGTCCCAGGGCAGCTTGGCGGCATCGAACGTCCACATCTTCGTAATAGGGACCTTGTCGGCCTTGAGGAAGAGCATCTGCTTGGTCTCTTCGTGGTCGATGCCCTGCTCGAAAGCCTCGCCGTAGTCCAGCAGCACGCGCGCCTTGTCGAAATCCTCGCCTGAGAAGTTCCGCAGGACCAGATAGCTCTTGAGGTCAACAAAGGTCTCTGGCTTGTCGGCGATGGCCTTGTAGGTAATCAGCCTGTCGATATTGCGCAGCAGATAGCTGATCCGCACGGTCTCTGCGTAATTATCCGCGCAACTAATCTCCCAGACCAGCGCCGCTTCGTTTGGCGGATAGCTGACGTTTAGGAGCGTGACGTTGGCGCCCGGATGGTCGAGCGCTTTTAGCCGAATCGAGTCGGCGTCGATGCTCACGCCCTTCCAGGAGAAGTCCACCTTGTTGAGCCCTTGCTGCAGGGTCAGGACACGCTCTTCCTCAATCAGCGTCCACTGCGGATTGTCCAGGCGAATCACCGTTGCGTCCCGCTCAGGCAGGGCAACGAGCTTGATGCGCGCCTCGACGAGGCCGGCCGCCGCCAACAGCAACACAATTGCCATTATTGTCTTTTTCTTACCGTTCATTTTCAAATCTCCTTTCAATTTTTTTCGGATTATGTTCGTTGCTTTGTCTTTCTACTTTCTCGCTTCCTCTCGTCGGGTGCCGTGATACGTCGTTACCGTATAGCCGAAGGTCCATTTGCTTTTCGGCTTTCGCTTTAGAGTGAACCTCGCGTGCGTCGCATCGTGCTTCTCGTAGGAGATCGCATCCTCAGCCATCGACGCAGGATCAACCAAGTTCAACGCCCAGTCCGCCGTGCCGAATTCGCGTGTAATCTCTATCTCGACCGGCAGCTCACGGGTATTAGTGGTTTCAATCATCCAGGTTCGTATCTCGTCCCAGCCGGCTATATTTCTCCGGCGGTCGAACTTGTAGTTGGCTGTTTTGAAGTCCATCAGCTTCGGTTCGACCTTCACTAATCGGGCCGTGCCGAGGTCCAGCTCGACCTCTTCGTTGACCGGGATATACTTAACGCTCGTCCCGCCTACGTAGGATAGGGAGCCGTCCTCATCCGCCTGGGCGAATATCCTCACCTGGCCGTTCGGGATCGGCGTATCGCCCAGGTTATGCTCCTCGTCGTTGGCGAACTTCACGAACCTTCTCGTTTGACCGCCCCACCGCTCCTCATCGTACTTATACAGGCTCTCGACCTCGATATCCTCAGCCTCGAACGAAAGCAGCCGTTTGCCCCACTTATCAGGAATCGTCTCGGTCCCTTCAATCGTATAGAGGAAATATTCGCTGAGCCCTTCCTTCTTGATCTCCTTGGGCCGCAATTCACCGAGCCTGTTGCTAACATTCAACGTCATAAACCTGCTTTCATCCTGAGGCAGGGCGTACAAATCATCCCGGGCCTTAATCCAACCGGCGTAGTCGCCGCCTCCATAGCCCCCTCCCGTTGCCGGTCGTCCGTAGGCGTATTGCCTCTTCGCCAGTTCCGCAATTTGGTCGAGCAGATGCACCTTGCCGACAATCAGGCGGGTCTGGGCGTTTTCGTACTCTTCTCCGCTGGCGTTAGCCACGCGAACGTATCCCTTCATCTGCATCGTTTTTTCATCCGGCGCGAGCGTGCCCATATAGAACGCCCGCCACGACAGGCCGCTGGTGAAATAGGTAATCTCAAACGGTACCTGGCCGCTGACCTCGGAACGAATAAGCCAGCGGCCAAGCTCCCGCAGCCTCGCTGGAAACACCAGTTGTTGGATATCGATTTTATCACGTTGCTTCTTCGGCTCTAAGCTCAGCGAAGTCGGGTCGATCAGGGTGTTGGCCCACATAAACTGCAGCCAGTTCCAGCCCTTCTTGAGCGTCAGGTTCCGCGTTTCCCGCACTAAAGTCAAATCGGCCGAGTTATAGATCGTCAACTGTACGTTGTCGCGCCTGGGCAGAGTAACCAACTCAATCGCACTGGCAGGCGCAAAGGGCGGCTTCTCGGGTATGCCATCAACCAATTCACTCGTTCCGCCCATCGCGTACCGGTCGCCCAACTTGGCTACGCCCCCCGTTATCGCCGAACCCTTTTTCGCTATCTCTTCCGGCGGCGCTTTTGCGAAAGGCTCTCCGCGCTCGGTCTCCGGCCGATTGGCAACTATCAGCAGCACCGCAACCACCAACACCGCAGCAGCAGCCCCGGCCCACGCCGGCAGCTTCTTCGACGCAGCAACCTTGACCCGTCTCGGCTCTGCCGCCTGCCGAACCACCTGCGAAACCAAATCCTCGGATACCTTGACCTCCTCACGCAGCAAATCCAGCGACGCAAATCTCCGCTCCAGCTTCTCCAACTCGGCCCGGCAGTGCTCGCACTCGGCTAAATGCTCGCCGGCCCGGTCGATCTCCACATCCGCAGCCAGCTTGAACCGGTATTCTATAAGCTCTTGTTCTGTAAGATGACGCTTCATTTTGCGACTCCCGAAACATCAGGCAGCCTCTGCGCTAAAGTCCGCAGCGCCCTGGACATCTGCACCTTCACCGTTCCCGTCGAACACCCCAAAACCTCGGCCACCTCCGGATAGCTAAGCTGCTGATAGTAGGCCAAGACCAGGGTGGCGCGCTGCTTGGTCGGCAATTGCTCGACGGCGCGGCGGACCTGTTCTTTCTGCTCTGCCATCTCGGCTTCGCGGGCCGGGTCGCAGCAATTCGCCGCGGTAACCGCGCCCAACTCGTCGCAGTTGCCTTCGCTGCAACCGGCGCTTTGGTTCAAGGATACGACCGGCTGACGCTTTCGCTTCCGCAGGGCGTCGATGGCCACGCGTGTGGCGATTGTGAAAAGCCAGCTCTTGAACCGCTCGCCGCGGAAAGTATGGCCCTTTTCGTGGACACGCTTGAACGTCTCCTGGAAAAAGTCCTCGGCTTGTTCGCGATTGCCCGTCATTCGCACTAAATATCCCAAAACACTGTCCCCGTACCGGCGTACAAGCTCGCCGAATGCTTCCTTGTCGCCCCCAATGTGGGCGTCAATCAGGCTTTTGTCGGTTTCCAGCATCGAGGCTTCTTTGCTCCAACTACCCCTAAAGACGTTCGGTTGAGCCAATCGGTTGACAGCAAATATGAAAATGTTCGCGCCATACGTCCTTTTAGACGTCAATCGTACCCAATTAATCAGCGCGCAGAACGTAAATTAACTGTAAAAACCCGGCCTTCCCATCCCCCGCCTCCGCCAATACAGACACCTTCCCCCCCCAAACCTCATCATTCAGAATACTCTGAGTATTCCGTAGCAACCACTACAAAATGTCATTGCGAGGCCCGAAGGGCCGTGGCAATCTCCTCGCTGATTGCCGGAAGAGGGCTTCGCTGCGTTTGAGATTGCTTCGCTTCGCTCCTAAGAAAATGGACGGTTCCTTTAGTTCGGGGGGTAGGAGATTGCCGCAGTCGCCTACGGCTCCTTCGCAATGACAATTCTTCAGTTTCATTTTCTTTTGCGTGCCTCCTGAGAATCCGGTGAGGTGCTCGCAATGACAATTTTTTGTCTGAGGTTTACTGCCAAGCGTCTTTAGAACTTATATTTTGATGCCGAAGCTAAAGATCCGCTCGTAGCGACATTCGCCCCTCAGACCTGCTCGGGTATCTCATATTTGCTGCGGGATTGCCGTTTGACCAACTTGTTCGCCTCGTCGCTATCGACAAACCGCTCGGCCTTCGGGTCGAATGCCAGCTTTTTATTCCCCACCCGATGAGCGATATTGCCCAAATGGACCAAGGCACAGCTATCATGCAGGATACCAACGTCGGCGTTGGGGCGTTTGCGGGTCTTTATGCATTCGAGAAAGTTTATCTGGTGGTCGTAGTCGGGCACTCGCCCGTACATCTGCTCGACGACCTTGCCGCCCGACGTGGTAACCTGCCAGCCGCCGCCGTGCCTGCCGACGGTCATCATCAAATCCGAGCCGTAAAGCTCGATCCGCGTGGCGTTTTGAGTCCAATAGGGAAATTCGTCGTTGCGCCGAATTGTCCCCGTCGTTTTGCGCATGTATTTCGGATAGCCGGAAAGCTCGAACGTCATCACGAAATCGTCGAAATCGAACGCAATAACCTGTAAATCCGGCACTTCCGAATCGTCGCCCTTGTGCGCCACTCGCCCGCCCGAGCATGAAACAGCCTTGGGCATGCCGACATCACCCATCAGCATCATAGCCAAATCGAGTTGATGTATCCCGTCGTCGGCCATATCCCCGCCGCTAAAATCCCAGAACTTATGCCATCCCCCGCCAAAGATGCGCTGATGATAGGGCCTCTGAGGCGCCGCGCCGAGCCAGGCGTCCCAGTCGAAGCCCGCCGGCGCCTTGCCCGCATCGCCAAGATGGAATGCCCCGCCGGGCTTGAGGTTATAGACTTTGACTAAGGGGATATTGCCTAACTTACCGCTCTTGATGTACTCGATCGCCGCCTTATTGTACGCGGCGCTGCGGTTCTGCGTGCCGACCTGTAGAATCCGCTTATACTTCCGGGCCGCCTCGATCATCTTGCGGCCCTCCCAGATATTGTGCGCATGGGGCTTTTCGACATAGACATCCTTACCCGCCTGGCAGGCAAGAATGCTCGCAGGCCCGTGCCAATGGTCCGGCAGGCCTATCATAACCGCATCGACGTCTTTAGAATCCAGCACCTGTGCAATAGTCTTGGCCGTCTTGGGCTTTCGCCCCTGCGCCTTGCCCATCTCATCCGCAGCCGAGGCCAATCTGCCCTCGTGCAAATCGCAAACACAGGCAATCTCGGCGCCGTTCTCTATCATCCCTCGCGCTACCATCCTGCCGCGCCCCCCGCAGCCGATCAGCGCAATGCGAACCCGCTCATTAGCCCCCAACACCCCGCGCGAAGCCAAAGCAACCCCCGCAGCGCCAACAACCGATCTGCCCAAAAACTCTCGTCGAGATATTCTTTGATTCTTCATAACTCAACTCCCATCTTCGTATAATTCGTCATTCTCGCGAAACCGAACTCGCAGATCCACCCTTGGCGGAGCGGGAATCCACTTTTCCTTTTTCACATCCACATTCTTCGTGCCTTAGCATTCTGTCAACGTTGATTTTAGGGGGCGTCATTGCGAGGAGGCCGTAGGCCGACGCGGCAATCTTCCGCCGGAGGCGGACTCGAACGCTGGAGATTGCCACGGCCCCAAGGGGGCCTCGCAATGACGCTTATAGTTTCAATCTTGACAGAGTATTAGTGTCTTCGTGGTTAATCCTCCTCACTTGGCCTTCGGCAGCGGCTTATCCATCGCCCAGAATACGGCGTTTATGAGCATCCTGCGAAACTGCGGATTGTTGAAGTCGTCCACACTTCCAAGCGACGAAAAGAATACGCGAGATTTCTTATACCTATTTGTCCAGGCAACCGGTTCCGCCTCTTGGCCCGGAATCGAGCCGATTAGCAGTGCCTGGGTGGCTTTGGTCAGGGGCCTAACCTCGTAAAGCGGAGCGGCACTCGTAAACGGCGTTTGCACGCCTGCCAATATCGGATGGGCCTCGACGGTTTTTGCGAGGACGACGGTTGTCTTGGGCCCTCTGCCGTGATGCCCGTGGTAATTGCCGCCTAAGACCTCCGGGTCGAATTTGGGCCATTCGACGTGGTCTTTCGGGCCGTCGCCCTTGGCGTCGAATGCGTGGCAGGCAGTGCGCAGGCCGATTAAAGGCTTGCCCCTGGCCAGAAAGTCCCGCAAATACTTCATCTGATCGGCGGGAAATGCTCGTCTTCGCACGAACACCACCGCCAAGTCGGCGTTGATCAATGCCTCCATCCCCGATATTTCGTGTCGGCCGGGGCGGGCCTTGGTGTTGGTCCCCTGCAATATCTCGCATCGCAGGCCGTAGTTCGTCTCCAACTCGTGCGCGAAGACAGGCAGCGATTCGACCGCTCCATATTCACTCTCAGCGGATATGAACACCACTTTCAAACGCTTATCGTTCTTGAAGTCGAACCTGGGTTTGCCCGTAAGCGCCGTTGAGGTGATCGTCGGGCAGATGAACTTCTCGATATGCTCGACGATCAAATCCGTGCCCGTAAAGTGGTTTACGAAGGGGCGTTTGCGCGAGTTGTACATCGTATCGGTCAGGTCGCGGGCCAGGACGACATTCTTGCCGTACCGAGCCATATTCCGCAGCCCGAAAGGCCTGCCCATAACGCACATATTCGTATGCACGCCCATCAGAATAACATTATCGATCCCGCGCTGCTCGAGCAGGCTCCAAATCTCGACGCCCGAATCGCTGATCGCATCTTCGTCTTTAATCTCGATACTATCGATCTGGCTGGTCCACGCCGTTCGCTGCTTGCACTGCGGCCGGCAGTCGCACCCGCCGTCCGACTGGTCTATCGGATACTCGAACCGCTTCTCCAACTCGGCCTTGATTGTGCACCATTTGCTGATCTCTTTCGGCGTTTCGGTCTTCGGCGCACTCTGCGCCCGTTTGCGAGCCGGATGCCCGTCGTAATGACCTATCGTCCCGCTCGGAGCATGGATGATAAGGACTCCCTTATCGCGCGCCTTGCTCACGGCCTCGTTTATCGGCCCGGCCAATTCGCTGACGCGACTTGTCGCCCCCTTGCACCAATGCTCGTTCCACATATCGCAAATGATAATAGCGGTCTTGGACGCTTGCCACTCGGCCTCCTGCCGGACCACGCGAAACCTGCCGCTGCCTTGCCTTGTCTCGACCCGGCTGCGAAGGCTCACATCCAGCGTATCTTTACTCGCCCCGCCGTAGAGACTGCCGGCCAACAAACCAACAGCCACCAACAATAACGCAGCCCTGAATCTCCAAGTCCTCATAACAATGAACTCCTCACAAACAAATACCAAAATGCCGCCCAACAACTCAAGTGTACAAGCACACCGTCATTGCGAGCGAAGCGAAGCAATCTCCAAGCGCTCGAAAGCCGGAGATTGCCACGTCCCGGCATGCCGGGACTCGCAATGACAACGCACTGGAACATTGTACTACCGCCTACAAACCTAACAAATCCCCCCCGAAAACACAAGCCTGCAAACCCATAACGCCAACCCCAGGGTGTGGCCAGATTTTCTGGCAACCCACTTCTATCGTGTCATGCTGAGTGAAACGAAGCATCTGGCTGAGAAGCGAATGAACCAATCGAGTATGAAACACTCACTCGCCCTGCAACCCAGATTCTTCGCTACCGCTCAGAATGACAAGTGAGCGTAACGTCTTGTCATCGAAAAGATTACGTCGTGCCAGAAAAGTTAGCCACACCCCAACCCCATGCGCCGGCGCCCCTTTTCATTTAATACCCACCTCTGGTCGCGGCCCGTAGTGCGGTGATTCTTGGCCGAGCTCGTAGCAGCCCAGGTCGGGCGCCTTGCCGGCGAAGTTATCCGTGATTTGCGGCAGGGCTATGCCGGCATCGACGACATTGGCGCCTCTTCGCAGTCGCAGATCGTAATCGCGTGGCTCGCAGGTCTTGCCCTGCTGGGGCGGAGAGGCTTTTGCGAATATGTCGTAGTCGGCGAGTATGCCGTGCTCTTCGAGGCCGGTGGCTTTGAATAGTTCTTCAATAGATTGATACCGTCCGACTTTTCCGTTGTGGTCGGTCCACTTGAGCAGCCGACCGGGTTCGTTGCGGCGGTAGGCGTTGTAGTCCATCGTGCTGTAGGCAGTGGGCGAGCCGGACTCCATCGCGTAGTACTTACCGCCCATGAAGAGGTTATTTCGGAAGTGGCCGTTCTGCCAGATCGCCGGCGGACGGAAGCCCGTTCCGGCGCAGCATGATGTGTTGTTGTACGCCTCGATTCCCGCCGGGTAGTTGTTTAGCTTGTAGCTAAGGGCCGTGATGGCGTATAGTTCGTTGCGAATCAGATAGACCGGTCCGCCGTAGAAAGGCTGGGTGGACATGCCCGTATGCGCGTTGTAGCAGCGGTTGCGATAGAAACGCACGTTGTGGCAACCGTAGTCCGCCTCGAACGTATCGTCCTGCGCCCAGGATAGGTTGTTGCCGTAGAAATCGATATTGACGCAGTGTTTGGCCACATCATCGACTGGCGGGCCGAAATTATAAATCGCAGCCGAATCGCTGAACCTCGTTATGCGGTTATAACAGATTACATGACCCCGGCCATAGACGTTCACGCCCGTATGGCCCGGGCTCATATAAGTCTTTGGCGGGTGAGGATACCAGGTCGGGTTGATACCGATGATCTCGTTGTCGGCGATGCACCAGTCCTTCGAATTCGGGCAGCCGGTGTTGATGCCATAGACCACATCGTGAATTTTGCATCGGCGAACAACCAGCCCCTCGGCCCCGCCCGGCTTTGCCGCATAGATCGCCATCTGGGCTTTTCTGAAAGTCAGTCCCTCGAAATACAGGTGGTTTGTCCCGTTGAGCGTTATAATGCGTGATCTGCCGCCCACGCCTTCGCCTTCAAGAACCGCCTCGCCATCCGCCGGGCCGCGGAAGACAATCGGTCTTTCAACCGTACCCGACTTCCGCAGATCGAAAGGCCCCTTATAGACTCCGGCCCCAAGCAGAATCACGTCACCGGGCTTCGCTTCTTGGTATGCCGCCATCAGCCCCTTCTTTGGATCAGCCTCTATCGTGCGCCCGCCGGCAAACGCCCTCGGCTCGGCCCGAGTCGCAGCGGTGACGATCTTAGGCTTGGCCGGCGCCCCGCCGTCGGGATCGGACATGGTGAATCGCACCTGGTAAGTCGTTGCCGGCTCCAGAAACAATACGCTACCTGCGAACAGGTTACCTGTTCGGTACGGCCCGTACTTTTGGTTCGAGACCTCGTGATAAACGCGCAGCATCGGCAACGCCTTCTTCCACTCGTCGCCGCCTTTCTTCCTAAACGCCACGGCCACCGACGCATTGCGGTTACTATCGCCCTCGATATACCACCTAAAGCCCAGGTTCTCGATTGTCGGCGGATCCACGATAAAACGCTTGGGCACAATCCGGTCCATCTTCGGCCCGAGAGCAAAACCGGGGATCGGCCTGGCCTGGCTTTGTGCCTGGGCCGACATACTCATCGCGACCAGCACCGCCGCAATCGCCGTTGCCGCTAACTTATTGAAACCGCTCGGTATAGCATCCATGTTAATTCCCGCCTAATTCACAGCGTCTCAGAGTCACTTTTTCGGTTCCTCCGGATAATGCGTAGGTGCTTAAAGCCCGTTGCCCGCCGCGTCGGCATCGCCCTCACCCAAAGCTGGCGCCGGTGATACGGTGGGCAATGGGTCCCGGCGCGCCGGGATTGCAGAGGCAGAACTCTTGGCTGAGACCTACCCATTTCCCGGAAGAGCCCAATTCTTAGCAAAAAGGGCAAAGTCAGCAAAGTCAATGAACCCATTATAGTTGAGGTCGGTTCCTTGACACCAGTCAGGATAATTGCAATCCTGCGAAAGCCAATGCAAGGATAGCGTATCTAAGTCAGCAAAGTCTACAACATTATCGGCATCAAAATCCCCAACCTGGGAGTAGTTGGTGAACGCAATGTTGTCTATAAGTATGCTCAGATTGGGGTCGCCTTCGCCCTTCAGCCAGAATTGTAGGATTCCCGTCTCACCAGCGAGGTCTCCGATATAAATAATCCCCGGTTTCGCCCACAAGGTGTTGCTGAAAAGGGTCCCGTCATCAATAAATAATGTCTTATCGTCAAAACTCACGATTAACTTATCGCCGTCGGCCTCGCCAAGAAAAATGCCGTCAAAGATCAACCCGTAGGCCTTCTCGGGTATGGTCACCTCTTTCCAAATGAACGCATCGGAGGCTTCCCTTAGTTTAATGGCATCGGTCTGGGTCTGGTCGGCCCCGGCGACCGCCACCGTAACCGCCGTGGCGCTATCACCTTTCCACTCGTGTGCCTGCACCCCCTCTATAGGCACCACGATAATGGGCGGAAGGGGAAGAACCAGACCAAGGAATCTATCTAACAGCCGGATAAGTGCGCCGCGCCAGGTTTCCTCTCCATACCAGGAAGGTGTTGGCGCCGGGAAGATTACCAAAGGTACATCGGCCGCGAGCGAATCCGGCTGAGGGTTCTCGGGTTCCGGCCTTGGCGTAACCTCTGGTGGCGGGAGTGGTTGAGTGATTTCGTATGCTAATGTCATAGGATTAACGAATTTTTCTGGAAAGCCCGGATATCCGCCACAATCATTCTGAGGAAGTGCCCCCACCTGTGATAATCCCGCTTCATAACTATGAGCTCTTACGCCAAAATGTAGATGATCGTCATCAGGGATACTTGCAATAGTACCTATAACTTGGCCCTTCACTACACTCTCTCCATCTGTTACCATCGGATTTATATGCCAACAAACTGTTGTGTAGCCTGAATGATAGATAAGTACATAATAAGCCCATTCAGGAGTTTGGCTGTCCTGACCTACGTATACAATTCCTCCTTCTGGGACATAGACATCTTCTCCAACAGTCGCTTTTAAATCCACGCCAGTATGTTTTTTAGGCATACCTTCACAATAACTCCACGTCCAAATGTCGCCAAATCCCAACAAAACTTGCCTGTCGCCAATGTCTCCAGCAAGGGGCCATTTTAATGTTGGGATTGGAGAACCTACTTCTCTCAGAAAAGGATAACTCCGGCCTTCGACAATATCCCAAACAGTATCAAAGTCCCAGGGATCAGGGGCAAATGTATAGGTGACCTGCCACATCATTTCCATCGTTGTCTTACCCAACCCACCGTCACTTGTGGTCTGTCCAGAACTATCAATATCCCAGTAGCAACTGTACCAGTGTGTTCTACCGCCATAACCAACCAGACCGCCAACATCATCACCAACGACTCCATCATTTACCAAGCCGGCAGAGTAACAATTGGTCACATCCGACCAATTATAGTCACTAACG
>JAUVXL010000048.1 GCA_030603595.1 Sedimentisphaerales bacterium | reverse complement strand
TGACCGTTCTTTAGATTCATTTTCTTTTGCATGCATCCTGAGAATCCGGTTAGGTGCTCGCAATGACGGTTCCTTATGTTTATTTCCTTAGTAAGCCCGATAAGCGGAGCAGGCAATTCCTTTCGTTCGTTCGATGTTAATCATTCGTTATTCGTTATTCGACATTCTCTCGCGACCAGCTCATCGAAACTCTTCTTCAACTTCTTGGCCATCGGCCCGATCTTGCCTTCGCTTACGGTATGCTTCTCAACGCTGTTGACCGGCATGACCTGCATAATTGCGTTCGTCAGAAGGATCTCCTCGGCGCTCAGAATATCGTCGATGAACAAGTCCTTCTCGACAAGCTCGATGGAATTATCCACGGCGATTCTGCAGACCGCCTTACGCGCCACACCTGCGAGCACGGGCGTCGAGATAGGCGGCGTGTAAAGCACCGAATCTTTCACTAAGAACACGTTGCTTATACATCCCTCAGCGAGGCGATTATCCGTCGTAAACCATAATGCCTCGGCTGCCCCTTTTTCATGAGCGAACTTCAAGCCGATCATACGCGGAAAATAGCTCGTTACCTTGTGCCCGCACGTCGGGTCGTTCGGATTCTGTCTGTACGGGCACAACAGGACCATAACGCCCTTGCGGTAATACTCCGGCGGGTAAGCAGCAAGTTTGGCGGCGGTTATCAGGAGCGTCGATTTGCGTTCTTCGCCGGGTTGCGACATTGGGCCGCCTGTGACCGTAAGACGCATACGCGCATCTTTCAAACCATTGGCTCGCAGCACTTTGCCAATTGCATCGGCGATATATTCTTTGTCGCAGCCGATATCGATCGATAGCGTCTTGGCGCTGAAAAACAGCCGATCCAAATGGTCCTTCAAGGCAAAGACCTTGCCATTTCGCGTCCGCATAGTCTCAAACAGCCCCGCCCCATACAGCAGCCCGCTATCGCTCACCGACACGCTCGCCTTGCCGGCATCGACCAATTCACCGTTTAGAAAAACCTTTTCCGACATACTACTTCACAGATTTACTGCGTTCCTGGACCGCTCTTATTCCTGCTAATAATGCCCTTGCTTTTGTGATCGTCTCGTTCCATTCTTCTTCGGGGTCGGAATCTGCTACGATTCCTCCGCCGGTTTGGGCGTAGGCCCTTTGCCCTGCGATGATAATCGTTCGAATGGCGATATTCAAGCACACGTTGCCGTCGAGGGCGATATAGCCGATGCTGCCGGTATAGACGCCCCTGGCCGTCGGCTCGGTCTCGTCGATAATCTCCATCGAGCGAATCTTAGGGGCGCCCGTGATGGAGCCGCCGGGGAACATCGCTTTGAGGCAATCGCAGAACGTGATTTCATCGCGAAGCCGCCCGGCGATGGTCGCGACGGCGTGGAAGACCGTCGGATACGCCTCGATCGTTCTGGGCTGAATTACGCGCCTTGTGCCCGGCTTGCAAATCCTGGCCAGGTCGTTGCGCTCGAGATCGACTATCATATTCAGTTCGGCCCGCTCCTTTTCGCTGCCCAACAAGTCGCCGAAGTTCTTCTCATTGATCTGCACCGCCTTTGCATCCGTAGGCCCGATACGACGTCGCGTGCCCTTAATCGGCTTGGTGCTGATGGAGCGGTCGTTAATTGTTATGAACACCTCCGGCGAGGCACTGACGATCTTGAATTCCGGCCCGTCAATGTAGGCCGAATAGCCGCTGGGGTTGTAGCGGTTCTGCCAGTGGAAAAGGTCTATCGGCTCGGCTGCATAATCGCACTCGAATCGTTGCGAGAAGTTGATCTGATAGACATCGCCGTCGAATATACGCCGCTTAATCTTATCGAACATTCGCAGGTAATAATCCCTATCCATATTGCATCGGAACCGCGCCAAATCGATATCGTCGAGGTCCGCAGGCATTGGCGCCCGGATGGTAATCTTCCCCGCCCGGTCCAGCAACTCCTCCAGGCCAGCCAGTTTTTCGTCCGCCCCGGCACTATCACCGGGCAATTCCAGTGCGATCAGGCGGAATACGCCCTCGTTATGGTCGTACGCAATAAAGCGGTCGTAAAAACAAAGCCGAATCAACAGCATTCCAAGGTCGTCCGTCGCCGTCGCAGGCAACCTCTCAATATACCGACCAAGTTCGTAACCGAAATACCCAATCCATCCCCCGCAGAAAAGACCGCCGGGCAACTCGTTCTTGTGGTTATTATCGAGCTTGTACTTACCCAGAAGACGGTCCAGCTTTGCGAACGGTTCTCTCCGCCCCGCTCGAAATTCAAACACATCCCTCGGCTCGGCCGCCCAATAGCTGAACCTGTCCGCATCCGTCTTGGCCGTGTTACCGCCCAGAATCGACGCCGATTCAAGGCCGGCGAAGACCTGACTCAACCCGGCCAAATCCACCGATACGCGGATTTGCCTCGTGTGCAGCCTGCAAATCCCACCTTCATCCGCCATCATCGCTTTGTCGGTCATTGGCAGCGAAGCGAGGCAATCTCTCTTCGAGCTTCGCACTTTAGTCATTCGGATTTGTTTCGCATTTCGCATACGACAGACCTATTAACCACGCCCTGTGGCGCCTGTTTCTTCACATGGTCTCTCTTTTTCAGAAAGTCCCGTCTTCCGGCACGACTTGAGCGAAGCAACCATAAGTTCAGATGCGACGTACAAGACCCTCACGCGGTGCCGTTAGAAGATCTCCGATGCCTCTCTATAACCGACAGGAATTCAAATCAACCATAGATTCTCACCCCGGTCTCTTCAACAATATCGTTGAACAGCGATTTTTGGGTCAAATCAACAAGATCGACGGGCCTTGACAGCAGTTTGACCAGCTTGGCGTAGAACTTGAAGAACAGCTTTTGTTCAATGCCTTTGACTCCAAGGTCTATATCATCGGCACCCTGATTGTCTTCGACCGACGAACCGAACAACAGAACAGACGATGCCTTATACTCCCTGGCACATTGCAGAATTATTTCTTTCTCATGCTCTGTTATCATTTTGGCGCTCCTGTTGAATCTGAATGATCAAGGATAGCCTAAATAGCGCGTTTGTGCAAGCCTTTGGGTTAACTCACAATTTTCACTTTTCCACGTGTGCGCTCCGTCTAAAAAAGACCATCGCCTCGCCTGTG
The DNA here is from genome assembly GCA_030603595.1 of Sedimentisphaerales bacterium. GTDB lineage: Bacteria > Planctomycetota > Phycisphaerae > Sedimentisphaerales > Anaerobacaceae > JAFGCD01. The sequence continues at coordinate 20,748 of JAUVXL010000048.1, read as the reverse complement.
CTGGCGAAGACCTTTGTTGCCGTTTGGGTTACGAATACGGACGGCGTCTGTTTTGCCGCCCAGATGACATAGACCTCTTTGGCGGCCTCGTGGGCGTGCTGGAGTTCTCTTTCGACTCCGCTGGATATTGCCGCTCGTCCGTCGGGCATGGCCGGGATGAAGCTGATTATCATATCGGACTGGTCAATCAGCATAAAATCTCTCGCGTATATCTGGCTGTTGATATCGCGTTCGATTTGGCGAACCTCCTTCAGATCCAATCGGACTTTTCGGCCGAACGCCGTTGTCTCGACGAAGTCAAGCCCTTCCTCCTCGGCTCGCCGGGCATAATGCGGCAGGGATGCCTCTTCCAGATCGCCGGGATCGAAGCAGATGAACAACTGCTTCATAAACCGCCTGAATTCGTCGATCCGGCGCCTGTCATCCTTCATATCGCCGACCGCGGTCATTGGGAAACTCAGATAAGTACGCTTCCCTTGATCCGCGAATACAAGCTTATAGAAAGTCTCAACCGTCTCGGCCTCAGTGCCGCGGGCCAGGCAATAAAACGGGATGTTATCGTCGATGCCTTTGCAGAGCATTTCCGTGCTGATCATCTCTTCTTCACGCCAGACTATGAGATCTTTCAGAGTATGTTGAATTGCATGCTCGTCGAGCAGCCGGGTGTGCAGCGCGATTACGCCGTCAATCAGGCAGATGTACATATCCGCATCCAACTGCCGCATCTGATCGAAGTCCACAGCCGGAAACAGGCCGTGCCGCCAGCGAAAGGTGGCGTGAGTATTGACTATCAGATTCTCGGCATCCTGCGACTTGGCGATGATGTCCTTGAAAACACTGCGACGAAGCGAACTGAGCCTCTTCATCGATATATCCAGAATCTTGCCGGCTGCAATATCGGGGGCCTCGGCGTACATCATATCGCCGACATTGCAGAGAAGAACTTGCCTGCCCTCCCCGCCGGCATACTCGCATACCCTCTCAAGGTAGCTCTTCTTGTCAATACCCACCATTCCGGTTACAACGATTATCATATCCAATCCGATCTTACAGCATGCTAATAAGCTTCCGAACCGTTAGGATATACGATAACCACCTGGTTGGCAAATGAATCTTCGTGCGATTGATTCGCCGGATTTGCTTGACGAATCGCCATTCATTCCTGCCGGCTTTACTTCTCGTCGAAATTGACTCCGCCCGAAGGTCTGCCGGCAAATGCTTTTAGTTGTTTTATTTGATTTCAAAAGTTAAGGTTGCCGTATAATGAAGCGCGTCACATTTATCTTTTAACTCCCCCGCAGCAGGCAAGGTTTTCTCTGCCTTGATGAGCCACGGACCCCAGTGGGCGAGGCGAATGTGAGCAATGCCTTTACTGTCTCCCATAGTGGCCAGAGCATAATCATCTTTCGTCGAAAAGCCTGCATAAGTCGCATAGACTTTGCAAAAACTTGCCGGCTTGCCGTTAAACCATACCTGCACCGGCAAAATCTCGCCAGCCCCAGCCTTCATATTGAGAGGATTTTTCAAAGGAACAATCTCGATTTTGTCGCCCAACGGCTTGGCGAAGGCATGGTCGGATGTGTCACCAACGGCCAGAAGCGCTTTGGCGTACTGCTCATAATAAAGGCTGAGTATTACCGCCTTGAGTCCTGTCTTGGGCCCCATTCTGTGTTTGACGCGACCTTCTTCAACGTGCATTGTGTAATATCCGGGCTTTAGCGCCGCGGAAACAATGTACGGGTCTGGCTTTTCAAATCTAACCGTTGTGGCTAAGAAGCCGCCTGGATTCGGTTCCAAGGACTTCTTATTGTGATTTCCATCCAACAAATAATAGGTGTTGAGGATTGTTTTGGGCATGAAATCATCCACGGGATAGCGGTGACCAAACCCAAAATAGACATTCGTCCGGGCGATATACTCCTCACCCTTTTCTTCTTCGCTTCGGCTATGGCCAATGACAGGCTGCATCATGTAATCAACAGCATTGATCCACATCGTATGCGCATTGGCTGGACCAGAAATAAGTTCGCAAAAACTCAAACTGATAAGTGCCGTAAGAATTTTCCTATTTGTGTTCATGTTCTTTCTCCATTAAGAAGCGTTCTAATTTTTCGCTATGACCATTCCTGTAACGGTCACCAGCGCTCTACTTTGATCTGTAAAATCATTTTCTATATCCCGGTCCCCACAACTCCGGCTTTTCCGTGGCCGAAGGCAGTGTCAAATCAGGCCAAAACATGCCTGAACTATTATCAGCAAACGACCAGGATTCGCTTTTCTTTCCCTTAATACTGCCGACGTGACCATCGACGAAAACAACATTCATTGAACCGTAGTGGTAGAAGCCGCTTGTCCTTCGGTGATGAATCTGCATATCGGTGCATAGGCCAAAGGCATGAGCTTTTGGATGGTTGCAATCCACAATAAAACGCCCACAGCTTGTCTCCGTCAAAAGCATAACCGACGAAGAGTCTCGAACCTCGAAGGTTTTGAACCTACCTGCCGGTCCTAAGCAAATCCCAGGACGAGCTCCACGAGCTTGGCGATATATGCCGTTGAGGGCATAACTGGTCACGCCCGTTGTATGAGGCGAACTCCCACAGCCAACCGGATACGGGTCCCTATCGCAGGGACATATCCATAACTCTTCAGGATTCCTGAAGAAATCTCTATTCTTGCCTTTGCAAATATACGGCAAGAGTTCGCTAAACCAACTGCCGTCGGCATAGACCTGACTGAAATCGGCCACGAATATCAAATCGTCATTATCCATTGACCACATCTGAAAAGCTAAACTTGCCTGCCGCATTTGAGAAGCACATTTTACCTTTCTCGCCGCTTGGCGCGCCCGTGACAGTGAAGGCAAAAGGATCCCCATTAGCAAAGACATAATGCTTATAACAACCAGCAGTTCAATCAAGGTGAAAGCCTTGCTAAAGGCCGAGCATTTCCTTGCCGAGTTTGGCGAGATTCTAATCCTGGTTTTCTCCATAACGATACCAACAACAAATGCAGCAGCTTTTAGGTTCTATTCCTTGCCTTTCAGCCAGTTCTTACAGAAAAGTGCAAGGTCCTTTGCATCTACAATCCCATCTACACGCAAATCCGCCGACAATAATTGGCCGGTCTGCCGCCATTGTCCGGCGAGAAGGGCAAAATCCACAATATCTACGTCACCGTCCTCATCAAGGTCTCCTGTGAATCTGCTTACTTCGACGTCAAGTATCGGTGGTATGGCTGCTTCATAACCCAAGGGTATCCAATTGTATTGTGCGTCCATCGACAGCAACAAGGACTCGCCGTCAAGGGATGGAGAAATCGAAAAGCCAATCCATTTCAGGTTGGGGTCTTGCGACAGTATCTGTCGAAGCTCATCTGTAAAATCAACTTCATAAAACTGAGGACCATGATTCTCCAAATACCATCTTGTAAGAGGTTGGGTTCCCGGTCCATAGGGTCCGTCACCGACCTGAATGTCAAGTAGCTTTTCCGTATTGGGGTCGCCGTCGAACTCGTCCTGCAGCTCGGTATTGAGAGTGTTGGGCTTGCAGGGGTCGTCCGGCGGGTGTTTCCAGAAGTTTTGCTCATTGGCGTCATAGATACTGACGTACAAGCTTGTAGGCGCCAGATAATCATCCCAGGGACTTCTGTCCCAGTTCCCTATCCAGTCGATGCAGAACCTAACTTTCGCCTGCTGTATTGCTCCAGCGTCGTTATTGACAGCCTTTAGCCTCCGAAGATTAAATAACATTGCCAGCCGTGTATCTCGGTTGTCAATGCCGATGTTACAACCGCTGATGCCAAGCATCTGGACAGCACTACCCCCGCCTGGTCCCATCGACATGGTGGAATAGCAGCCGTCAACATTGCCGTCAGGGATAATGCAGGAATCCGGCCCATGGCCGCTGTCACCGTCAAACGGACAGAGGTAAATCGCATCCTCTATAACGTTCGGGTCTTGGTCTTGTTGAAAGTAATCCCAGTTTGTGTCGTAGTATGGGTTGGCGCCGCCGGTGCAGGGATCGGCCGTACGAATCTCTGTGTACAACGAAAGCCCAACCGTAGCCGGTTCAGGAATACAAACCGTGTCAACCACAACCTGATCAATGAAGCCACCAGGCCCGGATAACCAATCAAGCGTAATGGTTTCGAGCTGAGAATTGGGCGTGATCTCGATCTCCCAAACATCGGTCTTAGCGGTGCCGGCGCCGGAGACTGTCTCGACCAGGCTTCCGGCAAAAACCTCAGCACCTACACTAGCGTAAACGTCATCGGGGCCATGATGTGGACCAAACAGTCCATAGGTTACCTGTACTTGCACCCGCTTCAACGGGCTTGCGATCGCGGCGTTCGGGATATCAATACCGATGCCATCCACAGCGACCCACCAGCCCGTAAGCCCCGGCGCGCTGCTGACTGTCTCAGCCCAGTAACCACCCTCGAACAGACTAACCGTCCCCATCGGCGTTCCGTATCGATTGTCATTCAGCAGACCATCTGGAGCCAGCGGGTTAGTATCATCCTGGAAGTCCCATTGCTGAACTGTGCTGCGATCCTCGCCACGCCAATCAGGCGGCCTAACATCAAGCGCCATGCCAGATGATGCCGTCAAACAACAAATACCAATGGCGAGAAAATTGTTTACAAAGCTTTTCATCTTCATTTCCTTTCCTTCGACTCGCTAATTTCAAAATTGCTTTTCATCCCCCTGTCCCGAAACCTTTTGAAGCTCTTTCAGAAACGTCTCCAATTTCTTCAGCTAATCCATAACATCGTATCTCCTTTCTGGTTTTGCCTGCGAGAAAAGAATAAGTCTCAGGCCAAATGAGATTGACTTTGCTTCTCATTCTCATTACTACAACGCCTGCGAATTGTTGTCAAGCTGTTTTTTTGAGATTTTTTCAAAAAAATTTGAGGCCGGATTCATTCGAGCCTTGCTCTTTGCCCGCAAGTGCAAATGATGCTGTTGACAAAGATTCTGGATTGCTGTAGAATGCTACGAACTGAGATTGAGAATTATGGTCAACTGATCTCGGAGAATGTATGAAATCAGCAAAAACGGTCTTCGGGCAGTACCTGAAAAACAGGGGTATGCTCCACAGCAAACAGCGAGAGGAAATCCTCGATATATTCCTGAAGACCGAGAAACATCCGACGATTGACGCCCTTTATCAGCTTATCAGAAAGAAACATCCAAAAATTGGCCTTGCTACTGTGTACCGGTCAATGAGAGTGATATGCGACGCGGGCCTGGCAAGAGAGGTTGATTTTGGAGATGGCGTCAAGCGTTATGAGCATGAATACCAGCATCAGCACCATGACCATCTGGTTTGCCTTAAGTGCGGCAGGGTTATTGAGGTGCTGAGTCCGAGAATTGAGCATTTGCAGGAAACGTTGGCCAAGAAGCACAATTTTACCCCTATTAGACACAGGATGGAGATATTTGGCACGTGCAGGGAATGTAAGCGTAAGGAGAAGTAGGCTGGGATAGTTGGGCGTCAGGAGCCTTTTTTCGGCAAAAGATCGTTATAGATTCTCGATTCTCTGCTGCTTGTCGTGGTCTTTAAGCGCGGCAATGATATCGCCCAGGTCGCCGGCCATTATTTTGTCGAGGCTGTAGAGCGAAAGGTTGATTCTGTGGTCGGTAACGCGGTTCTGCGGATAATTATAGGTCCTTATTTTCTGAGACCTGTCGCCCGAACCGATCATTGCGTTGCGCTGTGAATCGCGCTGGGCCCTCTTTTCGCTCTCGAAATGCTCGTAAATCCTGCTCCTCAAGACGCGCCAGGCCTTGGCGCGGTTCTTATGCTGGCTCTTCTCATCCTGCATGCTGACCGTGATGCCCGTGGGGATATGTTCGAGCTTGATAGCGCTGCTGACCTTATTGACATTCTGACCGCCGGGCCCGCTCGACCGGCTGACGTGCTCGACGACGTCATCCGGGCCTATCTCGATCTCCAGTTCTTCGGGTTCGGGTAAAACGGCCACCGTTGCAGCGGAGGTATGCACCCTGCCCTGCGATTCGGTCTCGGGGACGCGCTGGACGCGATGGCCGCCGCCTTCGTATCCCAATTCCGACCAGGCCTGCTCGCCTTTGATGCTGAATATGACCTCGCGGAAACCCGCTTTTTCCGTCGTACTGAAGCCAAGCTGCTCGACCTTCCACTTTCGGCTGTCGGCGTACTTGACGTACATATTGTACAGATCCCGCGCGAAAAGGGCCGCCTCGTCTCCTCCCGTTCCCGCTCGGATCTCCATTATGACCGAACCGATATTCATATCGTCGGCCATCACGAGCGTATCCTGCATCTTCTCGAACAGCGAGTCCCTCTTGTTTTCGAGTTGCTCGATCTCCTCCAAGGCCAGTGCTCGGAGGTCCTCTTCGGTCGATGCGTCGGCGGCGATTTGCTCGGCATCGGCAATCTGAGAAACGACAGATTTGTACTCGCGATACTTGCCGACGAGCGATTTGAGCTTGCCCCGCTCCTTGGCCAGGGCGATCAGACGCACAGAATCAGTAGCTATGGCAGGGTCGGAAATCTGCTGCTCGATCTGCTCAAAACGCGCCTCAAGCTCATCGAGCTTCGCCAACAAACTTTCCGTTGCTTCTGTCACTGCACTAATCCGCTCTGAGCAAAAAAAAAGCGACATAGCCCACATCGGCGCGGCCACCAGAAAGGCCGAACCCTGAACGCTATACGCTAAGACTGGTTCTGCTCTTTTTTGTCCTTCTTGAAGTAGCTTGTGCCGTACTTCTTCTGGAATCGCTCAATTCGACCGGCGGTATCCACGAATTTCTGCTTTCCCGTATAGAACGGATGGCACATCGAGCAGATTTCTGCATGGATCTCCTTGGCCGTACTGCGAGTCTCGAACGTGTTGCCACAGCCGCAATGAACCGCTACCTTACCGTATTTTGGATGTATTCCTTTTTTCATAATTACACCTATACCTCCCATACATATCAGGAGAGCCCCGGATTATACCGGCTCGCCCAGATTTTTCAACATAAATCTTCCCCAAACAACTTTTTTTGCCGAGAAACTTTGAATGTTAGCTTCGTTTATATCGATATATTAGAGGCCGAAATGTGCAGGCAAGCAGGTTTATCGGCCTTTTTGGAGATGCAGGATGCACATTAGATATGTCGTTTCGACTATGGTTTTCTGGGGGCGGGAGCACCATCTCTCATTCGAGCAGGAGTGCCAGTTCCTCAAATCGCTGGGTTTCGGCGTCGAACTGCGGCCTACCCTCAAAGGCTACGATGAGTGCCGCTACGGCAGACGGAACTGGCCCAGGCTCACCGCCGGGACGCAGGATATGCTCGTTTCGATGCGATCTCGCACCGACAAGCCGACAATCGAGCAGTGGAATGAGCAAATCGAGTGCGCCAAGCTCCTCAACGCCCATATTGTAACAGGCCTGGAATCCCTCGGTGTTCCCGACGGAACCGAGCCCAATGGAACCGGATTTGCCGCCGAAGTCGTGAAACTCGCCGAATCGAGCGATGTCAAACTTTGTCTCGAAGCGGGCAAACTCCCGACGATAAAGGAAATCGCAAGGAGGTTTGAGTCGCTTTACTACTGTCTCGACACGGGTTATGCCAATCTCGACAAGGACTACACTTTCAGGCAATATGTCGATGACTTGACGCCGAGAGTCGCACATCTGCATATTACCGACAACTACGGCCTTATCGACGACCACACACCGCCGGGACTCCACGGCGGAATATCCAGGGAAAACTGGGACTATCTGCTCAAAGCCCTAAGCAGGCACGGCAACGATATCATCGGTTCACTTGAAATGTGCCCGTGTACGCCGAGCGTGATGATACGTCAGGCCAGTGAGTATGTTTTTGATGTATTGAAGTGGCCAAATCGACCACAAGAACTGGCCGACCAGCCAAGCATGACATATAATCCGATTTAGCCAAGCTGCGCTGCGCAGCCGCCTACTCCTCTTGTGAGGCGGATAAATATAGGTAAGGCCGGGACTATTCGTGCTCCCGGCCTTCTTGTTTAAGCTGGTTCTGTTGCGAAGGTTCGATTACAGGTTAAATCGCGCAGCGCGTTTCCGTCCACAACGCTCCATTTGCTGGGGTTTTCTTTGCCTTTCACGGTCTCTACGGGGCTTTTAACCCCAGGCTGAACTTATAGCCGGCTGCGATGTCATCGGTGAAGAGGATGCCCTCCGGCACAGTTGCGGAAAAATAATCGAAGGGGAAATCCCCATTGGGCCAACGCCAGGCAAGTATCGCCCCGTCGGATGTCAACGCAAGGATGTGGTCCCACCCGGCGGTGATAGTCACGAATTCGGTCCCGTCCGGCTGGCGGTAGTGATAGCGCGGAATGCTTCCGGACCAGTCGTTGCCGCCCCAGCTTATGAGCGTTCCATCGTCTCTGAGCAGCAGGTTGTAGTTGAAACACGCCGCTATGGCCCTATTGTCGTTCTCCACACCACCGTAGATGGTGGTTTGCCCGAGTTCGTCATTGCCCCAAACCTTTATTATCCCGTCGGACTGTAGCGCCAGACTATGATAGCTGCCGGCTGCGATAGCGGTATAGACAGTGCCTGCATTGGGAGCCGGGGCGTCACATTCGCCGTACCTATTGTAGCCGCCCCAGCCGACGATAGTCCCGTCGGACTTGAGGGCCAGGCTGTGGTTGGTGCCGGCGGTTATTGCGACAAAGTCGTTTCCGGATGGCTTATCCGTGATTTGCCCCAAGTTGTCGCGCCCCCAGACTACGAGCGAGCCATCCGACTTCAGGGCGATACTGTGATTTGTGCCGCCAGCTATGGCGGTATAGTCGGCACCATCTGGAACATTACATTCACCATACTTGTTATATCCCCAGGCCGCAAGTGAGCCATCGGACTTCAAAGCCAAACAGTGTCGGTTGCCCGCGGCAATATCGACAAAGTCCGCCCCCTCAGGGACATCGCTAATCTGCCCGTACTTGTCGCCTGTGTCAGGATCGTCGGTCCAGGCAAAGACTTCGTATCCGCCGCGAAGAATACCTACGGCTATGGCGTTCGGGTCGTCGGGGTCGGGGTCCTCCGGCAGTTCGGAGATGCCGCCTCTATAGACGACGATGTAATTGCGAGGCTCCTCGGCCACCGGCGAGAATTGCGCGATAAGCTCGGTCGCCCCGGCATCGTTGGGCAGAGCGCTTGCCTCGGTCCACGCCGGTATGAACGTGATCTCGCCCAGAGGGATTTGCGTCCTGGTCTCGTTGGCGTCGTCGCGGTATATCTCGAATGTCCCGCCCGTGAGAGCCTGCGGGATGCCCGAGTTGTCGGAGCTGTTGGTGATAACAAGCTCTGTAACGATATTCGGGTCCGCCGAGCCGCGCCTCACATCCAGCCGCCCACGGAAGAAATAGTTAATCAGTCCCGTTGCATAATCAATAGTCCGGGGAATGGTAATGGCCGCATAGTCCTCAAACACGCCTACGTCATCCGTAGTGTTGGTGCTGTCTATCACCGGGGATGTCCCGTAACCGTATCCCATTGCTACATAATGCGTGTACGAGTCTCGGGCAAGATGAGTCACGCCGTAGTTGGAGCCATCGAAATATACCTTCTTGCCTTCCACCAATTCCGATGTGTGCTCCTTGGCCGGATGTGGGAATTGATACTTGACGCCCGTGCCGCCGAACACCGTGCTCAGAGACAGGAACTGATAATTGCTGCACTCAGCCAGCCCCCAAATTCCCTCCGGCGGCATCCAGCCATCGCCGAGATAATCGCCGGCATACTCATCGGCGTCGAAATACCTCGCCAATTTATCGAAAACAACCGCCCCAATACCCGACCAGGGGCACTGCCCCCCGTTCGCCTTGACCTGGTCCTCAACCCAGTTCTCGAAAGGATTCCCAGTGCTGGCTGGTGGTCGATAGTGCGCGAAGAGCCAATCGTTCCTCGTGTGAGCAGGGACGCCCATGTCCTCAAGCAGATGTACCGTTTGCCCCAGGGATATGAATGTCAGCGCAAGATAGTGGTCCCTCACATTGGGATCCGAGCGCGTCAGTGCTTCGCCGAAATAGCCCTTGCTGTCCGGCCAGGCGAAGTAGTTCTCATATTCGATACCCCAGTTGGGGTCCTCCGTACCTAATGCTCTTTCGAGTGCTGATGCCCCAGTCACATCGAAGCTGAGCTTGTATCTTTTTTGGGTGAGATAATCAATTACAGTGGCCCAATAGGGATGATCCGTTTTATTGTCCAATCCTGCGTTAGGATTTGGTGGCGTTACCTCGGGGTTCGCGATTGGTGCATGGAAATGATGTCTTGCCCGCGGAATGGGAACATCTTCGAGGTGCGCTCCTGCCTTCAGGAAATCTAAAAGTGAGCAGGGATTGCCCGGCAACTCTCCTGATATCCTTTCTTCAAATTGCTCGGCTGGAATACGCTCACCAGCCGGCAGGATTGACTGATCCAGAGCCAGGCTTGAGGCAAGACCCTGGTTGATGCCCAGCGAGTTCTTCAGATACGAACTGGTAGCGGAACCGAGGGTCGCGCTGTCTGTAAGCGCCTTGTGCGTCTTGCCTGAGAACGGGTGCGCTACAGTACAGAAACACAGAATTAGCATTGTGATGAAGGACAGATTTATTTGGTTGTCCTGTCTCATAGTGGAAACCTCCTATGGTTTCAGGTTTGAAATGAAATATAGAGCAAAGAGCCAGACCGATGCCAGGATTGTTGCTATAACAGAGCAAGCCCCAAGAAGTAATCGCGTTCCTCGTGTGCAGGACTTCCAATATAATAGCCCGGCTAAAGAAGTGGCAGCCAGAGCGAACACAATCGCCCAACCCCACAAGAAGTAGTCAATACCATCTAACCATCTGAACACGGCGTTACGCTGCCAATTCCCGGCATTCTTGCCTAAGATGAAGTCCAAATAGGGCAGCGCGGCGACTGCGAGAGACATCACACTCATTATTGCCAGCACTCCCACTTTATTTCGTTCAAAAAGCATGCGTGTTTTCCTGAACGCTGTTTCTCGTTGGTTGGGCCGGGAAATCATAGCTTGAATATTCTCCACTTTCCATCTTCTTCTCTTATGAAAAAGACGGGGAAACTCAAGGTGAGCCCGTCGTCATCGTGGAGCATCTCGTATATCACCTCGCCGAATCTGTGGCGGTCGAATGTCATTTCGCCCATCCCGCCGGCATAGTCAAAGAGGTGCGTCTCGATTGTGCTGAATATCTCGGCGTATTTGTCTCTTGAAATCTCCGCAACAAAGGTAAGGGCTTCGTTGACGTCACCAACCGCAAGAGCGGTCTTGAACGACTCAAAGACATCTAACGGGTGCGGGCCATTGAGCCAGAAATAGGCAAAAGTCGCCAGGTCGTTGGCATCGACGGTTCCGCTATTATCGAAATCGCCGTCAAGGTCGCTGCCGGACTGCCGCCAGTTGCCGGCGAATGTCGCAAAATCAATGAAGTTGACTATCTTATCGCCGTTGAAGTCGGGATAAGAATTGGGTTCGGCAAAGACGTCCGGCGCCGTTGTTTGTTCTGCGAGAATGCCTGTAGAATAGCTTGTTGCAGGTTCCGCAGTTTCCGATAGAAGTCTCTCTTGCTTCGTCTGCACCGGTGCAAACGCCGCCTCATCCACGGCGGATACGACAGGACTTTTCTCAGACTCAGCAGTTTGTGAAGTAAAAGACTCCTGTCCCGGCTCGGATCCGGATTCTCCTTCGAACCAGATAAGATCGTTCAGCCCGATGCCGGCGGCGGCGAAAATGTTCTGCTCACGGTTGCAAAAAATCCAGGGTTCATAGATTGCAGCGCCCGCTGGAATAGAGTTGCCGTCGATAACCATATCGATGGCGGTAACCAGACTGATGGTCGCCTCGTTTGAATTGGGGTCGAATTCAAAATAATACTCGTTATTTGCATCAGCCACAGGCTCTAATACTCCGCCGACCGCCCCGATGGATACGTCATTAGGCTCTATCTGTGTGGTTCCCTCAACGGTGACTATAAACTCCCCCATACTCTGTATTAGCGGAGAATCGCTCAAGTCATTGCCGTTGAGCGTCAGGATCAAATCCGCGCCTGCGATTGACGCGGTCGCCAGGACCAAAATGGCCGCCAGAAATGCTTTTGGATTCCTCATAATTTATCCTTATCCCTTCAAAATTTATTGTTCGTTTTTTCAAGAATGATTTGAGCAAAACGTGCTGTCCAAACAATGTCAAGGGATTTTCCGCCGATTTTTTCGGTTAGGACGTGGCCAGGATGGGCGAACCGATGCTTGAGGCGGGGGGCATTGATAGCGTCCCCGGCCCTCTATACTATCATTTGAGTTTTCTGAGAAGCTCTATCTGTCAAACGGCAGCTTGATTCCGCCGCCGGGAGTCCTGATCACTTCGGGTTCGGCGCCGACATTGAGCCTCTTCTTCATCTGCTTGGGGCGGCAAACCAGTCCCTTTGAAATCTTGGCTTTATCGCCGCTGACAATCTGGGCAAATGACATCTTGCCGGCCACCCTTGTAACCTTTATTGTCGCTATGAGGGCTTCGATCTTCCCGAGCGATTCGGTCGTATCGGGGTCGAACACCTCTTCGCCCTGCTTGTATATCTCGAACAGCGATCCTTGTGAGATTCTTTCTCCGCCCTGGTTTACGACCACCTGCCCGTCGGCCTGCACTGCGGCAACTCGCACGGGAAACAGTTGGTCGATGATCTTTTCCACGACTTCGTTGGCGACAACGCCAAAAACGGCATCGCGAACCTGGGCCGGATCCCACTCGGCCGAGCTTTGTTCGTCGGCAAGCGCCCGGATTTCTTCATTCTCAAGATACTTCTCGACAACCCCCGCAGATACGATCTGCCTGCTGTAACTCAGGATAAGGCGATAATTAAAAACGACTCTCGCCTTGTACTTGCTGACTGTATAGTCGGCTGCCGCCAATCGCCTTTGCTGCTTCGAGAGCGTCGCCTGCGAAATTGTGCCTACAAGCAGGTAATCTGAACCCAACATCTCGGCTAATTTCGCCTTCTCCTCGAGAGGGGCGTCATTCGAGAGAAGGAGCGATTTTTCACGCGCAAACTCAGTAATGCTCTCCCGGTCGAGAACGGCGAACTTGTTCGTTTGAGTCAGCGCGACAGCCAGCCTCTGAGTAAACAGCACCGAAACGGTTGCCCCCGAGACCTGCTCACCGAAGAAAGAATACGTCGGCTGCAACGTCCTGGCGTGCATCAAGCCAACCTTGGGCCTGTGGGCGTCGCCGCGGGGGCCATAGTCAATAACCGTTACCCTGACCTTCACCTCATAACCGTCGGCGACTTCTTTCTCTTCGAGCACCTCGTAGGTCTTAACCGAGCCGCCGATCCTCGTTGTATAGACTGTGCCGCTCGTATCGACTGAGATTGAGTCGAATTGGATTCTTCTCGACTTACCCTTGTCGGATTTGTCGCTGTCGAGTCCGATGCCGGATTCCGAGAAACCCAGTTCGTATCGCCCGGAATCGACCTCGACGCCCCTGGCCTGGCCAACAGCGACATACAGCGCATCTTTTACGGCCTGGCTCCTCGTACTGCCTCGCCCGATTACCTCTCGCACAACAACGTCGCCGGCCCCTGCCGCGCACAAGCTCGTACAGAACAAAAGACCAATGGCAAATGTGATACAAAGCCTTTTCATTTTCTTATCCCCTAAAAGCAAGATACTTTTGCACTACTACCAGGCAACGGACTTATTGCTGCCTCTTTTGCCGATGAGCGATTCTTTCTGCCAGTATCTCAGGCCGCTTGTTGCATCGCTAAGCTTCAACTGAAAGTAGTATTCAACTTGCTGGCGCTTCTTGTCGTAGGCCAGATTCCTCTGAAAGATCTTGCCGGAAATAGTAAGGTCCGGAGCGATAAGCGTGTTCCTCTTGGCTATCGTATTTTGATCGAACTCCTCCGAATCTCTCAGTTCTCTGGTCTCATGAATCAACTTGTCTGTTCCGCTGCCGACCGCCGAGGTCATCACCGCCTGGCCGCTGTTCAACAACTCCTCTTCGATCTTCGCCATCAACTGGTCGGTATCGATTCTTTGCATTGTATCATTGACGATTCGGCCGGTGGCAACGACATACCTGCCGCCCCCTTGCTTCTTAAGAGCGCCCGAGCTAACCATAGACTGAATCATCTCGCTCGCAGCTTTGTCGAAGTCCCGGTAATCCAGCGCCATAACGCTTTTGCCGTCGTCGTTCACGATATCAATATTCGTTGTTTTGGGGCCGCAACCGCCGGCCAAAACGCTCACTAATGCGGCCATCTGTAGTATTCTTGATCTCATATCTTACTCCCATTTCCTTGTATCCATTCTGAAATTCACAGCTTCCGGTCTTGGCGAGACGGATTTGATTTGGAACCCGGATTTACCCATCGCCGACATCGGCTGCCAGACACTTGCCCTTGTGCCGATTACGAGCCCGTCGGCGTCAAGCCACTCGACCTTGTACCTGAAACGCTTCGTCTTTGAAGACGTGTTGTGTCCGGTGATAAACAACTGGGGAAGACCGGCGCTATTGTTTCTATTCATAACCGCCTCATCGACTACGATGCCCGCTCCGGCCAGCCACTCGAACACACCTCTTATAGGCTTGGTGACGATGTTATTGCCCAGAGAACTGCCCGATAGCCCGCTTCGCACATGCACTCTCTGGTCGGCTGACTTGGGGCCGCAGCCAACGCCGAACAACATCAGCGTTACGCAGAGAATAATTAGACTTTTCATGAGTTTTCTCCGTCAATTAAAGATCAAATAAACACGTTAATACGTTATCAAGTCATACACCGGTACTGACTGTGCAAACGGTATTTTAACATAAACGATTGCGTTATTGCAATCGGGAATTTTTACGTCGAAAGGCGTTCCGCCGGAAGGATGTATTCGTATCGACCTGCCTTCCGGAATGCCGAATCTGGCGACCTGGAAGTCTTTGGGCAGAGTCGTCCAGATTCGCACGTCCGCGGCGGTCGTCGCAAAGGAATACGCCGCCATAAAAATGGACGCCATGCTGCCTCCGGAACTGCTTTGATTCTCCATGGCGTACTGAGCTGCCGCCTTGATAGTCGCCGATATGATGGCCCTGGTCAGAATCCCCTTGAAATCCTTCTTGAACTCTGTTTGCACCACCCTGTCCATATCGGCAACGGGCAACGTTTCGTAATTGGCCTGGCCTGCTTTGATCCAAAGAGACGGAAACGCCTGTCCTCTGAACTCCAGCTTCGGCAACGCGATGCCGACGTATTTGACTTCCCTCGTTACCAGGAACAAGGGAAGGTCGAGGCGAATCTCTTTCTTTTTCGGCCCCAAACCGTTTTCAAATATGACCCATACGGTGTTCTCCAATGTTTTTTGCTCACCATCCAGAATCTTCTCTGTAACGGCCAAATCCTCCGCTAAATATCGATTATCCCGCACCATGCCGTAGGATTCTTTGAGCAGATCTACGGCCTTGGTATGATCGCCGACGAGATTGAAATATACGCCGGCTATGTAGGTCGTGAAGGGATTGACGAAATCAGGATATGCCTCGAATGCACTCAGGTTCGGATATTTCTCGGCCACTATGGCATCGATTTTGGGGTTTTCCAGGTTCTCTTTTACCTTGGATCCGTCTTTGCCCTGCTGCTGTTCTTGTATTTCCTGGTCCAGCTTGGCAATCTCTTTTGCGAACTTCTCTTTTGCCCGCCTTTGCCTGTCAAGCGCACGGTTAAACTCAACCCGCGCCAGGTCGTCTTTCTTCAGTGTCATGAAGTTCAGGGCCTTGTACGTATTGACCATGACACCGTCATATTCTTCGCCCAAATACGGGACAATATTCTCGTTAACAACCATCGAGCCTACAGTATCCAGCGCTTTGTTGTGGGTATCGTAGCGATTGAGCAGCTCTTCGGATTTGTCGAAGTAGCTCGCACTTGTTTCGTGGTTTTGCCGCAGTCTCTCAACGGCCCCGAGTTGCAGCGTCCACAGCAGATCCTCTCGCTTGGTCTTCTCGCCCTTGCCGAGCTTGGATTGAGCGAACTCTACGGATGCTTCATAATCAGCAGACGCAAAGAACCCGTCAAACTTCTTCAGGCTGCTCTTGGGCGCATTGCACCCGGCAAAAAACAATGCCAATAGGAGTATGGCAAATATATAGCGGCTCAATTGATTCTGTCTCATAAGCTCTCAAATCCTACTTTTTTCATAGGCTACCACAAAGCCTCGAAAAGTTCAAGCATAATCCGGCGCTCTCTCCGCAAGAAAAGGCCCCTTCCCGCCACAATTCCGCCCAAGATACAAAGGCTAAGGACCTGTAAAAAAATTATCTTCCATTTTTGACTGGCTGTGGCTTCGGCTAGCGGTGTCAGCAAAACTCGGACTACCAACCAGTAGGCCTGCGTTTTGCTTCCTTGCCAGCCTTGTCCTCGCTCAGCCAAAAACGAAACCTAATTTATTTACAAGTCCTAAGGGCAAAATAAGCCCTTAGCCCCAATTATCCTGTGAGCCAACAACTGCGCCGGCTCGCCGCTCTGTTTCACAGCTACAGACCGTCCGTCAATCAGAAGGCGTATATCGGTCGTAGCTCTTCATCCGTCGGCACATGGTCGTAGTACTCGCCGCGCGGGCCGACATAACCTACGCCCTGCTTCTGCAGACGCACCTGGCTCTTGGACCCGTTGCTGTTCGTCACGTTGACCGTTACAACGTTCATCTCCGCTCGCAACTGGTTCATCTCGGCCTGGGTCTTGGCCTGAGTCTTCTTCTTGTCGAGCTCGTTGCCGACAATATAACCGGCCCCGGCGCCTACACCGGCGCCGATCAGCGTCGATTTAGTATCGCCGCCGATCAACTGACCCGCACCGGCGCCGAGCAAACCGCCAACGCCCACACCGGTCTGCGCATCGCTCTCACAGCCCGCCGAGAATACCAGAGCTACGCTCACCACTATTGAAACTGTTATAAACTGCTTACTCATTTCGTGTCTCCTTCTTTCTGTTCATATTCTACACTAAAGTATGTACTCAAAAATTTCATTATGCCAAATACTCACAGTAATTTTAACAGTTTTTACGCCAATAAATCAAGCAAATTTCCTTTGCATCCTTCTAATCGCCTGATTTCCAACGTTTTATAGGCTGCACCGCCGTATTAACTGGATAATGCCTTCACTAATTGAAGACGCTTCCGGGCTCGATATTATTGCGGTGTTTGGCCAACCTCGCAACAGACAAGCGGTCCTAATCGTTCCTCTGCGTCTGATAAGCCTCGGCAAACCCGCCTATTCGACAGCCGAGACAAAGGCCTCTATATTATCGCTCGAAACGCCGCCGGGCACACCCCCCCCACACGACAGGATGATCCTGCTCTTGTCCTCAATGCCTTCGGTCGCCTCATGTACGCTCCGTTGGACATCCTCGACCGTGCCCGCTGCAAGCACCTCAAGCGTTGGTATGTTCCCGAGCAGCGTTACCGCGTTGTTCGTCAGCGCCTTCATTTCGCTCAAGCTGTGGTTGAAGCTGAAATTGAACAGATTCACGCCTATCTGCTCGAGATAAGGCGCACAAACCACACCGCCGGCGTCGTTGTGAAAGAACCGCACCGGGACATCCAACGACTGGAATATCCGCTCCAGATAGGGCAACGCCATCGCCTTGAAATCGTCTTCTCCGAGAAATCCGACAATGTCGTCGAGGATTAACACTCCGTCAATGGACGAGAACGTCTCTGCCTGGAGCTTCAGCCAATCGATCAGGAAATCCGTCACAATCGCCAGCAGTCTGTGGATCGGCTCCGGATTTGTCCGAATCGCCATGAGAAAGTCGGTGCTGTTCATCAGAAAGCACGCTATATTCAAAGGACCGCGAGCCACCGCGAACTTAATAGCGTGGCCCGCCTGATCCATTTGGCCGGCGTAGTGTTTGAGGCGATTGAGAACGAAGGGAGCCAAGCCGTCTGTCTGTGGGTTTGGCTTTGCCAAATTGTTGATATCAGAAATATCGGTAATAACCTCCCCGGCAAAGGGCATCTCATTCTCCCGCCACGTGCACTTCGCCCCGAACGCCGACGGCTCGGTGCACATCCCGAATTCCGACCAGAACCCGGGCAGGAAAATAACATCGGGAAACCGCTCAACGGCCTTGAGATTGGCCTCGAACCACATCTGCTCGCTCGAGAAATAATCGAGCGTCGATATCCCGGCCCAATTCGCAAGCCACGGACTGTCGATGATAAAACCCACAGGCATCGGCTCGACCAATTTGCCGTCAATCACAGCAAGCAGCTTGTCCCACTGTTCGGAAGTCATGCTCTATATCGCTTCGGACGGGCCAAATGCACCACGATGCAAAGGGCGATAAAGGCTATGAGCAATCCAATTCCCGTCCACCGCAGCTTCGACCAGAGGCTCCAGATGCTTCCGAACGCCGCAGCGCCGGCCGCCAGAGTCATAAGCACGTTCCACAAGATGCGCTTGCCCCCGATAGGCATGTTCACGCCCATAAAGCTCTTCTGGTTCATCAGCAGGAAGAACGCAAAATACGCAATCGGCAGCAGCACCATAGCAAAGACGCTCGTCGGGACCGCAAGATAGGGCGCTGCATCCTTCCAGAAGAACGGCCCCAACGCCCCTACCGAGACCATCAGGCTACCATACCTCTGGAACCAGCCGCTCGGAGGCTTGCCAAAAAGCTCGCACAGACACAACCCATTAATCGTCATAAGCATAGTCGCAGCACTCATCGCCATACCTATCACGCCCAACCCAAAGACATATTGAGCAATCACCGGACCTGTCAGAGGCGCCAACGTATCGGCCAGGTTGAAGGCGTCCCGGTTGACCAGAACCGCCGCCATTCGCTTATCAGCCCAGGGCAGGGCATCGGTGGCGGCACTGATCCCTTTCGGCGTGAGTTTGGCGTAGGCTTCGGCCCCGATATCGGATTTCAGTCTGCTTTTGAGAAGTCCATTGTACCCTCCAATCAGGTTCTTGGCCGGCTCACCGGTTATTTCGCCCCCTTCCACCTCGGCGACGAAGCCCACCGCAGGCTTGCCGTGGAACTGACTGCTCGATGCGATAACAACACAGCCGGTCGCAATGATAAACGGGATGAACAACCCGGTCGATAAATCGAAAATCGCAAGGCCGCGGAAGTACTTATCCCAACCCTTTCGCAGCATCGAATACGGCAGCAAAAACGTCATATTGATACCGACCGCAGTGGCCGCGGCGCTGATCATCACGTCCCGCTGCTTACCCACAATCATATTAGTCCAGAAGGACTGGAAGCCCTCGCCCACCTTATTTATGTGGACCATTATGTCTTTCGTCGGGTGGTTGAACAGGCTCAAATCGGGAATCAGACCGCCCAGAATCTTGCTCCATTGAAGCTCGCCTGCGATGGTGAGCTTGATGACAACGCCGAGGAAGCACAGTACGATCATGCTGACGATTGTTTTTATCAGGATCTCGAATATCTTCGTCCCCCTGCCCCCTGCGCCATAGGTCAGGCTGAACGTCAGGCAGATCCCCAAGAAGACCGCGCCGGCTATCATCTTGCTCGGAATCTCGGCCATTACTTCGGAGCCCAGCAGTCCGGGCAGAATATTCTGCCGCAAAGCTACAGTACCCAATGCGAACTGTGGAAGCGACCAGACAACATTCGCCATCATCGATGCGATAAGCCAGCCCCACCCGAGAACCGGGCTAACATGCTCGTTAATCGCCTTCAACGGACGGTCGCCCGCCGAGAGCGTCACGTACGCAATCGCGCTGAGCATGATAATGCCCAGAATCATCGCCAGAGGCTGAAGCCACATAAAACTAAAGCCCACCAGTACGCCGAGATACAAGCTCGAAGAAAGCGAGCCGCCGCCTAACGTAATGCCGCTTTGCAGCCAGCCCGGCCCCGAGAGACGAATGAACACCTTGAAAAGAGGCCAACGCCCCTGCTTCTCGGCCGTCAGGATCGACTCGCGGTCCTTCTCGATCTGCGGATTCATGTGCATAACTTGCTGCTCCGACCCGCCGGAACCCTGCTCTGCTTCGCTTGGTGACATATTTCGGCCTCCTGCTAAACCTTTTATAGGACGTTCTTGGACAGAATATAATCCTTAGTCTTCAATACCATTTCCGGGTCCGTCTCAAAAGGCAGACAGCCCGTACCTACGATAATTTGGTCCCTATTCTGGGCCAGTGCGAGGACTCTGTCAACTTCGTTTTTAACGGCCCGGAAGTTTTTTGCCGTCATCGGCCCCGGGTCCATGTTGATTCTAACCGTCACCTGCGGAGACGATTCCATCCGCTCCATAAAGGCTTTCTGGTTCGTCGCAGCCGGGCAGCAAACATATCCCGTACCGGTTTGGAGGATGTAATCGAGGATGGGCAAAGTATCGCCGCCCATTATGCACGGGACCGGATGGCCGACGATGGCCGAGGTCTTTGCCATAATCTCTTTGAGAGCGCCCAATTCGATGTCTCGGAAGTTGTCGGGCGAGAGCAGCGGAGGCGCAGCCGCCGACTCGAAAAAGGCGATGTCCAGACCTTGCCCAACAATCTCTCTACAGAACTCCACCTGTCCGGCAACCAAATGCTTCAGCGCCTCGGCTACCGAATCCGGGTCGGCCTGAATCTCGCACAAGATATTCTCGAATCCCATCAGATTCGTCGCCAAAGAGAAAGGCCCGCTCAAAGGGATCCGCACATCCGCCCCGGGACACTCGCCGCGGATATGCCTCGCCGCCTCGGTAACTGTATGAATCCGC
>JAUVXL010000289.1 GCA_030603595.1 Sedimentisphaerales bacterium | reverse complement strand
TCCAGCGAATCCCATGTCGCATAGTTGAGCCCCACCCGCTCCATTTGACCTGTTATTTGAGAGGACAGCTTGAGCCTGTCGCCGCCCGTCATCTCAAGAGTCACTATTTCCCTATCTTCACACATTCTATCCCAATCCCGTCATCATTCGCCGCCCGAACAACAAACCTTGCCCGCGTGCGGTTGTAAGCATTCTCTTTCGTTTGTGCGTTACGCCTAACAATCTCTTTGCATATATCTGCCTGCTGTCAAGGTAGCCCCAACACATCCTGTCATTTTTAGCCACTGAGTAGCCGTCCTGCTGCGTAGCTATGATCTGGCAGCCCTTATCTCGCAGCAGCTTAATGAACGCCCGTACGCGCCGCCGCTGCGTCTCACGGCAGCCGGCCAGGCCGAGCTTGGCGGCGATCTCGGCGGCGGTCAACGGCTTATCGGCGGTCGTCAGGACCGCCAGACAGTCGGATAATTCGTAAGTCGTCGCTTTGCCCCTATCCATAATCCGCCGCCTCTATAATATCGGGCGCGACGAAAAACACATCCTTGTGCCTTCGCCGAGCCCCTACCGTGGCCAGTTGCTCGTCCGTAAGCCCGGCCATAGCTTCCCTGTCGGGCGTCTCCTTAACATGCAGGTATTGCGAGGCCTTCCTGCCAAGAACTTTTTTTAGCAACCCCACCGTCGTTTTCTTAACGCTGATCGCCGTGCTCTTTCGCCAGCCGATCGTGCCGTGATTGAGTTTGCGGCTCTGTTTATTTTTCAGCTCCTTCCGGTGGGCGACTACCCACGCCTCGATACTCTCGGTACAAATCTTGACCCCATCCTGAGCCGCCTTGACGTCTTCGGCAAGCTGTGCCTTAATCGCCTCGATCTTGTCCGTCGCCTTAGTCCCCGCGTTTTCGATATCGCGCTGCAGTGTCCCTATCTTGCGGACCGCATTATCCACCGATTTCCATCCGGACAGCTTAACAAGCTGCCTATCCGATTTTACTCGCCTGGTCTTCGCCATTGCTATTAACCTCCATGTCCGCTTGGACTTCCTTGAGATTATTGTATTGCTTGCCGGCCCGGCGGCCGATCATAGCCTTGAGGGCCTCGATAACGTTGTACGCCTGGCCGGGACTAAGAGCGACGACGGTATCTGCGAAGCCATTCGTCATCCTCTTGAGCATTCCGCCAAGTTGATATTCATTCCACCCGAGATCGCCTCGCAGATGCTTGATCGCCTCCTGCTGAGCATAGCTCGCCGTCCGATCCTTGCCCGCCCGTTTTCGCCGGTAATAGTCCTCGGCCTTGCCCGGCATCCGCCAGCCGTATGCCTCGCAGATGGCTAACATATCCTCGAACTGGCGGTGGTTAAGCTGCTTGCAGCTCGTAACCGCCTGGCCGTTGGGCTGCAAGTATTGGCCGAGCAGCAGCCGATACCGCCCCTCGAACTTGGAGCTCCTTAATCCGGCCGTCCTAACCGCCGTTTGAATCAACCTGATTTGCCCGGCAGTCAGCTCGCTTTTTGTATTGTCGGTTTGTCTCATCTAGGTAGCAGTCTTGATTGTATTTCTTCTAAATCCACGTCTTCGGCCACACTACTCATCAATTGTTCTCTCAATTCAGGCGAGAGGCGGTCTATCAGGATCACGCCGAGAGAACAAGTGTTCTTGATGCCATAAGCTCGACCGTATTTTTTGATGAGAGGGCCGACTTTGTCGGAGAAATTTACACTTGAACGAATCGTCATAACTTATCCCGCCTTCACTTTAACCCGGTCATCTTGTTTGTTCGCCGCGATTTGTTCCAGCGGCGTAAGCGGCTCGCGCAACCCGTCTATATTGCACCCGCCGACTCTGCCCATACAGTTGCGGCAATCTTTCTGTTTGCGTCCGCCGAGCTTCATCCACGCCCAGAATCGATCCTCAAGCTCGGCGATATTCGTCCCGAAGAATCTGCACAAAAGGCTCAAATCCGCCATCGAAATCAGGCCCAGATGCCTTCGTATCCCGCCCAAAAGCCTGCACGCCGGGTTGCGCAGATGCCAATTAACTCTCATAAAATCAGTCGTCGTCATTTTCTATCCCGCCTTCACTTTAACCCGGTCATCTTGTTCGCCCCTTGCATCCTTGGTATGTAGTGGCAACCGCGTTTTAACCGGCAGATCGAGTTGCTCGATTGCCGCTATTATCAATCCGGTATTGATTTTGCCTTTCTCACCGATCACCGGGGAGATGTGCAGGGCTGCAATAATATGGCTGCATGTCCGCAGCCTGCCCGACCATTCCGTTCGACAGATATCTCGCAATGTGGTGACTGCATCGACGGTAAGTTTGACCCCGCCGTATTCATAGAGTTTGCGCATATCCCCGACAGTGTACAACCCGCCGTCCCCCTGTCCGGCCAGGCTGTCGAGATCGAGGATGGACATCAGCCGACTTGTAAACTGATCGAGCGACTCGAATCCCCGCCGCGTCGTTGGCTGCATCACTGTTTTGAGCAAATGTCTGTTCCCCGCAAGGATTAGCGGGCATCTGGCTTTGATGACGATAATCTGCCTAAGCTGGTTCAACTGCCGAACGCTCAGGCCCGACGCCTCGTCGAACATGACGATGATGAGTCTGTTCTGCAAGCTATCGATCAGCCGCCTGGTGACGCTTGCCAGACTGCCGTCCGTATCGATCCCCAGCTTCTTTGCAAGTTCGGCGAACATCAGCTTCGATGTCATCGCATCGTCTAATTCCACGTAGATCGTATTCTTATTCGCCTCGGCGTACTGCCTCATACAATGGCTCTTACCGTGCCCGCTATCGCCGATGATTAGACCGATTTTCCCCTCGTCCCCCTCGTCGTCGCTAAACGCCTCAGTCTGCGTAATTAAAGTGCCTATTTTTTTCGCCACCGTCGTCTCGATATACGGCTTATTTTTTACCCGCCTCTCTTTCCGCGTCACCGAGTTGATCAGATTAGTCGCTTTGTTGACGAACTCAGTGTACGCCTTCGCAGCCGGATATGTGCCGTTAAGAACTTGGCTGAGTTTGCTTTCTTTGAAACCCAGCATCCTCGCGATCTTTGCCTGGTTGATATCCCGCTCGGCCATAAATTCCAGCAGCGTCTCCGCCACTTGTTTGGCCTTTTTCCTATTCAGGTCCATTGGAATCCTTTCACTTACCAACCGGGCATCCTGCTCGAGCCCTTTTTGAATCCCGTCGTTATCCATCGAACAATTTCATACCCTCGTATTCATTTTTTCGCTTCAGCAGCGAAAAATCCATATCCAGCACCTTCTCCATCGATTCGGCCCCCGACGCCCGCTTAACCGCTTTAACGACCTTCTGCCGCTCGTGCTCCCGCACCTGGTCGTCCATCGCCGTGCGGACCGGTCTGATCGTCTCCTGTTTTTGCGGGCGGTCGGGCTTCTCGGCGGCGTCCTCTATAGCGCGGAGCGTCAGGCTGGTAAGATCCGTATTCGCCGTCAATTGAGCGTTGCGAAACTCGCGCATAAGTCTTTTCGCCTTCGTCTTTTTGCGCATCGCCTCGCGTAGATCGCTCTCGGCGACGGCCTTGCCGTACTGCACGAGCCGATTCTGCTCGGCGATAGTAATCAGTTTCAGCGTCTTGGCGTCATAGACATATATCTCTCTCATATCGTCCGGATCGTAAGCCGCCCTCACGGCCCTACCCTGCTGCATCAGCAGCTCCGAGTTGTACTGGCCGTAGCGGAGTTTATTGATCGTCACCCCGTTCTTGCCGACCTTCAATTCCTTGCTCCACACCCTCATCAGCAGCTCGGCCACGCCCTCGGCCATTACCCGCCTCGATGTTCGCGACTCGAATACCTCGGCCGGAGATCTACCGTCCATCCCCTTGCCCGTATGAGCGGCGTTGTTATACACATCGATATATCGGCCTACGACCCGGCCGAAATCGGCCAGGTCATAGACCTTGTGGAGGAGGGTTTCGTTAGCTAATTTATCCTTCAAATCGTCCGGACGTCTGCAGGTGTCTTTGCCGCAGTATGTCTCGATAGTCTTGGTGAACTGCTTATCGAGCGTATCGAAGAACCGCTCGATCGGTTTGGCCTTCGCGTTATAAGGAATCGCAAACGATACCCCGATCCCCATCATCGCATAGATGCCGGCGACCATTTGTTCGTCG
>JAUVXL010000352.1 GCA_030603595.1 Sedimentisphaerales bacterium | reverse complement strand
GTCGAGACCGTGCATGGCCGGCGATTCCGCGCAACTTGTGGCAGGCTAAGCATTTGAGAATATTAAAATGGGGCGTTGTTTTTGCCCCGTCTTGGAATAGACTTTGCGACAGTTATCGGTAGGATGTGTTCTTGCAACAGTTGAAGCAGGCAGCGACAACGATTTGGCACGGAGGCCTCGGATGGATGGCTTTGAAAAGCGCAAAAACAGGCGGCTGGCAATAAGGCTTAGCTTGCTTTGCCGCAGATTGGGGGACTCGACGCCGAAATTGCACACGGGCACGGTCCTGAACGTTAGCGCCGGAGGGCTCTATTTCGAGACGACCGCCACCGAGTTCGAGCCGGGCAGTATGGCCGAGATCCGCTTTACAGTGCCGCCCGCGACCGGCCGCCTTGAATTCGGCGGGACGATGCAAGGCATCGGCGCCGTCGTGAGGACCGAGACACTCGCAGCCTCGCGCACAGGCCTGCGAGCTTGGCCTGTCTATGGCGTGGCTCTGCAGTTTTGCCGCCGACCAAAGCTTACTCTGTAGCACCGCATCTCGCAAGTTTCGCGACTATATTGTTATTTCGACCGACCCAAGCCACTGGGCTAAACTGTCATTTCGACCGAGCGAAGCGAGCGGAGAAATCTATTCAGATAGCCGAATCCCGTTTCCCTTGCAGGCCTCCAATTGGTGAAACGCGGTAATAGCCGCTCAACCGTCAGGCCAGCGCCCTTCGAATACTTGCGTTGCAGGCCCGGTCATATACACGCAGTTATCCACGTCGCACCAGTTCAGCTCGAGATCGCCGCCCGGCAGATGGGCCGTGCACAATCGCCCCTGCCTGCCGGTCAGAACCGACGCTACCGCGCAAGCGCAGGCGCCCGTCCCGCAGGCCATCGTAATGCCGCTTCCCCGCTCCCACGTTCGCATTGTGAACTCCGTCGGCAAATCTATCTGGACGAAATGGACATTCGTGCGGTTCGGAAACAGGGCGTGATTCTCCACCGCGGGTCCGACTTTGGGCAGGTCGATTAGCGCAACGCCGTCACAGAAGAACACCGCATGAGGATTCCCCATGGAAACGCACGTCATCAGCAGTTGCTCGCCGAAGACCTCTATCGGTTGAGCCACCACCTCTTCGCCGGGCAGATCGACGGGTATATCTTTCGGGCTCAGCTTCGGCTGGCCCATATTGACGCAGACCTTCTGCACCTTGTCGTCCTCGTCGATTGCCAGTCCCAGTGTCAGTATCCCATTGCCCGTCTCAACGTTCACTGAAGCGCCAAAAGACTGCTGGCCAGGCACGGCAAAGTCCCCGCCAACCTCGCATAATCCGTGTTCGTAGGCATACTTGGCCACGCAGCGAATCCCGTTGCCGCACATCTCCGCTTCCGAACCGTCGGCGTTGAATATCCGCATTCGGACCTCGGCGGTCTCTGACGGCCCAATCAGAATCAGACCGTCCCCGCCGATCCCCGTGTGCCTGTCGCTTACGAGCCGGGCCAACTCCGTCGGATTCTCGACCTTCTCCTCGAAGCAATTGACGTAAACGTAGTCATTGCCCAGGCCGTGCATTTTTGTAAATCGCATTTCATTGCTCCTTGCCAAAACACCCCAATATACCCCCAGCCCGCCGCAGAATCAACTTTCTTCTTTGCCCCCAGGGCAAATCCCCGGGGGCGACAAGTTTCTTGTTGATGTGATTGGATTGTGGTATAATGCTACAGGTGAAGCTAAGAGATGTTGCCAAAATGATTGAAAAGGATGGCTGGTTCATCGTTAGAACCAAAGGCAGCCATCGCCAGTATAAGCACAAAGCTAAGAAGGGGCTCGTTACGTTAGCCGGAAAACAAAGCGATGAACTTGCTCCCGGCACGTTGAATAGCGTACTCAAACAAGCGGGGCTAAAATGAAATATCTGGTCATAATTGAGGAAACTAAAACTGGCTATTCGGCATTTTCTCCTGATTTGCCGGGTTGTATAGCTACGGGGCCCGATAAGGAAGAGGTAGAAGGGAATATGCGACATGCCATCGCTTTTCATATAGAGGGCATGCATCAAGAAGGACTGGAAGTTCCGCAGCCCCATACTTTCTCAACCTATTT
>JAUVXL010000147.1 GCA_030603595.1 Sedimentisphaerales bacterium | reverse complement strand
GCCAAACAAGTTTGACCGTGCCACCCTTCGGCTATTTCCGGCTCGGTGTCTGGACACGGCCAAACAAGTTTGACCGTGCCACCCTTCGCAGTGAATGGGTGTGTGGACATGGGCAAACGAGTTTGAGAAGTGCCACCCTTCGCAATGAATGGGTGTCTGGACACGGCCAAACAAGTTTGACCGTGCCACCCTTCGCAATGAATGGGTGTCTGGACACGGCCAAACAAGTCTGAGAAGTGCCTCCCTTCGCAGTGAATCGGTGTGTGGACATGGGCAAACGAGTTTGAGAAGTGCCACCGTTCGCGGTGAATTTGGACTTTTTCAGCGGCCCCGGTAAGGGGAGTTATGTTGCCAGAATTGAAGTTTTCGTGTATTTATGTGTGAGCCATGGATACAAAGGTTGTACAACTCGATGCTGGGAATGTAGATTCTGCGAAGATCCAAGGGGCGGCGGAGTTGGTCGATGCCGGGGGGCTTGTAGCTTTTCCGACTGAGACCGTTTATGGAATAGCATGTCGCGTTACGGTTGATTCGCTTGCCAGGCTCGATGCCATTAAGGACAGAGAGGCCTCAAAAGCATACACACTGCACATATCTCGGCCTGACGAATTAGGCAGATACGTGCCGAGCATCGGGCTCAGGGCCGCCAAACTTATTGAGAAGGCCTGGCCCGGGCCCTTGACGATAGTATTCGAGTTGGATCCGAATGACATCGAGAGGCAGCAGGGGACTCTCAAGAGTGAAGTCTTTCAATGCTTGTACCGAGGCAATTCTATCGGAGTTCGCTGTGCGGACAATCCTGTTGCCGCGGCGTTGCTGCAGCGAACGAGCTATCCTGTAGTTGCGCCGAGCGCGAATATGGCCGGGGAGTCGCCGGCGGTGGATGCCCAGGAGGCTCTCGCCGCACTGGGGGGCAAGATTGACTTGGTGCTGGACGCCGGGCCATGCAAATACGGGAAGAACAGTACGGTTGTAAAGACAGGCAAGCAGGGCGTGGAGATTCTCAGAGGCGGGATATACTCCGACGCCGAAGTCAAGGCTTTCTCGCAGGTCAACTTCTTATGCGTTTGTACGGGCAACACTTGTCGAAGTCCAATGGCGGAGGGATTTTTTCGTAGATATTTGGCGGAAAAGTTGCAGTGCGAGGTTGACCACCTTGGGCGGATGGGTTATAAAGTGGCGTCCGCCGGGCTCCTGAATATGGCGGGGTCCTCGGCAAGCAGTGAGTCGGTGGCGGCGTGTTCGGCAAGAGGTGCTGATATTAGCTCGCACAGAAGCCAACCGTTGTCTCTCGGGCTTATCGAGGAAAGTGACCGCATATTCGCGATGGCGCGAGTGCATCAGGCGAGAGTTGTGGCTCTTAGCCCTGATAGTGCGGGCAAGTGTGTTTTATTGGCAGAGAATGACATTACTGACCCAATTGGGCAGCGGCAGGCAGTTTACGATAGATGTGCTGATTTGATCGAAGACGCTGTTAAAAAGAGGATCGGCGAGTTTTTACTATGAAAATAGCAGTCGGAAGCGACCATCGTGGCTTTGAAGCCAAAGAGCGGATTAAGGCGATAATTGCCGAGTTGAACCATGAATGCGTTGATTTCGGCACGAGTGACAGCAATCCGGTAGATTACCCTGATTTTGCTTACCAGGTAGCGAAAGCGGTCTCTGAGAAGGATGCCGAGAGGGCTATTTTAGTGTGCGCCACAGGGATCGGGATGTGCATAGCTGCAAACAAGAGGAAGTCGGTCAAAGCGGCGTTGTGTCACGACGAACTAAGTGCTGTGATTTCACGCGATCACAACGATTCCAATGTGCTTTGTCTATCCGGCGACCAGATCGGAGATGTGATGCTGCGGAAGATTGTCGAGGTGTGGCTGAATACAGAATTCAGCGGGGGGCGACACGAGAGGAGGGTGAGGAAAATAGAAGCTATTGAGCAGGGGCAAGACCCGCGGACCATCACCAGCGGGTAAGGTGGGCCGGCTACGGCTGCTCTGCTGCACATTCCGGGGGCGGTTCGTCGGTGGGGCGGAGTTGATGAGAAGGTTTCTGCGTAGAAGGCTGTGGTGGAATCTTGAGGGATTTCCGGGGTTGGATAGGTTACAGCCAAGAGCTTTGCCTCTGGAACAGACAAACGGGGTTTGGGCACCTACGCATTGACCGGATGATACCTTATTCTTCGTCGGGTTGCGGGGCGCCTGAGCAGACGGGAACCTTCGATTGCAGCGATGGGGAGCGCTTTTATCGGTTCGATTACTTGGGATTTTGGGTCGAGGCCGGTTTCGCTGATTTCAACAAGCCGGCCCCGCGTCGCGTAGAGAAACTACCATGCACTGGCCGATGCGACCTGTGTCATCACGGTCGATTGCGGCGCATGCGTATTCTCGATCTCAAACGGCTGGCCCCGACCACAGCCGGCAACAAAGAACAGAATTGCGGTGATCAGGATAAGTGTAATCGTCATTTTCATATCTAACCTTTCGACAAAACAGTTGGCTCTGGTTCGCGCAAATCAGGCTGGGCGGAGAGAGCCATCGTCAGAATTTGGTTTTTTCCTGGAGATCTTTCACAGCGGCTTGCACCTGCTTGAACTGGTTCTCAAGCTGGGCCACTCTTTGCGTTGAAGCTTTCAATTGGCTTTTGAGGTCGTCAATCTGGCCTTGGGCGTCTTTGGCAGTTGCCACCGCCTGGTCCTTGGCCTCGGTGAGTTCGTTGACTTGTTGTTGCCACTGGTTGCGTGATGCAGTGAGTTCTCCGAACTGCTTGCGGATAGCGTCGCGTGTCGCAGCCAGTCCGTTAATCTGTATTTCGAGTTGGCCGCGAGACTGGATAAGCTCATCGACCTTGCCCTTCAGTCTGTCGCGTTCTTTGCCGGCAGAGTCGAATTTTCCCTTCCAAGTATCTCTTTCGGTCTTTGTCCTTGCCAGTTCGGCCTTGAGGCGCTCCGTCTCGACGTTATGCGTGTTGGCTTCGTTGCAGCCCGGCAGGGCGAGCGAGAGGCATAATGCGACGAGAAGTATGAGAATGTGCGTCCGCGTGGTCATTTCAGTACTCCTTTGCCTTATACAATAACGGATTCTGCAAAATTGCGTTCAAGAGCCTACTATATTGATTTGGCACGGATAAGATAACTCAAAGGGGCACAAGCGCCAAGAGTATTTTGCAGGTATCCGGAAATTGGGTGTGGCCAGATTTTCTGGCAACCGAGTTATATCGTGCCAGAAAAGTTAGCCACACCCCGGAAATTTGCATTGTCTTCACGGCGTTACGGGGGCGGTGGAATTTTGGTCTATGCAGTATTGAGACGGGAAAACTCTGTAGATATTGATCAGACTTTGGCGGGGATCGGTTTTGATTTGGCTGGAATTGCCTGGAGCGCCGCAGCGATTCTGTCCGTAGCCGGCTGTGTCTTGCGGCGAAGCTTTTCGGAAGGGCCGGCGCCTATCGAACGCAGCTTTTTGTACCTGTTGGCAAGGAGGTTGTCGGTTTTGGTGCGTTTGAGGTCTCGCAGGGTCTTGATAATATATTGTTCGACGTTATAGATGGTGTCGTGCAGATTGCGGTGCGCGCCGCCGAGCGGCTCGGGAATGACCGCATCAACGAGTTCGAGCTTGTTCAAATCCTTGCCGGTCAACTTGAGGGCCTCTGCGGCTTTCGGCGCCTCAGCGCCGTCGCGCCATAGTATCGCGGCGCATCCCTCTGGGGATATGACAGAATAATACGCAAATTCGAGCATCGCGAGCTTATCGCCGACTCCTATTCCAAGTGCGCCGCCCGATCCTCCCTCTCCGATAACGATGCAGATTATGGGGACCCTCAGTCGCGACATTTCAGCAAGATTTACCGCTATGGCCTGTGCCTGGCCTCGCTCCTCAGCGCCTATGCCCGGATATGCGCCTGGCGTATCGATGAGTGTTACTATGGGTATGCCGAACTTCTCAGCGAATTTCATCTTGACCAGGGCCTTGCGATAACCTTCGGGATTGGGGCAGCCGAAATTGCAAGCGACCTTTTCTTTTGTGTTTCCGCCTTTATTCTGGCCGATGACCATTACTTTTTCTCTTCCTATTTGGCCGAGGCCCGTTACTATTGCGCGGTCGTCGCCGAAGCATCTATCTCCGTGCAGTTCGCGAAACTCCTTTACCATGAGGTCGAGGTAATCGGTTAGAATCGGTCTTTTCGGGTGTCGCGCGACCTGAACGGTCTGCCATGGGGTGAGATTTGCGTATGTGCGTTTGAGTTCGGCGACCTGCTCCTGCCGGAGACGGCGAATTTCGGTGGAGTAGTCGATTCCCTTGATAGAACTGAGCCTGCGAAGCTCGTTCATCTGGCTGTCGAGGTCGGCCACTTTTTCTTCAAAGCCAAGATAGTCGGCGTTACCAAGATTGTTGTTGGTTTTCGGCATATTCGGATATCACAGTGTTTTGCCCGCACGGAAGCAGGGTACGAAAATGTTTACAAAAAAATTGCCCATAAGCAATGGGCATTCATTATCCTCGCTCAGATTCTACTTTTTATCAGTTCCATCTGTTGATAATCTTACCATGAAACAAGAATGTTATCATTTTTGCCGGGTTAATCAAAGAAAAAAATTGACATTTGGGCCCTTATGCAGTAATTCTTAGCGGAGTCTATTTGTGGGTGCATTTTCGTAAGGTCTTGCTATTGAAGAAGTTAGGTCGAGAGTCTTCTCAAAAACGCAAGAGACAAGCGAGGCGAACTAATAGAATACAAAATGAAAAGGAAGGAACTGATACCGTGAGTCAATGGAGGTTTGAGGTTTTCAATCGGTCGGGTTTTGCCGATGTGCACGGCCAGAGTGTGTTGGATGATATAGGCGAGTTGGGGATCGAGTTGGTCGAGGCGGTCCAGTCGGCGAAGGTATTCCTCATCGAGGCGGAATTCGACAAAGATTTTGCCGGGCGGGTCGCGAAGGAGCTTCTGTGCGATCCGGTTTGTGAGGAGTATTTCATAGGCAGGAGCAAGGCGCCTGCCAGCCTGGCGAAGGCGACTTTGATTGAGGTGCATCTCAAGAGCGGGGTGACCGATCCGGTTGCACAGTCGGTAATGGCCGCCTTGGCCGATATGGGGGTCAAGGCCGACAACGTTCGCACTGCCCGGAAATACTTATTGCTGGGCGAGATAAAAAGAAGTCAGGCCGATATGATAGCCAAGAGGGTACTGGCCAACGATTGCATTGAAGATTGCGTTGTCGGGGACGAGGCCGAGCCGCCGAGTCCGCACCTGAAGCCCTACGAGTTAGAGGTTGTGCACTGGCCCATAACGGACCTGGATGATGAGGGCCTGGAGGCCTTGAGTAAAGACAAGGACCTGTTCCTGAACCTGATTGAGATGCAGACTATTCAGAAACATTACAGAGACTTCGGTAGAGAGCCAACGGACGTCGAGTTGGAGACGCTTGCTCAGACCTGGAGCGAGCATTGCGTGCACAAGACGCTGAAAAGCTCTGTGGATATGGAACTGTGGCACGGGCTTCCAGCCCGTGAAGACACGGCCAAGATGGCCGTGCCACAACAGGTGCGTTTTGACAATCTTCTCAAGGATACTGTGTTCAGGGCTACGAAGGAACTTGACAAGGACTGGTGCATATCTGTTTTTGCGGACAATGCGGGGGTGATTGAGTTTGACGAGGATTCAGCCGTGTGTTTCAAGGTCGAGACGCACAATCATCCTTCTGCTCTCGATCCTTACGGCGGGTCGGCTACGGGGATCGGCGGTGTCATTCGCGACCCTATGGGGACGGGGATGGGGGCCAGACCGATAGCGAATACAGATATATTCTGCTTCGGCGAGCCGGATAAAAAGCTCGACGAGATTCCCAAGGGCGTTCTGCATCCCAGGCGGATAATGAAGGGTGTCGTGGCGGGTGTCCGGGACTACGGCAACAGGATGGGGATACCGACTGTCAACGGGGCGATCTACTTCGACGACAGGTATATGGCGAATCCTCTGGTCTATTGCGGCAACATCGGCATAATGGATAAGGACAAATGCTTCAAGAATCCGCAGGCCGGCAATTTGATTGTTATGGTCGGCGGTCGGATAGGCAGAGACGGAATCCACGGGGCGACGTTCTCGAGCGGCGAGATGACGCACGAGCACGAGACCATCTTTTCCCACGCGGTCCAGATCGGCAATCCGATAACGGAAAAGAAAATGCTGGATGTTTTGGTGCAGGCAAACGAGGCGGGTCTGTATGAGGCGATTACCGATTGCGGGGCGGGGGGGCTGAGCAGTGCCGTCGGCGAGATGGGGCAGGAACTCGGGGCGGAGGTGGATTTGGAGAAGGCGCCCTTGAAGTATGGGGGTCTGAACTATACCGAGATATGGATCAGCGAGGCTCAGGAGAGGATGGTTATAGCGGTCAAGCGGGAGAATCTGGCGGCGATACAGAAGATTTTCGACGATGAGAATGTCGAATCGACGGTGGTGGGCAGATTTACGGCAGATAAGAAGCTGATTTTGCGATACAACGGCCAGCAGGTCGGCGAGCTGGATATGGAGTTTCTGCATAACGGCGTGCCTAAGTACTCGCGCAAGGCGGTTTGGGAGACTCCCGAATTGACTGAGCCGAGCATACCCGAGAAGGACGACTACAACGGCGAGCTTCTGGAGATTCTTTCGTCGTACAACGTCGCCAGCAAGGAGTGGGTAATTCGGCAGTACGATCATGAGGTGCAGGGCGGCTCGGTCGTCAAGCCGCTTACGGGCGTCTGCAACGACGGGCCCAGCGACGGGGCGGTTATCCAGCCGAAGCTCGATTCGAGCCGGGGCCTTGCGATTAGCTGCGGAATGAATCCGGTTTATGGCGATATCGATCCGTACTGGATGGCGCTGGCGGGGATCGAGGAGGCGATAAGGAATATTGTCTGCGTCGGCGGTAGGGTCGATAGGATTGCGATTCTGGACAATTATTGCTGGGGCGACTGCACGAGGCCTGAGACGTTAGGGCCGTTAGTGCGGGCATCCCAGGCCTGTTACGACGGGGCGATGGCTTTCGGGACACCATTTATATCGGGCAAAGACTCGCTGAACAACGTCTTTGCCTGTGAGGATGGAAAGCGGATATCCATCCCCTCGACGCTGCTGATAAGTGCGATATCGATAGTCGATGATATCGGCAAGTGCGTTACGATGGATGCCAAGAAGGCCTCGAACGTGCTGTTTATTGTGGGTTTGACCGAGGACGAATTGGGGGGATCGCATTACTACAAGATCAAGGGCGAACTCGGCGCGAACGTTCCGAAGCTGGACCTTGCCACTGCTCCGAAGATCGCCTCAAAAATAGCCGAGGCGATTGCGGCGGGCTTGGTTGCGAGCTGCCATGATTGCTCCGAGGGCGGCCTTGCGGTAGCGCTTGCTGAGATGGCGTTTGCCGGCGGGCTGGGTATCGAGGCCGATTTGCGCGGCTTGCCGAAGAGCAAAGACTGCCGGCGAAGCGATGCGCAACTTTTCAGCGAATCGAACAGCCGGTACATCGTGGAAGTCGAGCCGGATAACTACAATGCCTTTGCTAAGCTGATGCTCAATTTGCCGTTCGGCCAAATCGGCAAGGTGACGGAAGAAAAAACGCTTATTATAAAATCGGAAGACGGCAAGAAGATCATCGAGTCCGATATAGAGTCGTTGAAAAACGCGTGGCAAAGGACATTTGACTGGTAACAAAGGGAAAGAAAAGAAGATGGCAGAAATTAAAGCGATAGTATTGCGTGCGGCCGGCATAAACTGCGATATGGAGACTGAATATGCGCTTGAATTGGCCGGGGCTGAGGCTCGGCGCGTGCATATTAACAGGATAATCGAAGATAAGACTATGCTGAATGATTTCCAGATAATCGTTTTTCCCGGGGGATTCAGCTACGGCGACGACGTGGCCGCGGGCAAGATTCTGGCCAATCAAGTAGTGCATCACCTCAGCGAGGCTGTTGAGAAGTTCATCGACGACGGCAAATTGGTGTTGGGGATATGCAACGGCTTCCAGGTTCTGGTCAAGACCGGGATCCTTCCGGGCGACGGTAAAGAATTAGCCACAGAGGGCACAGAGAACACAGAGAAAGAAAGGGTGTCAAAAACCGATAATCAGTTTCTTACTATCACCTACAATGACAGCGGCAAGTTCGAGGACAGGTGGGTTTATCTGGCTCCGCAGAGCGAGAGGTGCGTGTTCGTCGAGCCGGGCAGGCGGATATACCTGCCGATAGCACACGCCGAGGGTAAGGTCGTCACCAAGGACGAGGCGACGCTGACCGAGCTAAAATCCGAGGGGCGCGTTGCGTTTAAGTATGTCGATAAGGACGGCGAAGAGGGCGGCTATCCCGTTAATCCGAACGGCTCAACTGAATCGATAGCGGGCCTGACGGATGCTACGGGCAGGGTGCTGGGGCTTATGCCTCATCCGGAGAGGTTTGTCCGGGCGACTCAGCATCCGCGGTGGACGCGCAGAGAAAATGGCGTGGACGCCGATGGAATGACGATCTTCAACAACGCGGTCAAGTACGTCCGGGAGAATCTCTGAGGACAATTTCGATGTGTCGCTTTTGGAGCTTTGCCATCCCCAAGCTGCGCTTGAGGCTGCCACCCAAACGGAGAGGCTCGAACTGTCGAGAGGTATGAGATACCGAAGGCATAAATTGCCGCGTCGCTTCGCTCCTCGCAATGACGATTCGTTTAGATTCATTTTCTTTTGAATGCCTTCTTAGAATGCGGTGAGGTGCTTGCAATGACCAGGTGTTGTGGGCCATGCCCAAGCCTTCGACAGGGCGTTGCGCTTGAGGCTATCATCTCGTCGCCCTTGTCATGCTGAGCGCAGCGAAGTATCTGGGTAATAAGCGAACGGACCATTAGCCTATGAGGCATTCTCCCACATGATAAGCCAGATCCTTCGCCTTCGGCTCAGGATGACAAAGAGGGGTGCTCAGGATGACAAAGAGGAGTGCTCAGGATGCCTGAAATGTTATCGGTACAAACCCGTTTAACGATCTTGAGACAATCGAGGTCGATGGGGTCGTTGGCGGCGGAGGGCACGCCTGGCACTACAGCACTACAACAGGTCAGTTTGGGGCCGATACGGATGACCATATAGATTTGTAAAGACAATGGCTCGGCCGGATGTTATTTGAGCAGCATTTGCCTTAGTCAAGTAGAGATAGGGCTGAGGCTGCAGAGGAGTGAGAGGAGAGAGGAAAAAGGCCCCAGCCCTATACTCAGTTCTAAGTACCATACGATTGGGCAATGACGGCAGTTCGCAGGAAAACGGAGTAAATAGTCCGAGGCGGCGATTATATGCCGCGTCGAAAGATGCGGCTTGGTTTGTTTAGCTAAGCCGGTTTTTCCTCGGTCTTCCGCCTGGGTTCAGCAGCACTGTCGAGCCAAGGCCAAGCAGCAATACTGTGGCCGGTTCAGGGACCATTTATGCGGCGTCGTGCGAGGCGGGATTGATGCTCCAGGTTGAATCGCACAGGTCGTTCTCGTCGGTTTGGACGTATCCATACACGTTAAAATGCACCGATGAAAAGCCCCCTATAAGAATCGAGTATTTTTTTCTTCTCCGTCGGCGATGTTGTATGCGATTGGCTCTTCGGTCGAGTAATTGGAGACGGCATTCGACGCCTTCTCGAAATCGTCCAAGTCATAGAGCAGAAAATTGGAGACATCTTCCTTGAAAGGGTAGTGGTTGTTGAATTGCGTTCCTTCTGGAAGGAATTCTTTGTGCCAATAACCGTCGTATCCGTCGGCATTGCCCAACTCATTTCCGATGAGGTCCAGTACGGCATCGACATCGGGGTTGAAGTAGCCGTCGGGTGCGGCGGTTCTTTCGGTAAGCAGCGTGGCGCCGTTGCTGCCGGTGATGGAGATCGTTCCCGTTTCTCCTTCAGGGATGGAAATCAGCAGTGTGATCTCAGTGAGGCTTTTGGTCCAGGGCCCGTAGGCGCCTGAGACTATCAGGTCGAAGGCGCTGTTTGTTATCACCCACGTATTCTCGTCGGGCTCCATGTTATCGGTCGTTGCGTCGTCGATATAGACTTGAAAGACGGGCACAGCCAGCGTGCTTTGGGCGAAAAGAAGCGACATCGCTGCGACCAAGCCGACGAGTGACTTGGTGCTTTTCATAATACCCTACCCCCAAAAAATGTTTGGCTGACGGACAGACGACAGTAATCTGTTTACTGTTTGGGCCGTTGCGTTGCATTCAATGCAAGTATCACTAAACCCCCATTTTTTTTTATTATACCCGACGGTGCCCGGCAAGTCAAGCGAAATCTATGTATTATTTCAAAAAAGGTATGGGAATCACCACTATATTATCGGGCGAGGAAACATTCCGTTTGCCGTGCGTTTCCAACCGACGATTTACCGGACGCATCGGTTTGACGGACTTGAACATATCCGGCTCGATCGCGGCGGCGTGGAGGGCGGGCGCGCCAACGTGGCCGAGGGCAATCAACTCGACCTCTTTGGCGGAATCAAGGAGAAAGCGTGCGCATGTTAGTATGTCCTCCGCCCGCATCGCGACATCCATCGCACTACGCTCTGTCGCTGGAGCTGATTGTCTCAGGCAAAACGCGCAGGTTTTCCTCAGCCGAGACGGTTGCGATTAGCACCAGGCACAGGCCCACAAGCGCTGCGGTTGTTCTTTGTCGATTCCTACTTAGTACTACAGCGCAACTTAGCACTGCAAAACCCGGTTTATTGTTAAAACCCGAAGCACGAAATCCGAAATCCGAAACAATATCAAATGTTCAAAATCCCAATTTTCAAAACAAAAGCACCGATTTGGCTTGGC
>JAUVXL010000218.1 GCA_030603595.1 Sedimentisphaerales bacterium | reverse complement strand
CAAACTGAACGTCCTTTTCCGGCAGCATCCATTGCAAATCGTGCGAGCCGCGATTACCGATTCCGATCCCGCCCAAGATAATGCGCTCGCTCGGCGGCACGCTGCCGCCCAGACCAAGCGCCGTCGCAGGAACAATCGCAGGCGCCGCCACCAAAGCAGCAGTACGCCTCAAAAACCCGCGCCGCGTTAGATTCGTTCTCTTCTTCGACATGACAATCTCCTAACTGATTTTAGCCGATTGCATTAAATAAAATGCCCAACCTCTTACCGGCAGCCAAACAATACCGGCTTGCTTTTCTTCGTTTCAAGGCACTCGGGTTCATACTCGAGCCTGCCCGAATTCTAACCTCTAAAAGCCGCCGCGCCAACACAATTTGACGAAAGCCGGTTTTTGAGCCGACAGCGGGATTTAAGAGAGAAACGCTTGGATCGAAGAAAAAATTTCAAAAAAGCCTGTCTTCTCATCATTTTATCATCGTCCTTTTCGTAATCTTGTGGTCGAATGTGCCTGAGAAGCCCGGCCCGCAGCACGACCGGCCCGCAGGATTGTGAACGTTTTTTGTTAAGGAGTAAGAAAATGAGATGGAAAAACTTCAAACTGATCGCTGTTGTGATTTTGATGGCAGTTATCCTGTGCCTGACGGCATCAGCCCAGCGCGACAAGGAAAAGGCCGGCGAAACAGAACGAAAAGTAACCGAAGCTGACGTCCCCAAGGCGGCTCTGAGGGCGCTAAAGAGGGTGGCCCGCCGCGCCGAGATCACCGAGTTCGCCGAGGAAATCGAGCATGGCGGCACGTTCTACGAAGGCTCCTGGAAGAACAAAGCCGGAGCAAATGTGGATGTCCTCGTGACCAAGGCCGGAGCACTCGTGGAGATCGAAGAGAAGATACCTGCCAATAAGGTCCCCGCCGCGGCCCTCAAGGCCGCCAAGAAGGCAGCCGGAAAGAACGCCAAATTGTCCTGCGAGAAAAAGACCATGATCCTTTACGAGGTCAAGTTCACCAAAAACGGCGAACGCCACGAGTTGCTTCTGACCCCTGACGGCCGAATCGTCGAAGAGGAAATTGAGAAGGGCGAGTCAGACGAGAACGGCAACGGCAATGCGGTCGCTGACGACGACGAAGACGATGACGACGAAGATGACGAGGATGATGACGACGAAGATGACGACGCGGACGATGACGACGAGGATGACGACGAAGATGATGATGACGAAGATGGCGACGACGACGAAGATGGCGACGACGACGACGATGACGATGACGATGATGATGACGACGACGAAGACGATGACGACGATGACGACGATGATGACGAGGATGACAAGTAGAAACAAAAGAATGGTAACAGGTTAACTGTCGTTCGATGCTAAAATCCGCACCGCTGAGTTGCAAGACATGATCGCTCAGCGGTGCATTTTCCCATTATGGGCATTCAGATGCGTCTGCTCGTCGTAGAAGACTATCCTCCATTGCAGCAATCGCTCACAAAGGGCCTTCGCGAGGCCGGCTTCGCTGTAGATGCCACGCGCGACGGCGCCGAAGGTCTGTGGTATGCAACCGGCGCCGAATACGATGTGATCATCCTTGACCTGATGCTGCCCAACATGCCGGGCCTGGAAATCCTCAAGAAGATTCGCAGCCGCGGCAATAAAGCCCACGTCCTCATTCTGACCGCCAAAGACACCGTCGAAGATCGCGTCGAAGGCCTCGACCTCGGCGCCGATGACTATCTCGTCAAGCCCTTTGCATTCGAAGAACTCCTGGCTCGCATCCGCGCACTTCTGCGTCGCGGCTATCGGCGAAAGAACCCTAAAATCAAAATCAAAGACCTCCAAATTGACCTGACGACCCAAAAAGTCCGCCGCGGGAGGCACGAAATCTCGCTAACGCCCAGGGAATACGCCCTCTTGGAATATCTCGCCGTCCGAGCCGGCGAAACCGTCTCCCGCACCGATATATGGGAGCACCTCTACGAGTTCGACTCCGCCGCTTCGAGCAACGTCGTCGATGTTTATATAGGCTACCTGCGAAAGAAGCTCGAACAACCCGGCAAACCCCCGCTCATCCATACAATCCGGGGACGAGGCTATCTCTTGGGGGCACAGCAATGACTCCTTCCCTGCGAAAACGCCTGCTCACCGGCATCATCACCGGCTCTGTGATATCGCTGGCCATCTTCAGCCTCGGCGTCTATCTCGTCATTCGCACGGCACTTCTCAACCAGTTCGACACCTCACTCGCCTCCGTAGCCCGCATCCTCGCCGCATCGGTCGAGCTTGACGGAGACGAGATCGAATTGGAATTTGAGGTTCAAAAGATGCCGGACTTCCAAAGCGCAAAGCATCCGACGTACTATCAACTCTGGAAATCCGACGGCACAGTCGTCGCAAGATCGCCCCTCCTGGACGCGAACGACCTGCCGCAAATTCAGGGCGACGTTGATGATCTCGTATTCGCAAAGGCGCTAACCCCCGAGAAACGCCCTCTTCGAACCGTCGGCCTGAAATTCACACCGAGACTCGCAGACGGCGAAGAGCACGAAGAGCGCGAAGGGCGCGAAGAACACCGTGATAACCTCCTCGCCGCTCAAACACTGACCCTTGTCGTCGCGCGCGATTTAACCGGCCTGCTCGGCCGGTTGACATTCCTCCGATGGCTCCTGATAAGCGCCGCGGCGACAGTCACTATCCTTTCCCTCGTTATCGCCGCAGTCGTCGTCCGAGAAGGTCTTGCCCCCCTCGACGCCATCGCCGCGGAGATTGCCGCAATAGACCAGAAAAACCTCGCCGCCCGAATCGCAGCCGCCCGGGCGCCGTCCGAGATAGTCCCCATTAAGGACACGCTAAACGACCTCCTCGAACGCCTCGAAGAGGCCTTCAAAAGAGAACGCCGCTTCACCGCCGACGTCGCCCACGAGTTGCGAACTCCGTTGGCGGGGCTGCGCTCCACGATCGAGGTCACTCTCATTAGGCAACGTGAAAACGCCGAATACCAGACCGCTCTTGCCGAGTCCCTCTCAATCGTCGCGAGCATGAACGCCATGGTGAATAACCTGCTGATGCTCGCCCGCCTCGACGCTCGCCAAGTCACTCTCGCCGCCGAGCAGATTCGCCTCGCCGAACTGGTAGATGCCGCTTGGCGACCCTTCGCCGATAAGGCATTTCAGAGCCAAATGACCTTCGAAAACTGCATCCCCGCCGACCTAACCTGCCAATCCGACCCCGAACACCTCGCAATGGTCTTGGCCAACCTCCTCGAAAATGCCGCCGAATACACCAACGAAGCCGGCCAAATCCGCATTGCCGCTCAGCGAACAGGCGATTCTTTGCAAGTGACCTTCTCCAACACCGGTTGCAAACTCACCGACGACCAAGTCTCGAAGGTGCTCGACAGCTTCTGGCGCGCCGACGAATCGCGATCCGACGCAACAGTCCACTCCGGCCTCGGACTCGCACTCGTCAAAAGGATCACCACCGCATTAGGAGGCGCCGTCACCGCAAGAATAGACCCACCCGACACCTTCGAGATAACCCTAACCCTCCCCTAACCGCTTCACAGATGCGCCTGCTGGCCATAGAAGACTATCCTCCATTGCAGCAATCGCTCACAAAGGGTCTTCGCGAGGCCGGGTTCGCCGTGGACACCACGCGTGACGGCGGGTTTTGTTAGGGTTCTTTTGCGTTGTATAAGGCGAAGTTGCTTATTGTTGGGGAGACTCTCGAATCGAGGATCCGGATTCGGATTTTGTTTGTTGTTGTGGTTTGTGTTCGGCAGATGCGCTTGTAGCCGACCGTCTTTGCACCGGCGACCTGATGCCATTTGCCGTTCAACTCGGCATCGACGGCGAACTGGACGATTCGCTGGCCG
Organism: Sedimentisphaerales bacterium; assembly: GCA_030603595.1. GTDB lineage: Bacteria > Planctomycetota > Phycisphaerae > Sedimentisphaerales > Anaerobacaceae > JAFGCD01. The sequence continues at coordinate 2,826 of JAUVXL010000218.1, read as the reverse complement.
AAGTGGCGGATGTTCTCCTGGATGACTATGCGGTTGAAGGTCTGCTCTTTGGGTAGGGTGATTGTCAGTTCGGCCTTGGTTGTCCAGTCCGGGGGCATCCAGGATGTTTCGGGGTTGCCGTCGAGTGCTTTTTCCGGTTCGAAGCCGGGTGCTCGGGTGGCTGTAGCCTTGGCCGTGGCGCCTTTGGCTAAGTCAACTTTGAAGTTTTCGGCTAAGATTTTGCCTACTTCCTGGAGGATTTTGCTGTCTGGCTCGGGGAATAGGCCCCGGCGGTTGGGGGGGATGTTTAGGAGGAATACAGAGTTGCCTCCCACGGAGCGATACCATATATCGAGGATTTCCTTGGCTGGCTTGACGTGCTGTTTTTCATCCCGCCAGAACCAGCCGTGGCGGATGGAGGTATTGGTCTCGGCGGGATACCAGTGGAGGTAGCCGCCTTTATCGAGATTATCTTTTAGCTTGCCCAGACTACCTAAATCTCCGGCGGTCATATCGGGCCATTGAAATTCGTTCAGCGGCTTGCTTATGGAGATAACGCTCCACTCGGCGTCTCTCGTTCGTCCGCCCTCGTTGCCGCACCATCGGACGTCGGGGCCTTTGCCGAAGATGACTGCCTGGGGGGCAAGCTCTCGAATAAGCTGATACCAATACTGATAAGTGTATTTTTGGCCGCCTTTTCGCTTTGGGTGTGCTCCGTCGAACCAGACCTCGTGGACCGGGCCGTACTCGGTTAGCAACTCGAAGAGTTGATTGAGGAAGTACTCGTTGTAGTCATCGACTTTGAACTTGAAGGTTCGCTTGTCCTTGAAGGGTTGTCCTGCGACGGGGCGGGGGATAACGCGCTCGGTGTATCCGCTAAGGTTGCCGTAGAGGCCGTCGGGGCTTTCGATCTGGTACAAATCGGCGGGCGATAGATAGACTGCGAGCTTGATATCGTACTTTTTGCAGGATGCCGCCAAGTCGCGGAGGACATCTCCTTTGCCGTTGCGCCAATTGCTTGATGCGACGGAGTGATTAGTGTATCGGGTTTGCCAGAGGCAGAAGCCATCGTGATGCTTTACGGTTAGAATGGCCTGGGTCATTCCGGCGGCCTTGATCATTTGGCACCATTGGTCTGTATCGAGGCCGTCGGGATTGAATATCTTGGGGTCTTCTTTGCCGGTTCCCCATTCTCTGCCGGTGAAGGTGTTTACGCCGAAATGGATAAAGGCGATGAATTCGCCTTGCTGCCAGGCCAATTGTCGAGGGGCTGGCCTGACGTCAACGGCCCTTAGATTGAGGTCCTTTTCTTGGGCCTCTTTGTCGTCGTCGGCCACTTCGTCATAGACGCGGACATAATCGACCACAAAATAGTCCGGCAGGTTGGCTTTGGTAATATCGCCGCCCCACTTGCCTATCTCCTCAGTTAGCTTTGCATATTCGGGGACTTGGGAGACTCCTCCGCCTTTGGTTCGCCAGGTTTTTTTGCCGTCAACGTAGAAGACGTATTCATCCGGTCGCCAGAGCAGGCCGAAGGTGTGCCAGCCTTTGCTCAGGCCGGGGATTACGCTTTCTTTGCCTGCGCTTTTGTGTTCTTTGCCGTATCCGTCCCAGTGGAGGTTCTGGGTTGTTTTGTCGTCTCGCCACGGCTTTTCCATAATATCTATTTCCGTGCCGTCTTTGCCTTCGTTGCCTATCTTGTTGACGCTGCCTGTGTGCAGCCAGAATGCGGGCCAATGGCCTTCTTCGATGGGGAACTTACATCGGCAGACCCAGTAGCCGAATTTGTGCTCGAATTTACCCTTGGTTCGCAGCGCGCCGCTGGTATAACGGTCGCCCGCTTTCTTAGTACGAATAATCAGGTTTCCTTTGGCGTCGAGGTATGAATCCTCCTTTAGCCAGTAGCCGTCCCGGCGTCTCCAGTCGCCCATTACATCCCATTTTGACTGATCGACTTCAGTGCCGTTAAATTCATCGCTCCATGCAAGCTTCCAGAGCTTTCCCTGTGCGGGCGGGGGCAAAAAGCCCTCTGTTAGTGTTGATAACGGGGTTTCCGTGTTCTGGGCCACTGCTGCGCCTGCGAACAGGCCGAAGGCTGCGCAGAGAACCAGCACTCTTGCTGCGAAAGACGATTGATTTTTCATAAGCCCTTCCCTGTCTATGTTGCTTTGTGGCTGTGGTATCTTTTCCTCGCATAATGTTTTCAGTGTTGGAGGCAGTCACCGGGTATAACCCGTGATTTAATATAGGTCTATATGTTCTGTAGAAAGCCTCTGAGTACTCTAACGCCCCACATCAATACTGGCAGAAGCAGTGTGGATGTGAATTGCACAATCGTTCGTACATCAAATGGCCACGTCGGGATTCTTTCAAGCGATTTGTACAGTGCTCTGACGTTGCACTCCTCTTCGTATTCCGCTTTGATCTTATCATATTCGCCTACTAACTCTCGGTCTTCTGTGATCTTCTGCACAAGCACATCGCTCACACACTTGTAATGCTTCGATATCTCCAAGAGAAGAGATTCTCTCTTGATTCTCATTGCTCTGTGTACTTGCAACAATGGGAGAAAGAACACCACGGGCAGAAGCAAGAACTGGACAACCATACCGCATACGAGAGGCGTATTATACCCATGAGTATAATATAGCGTTACCGAAATGGCCATAGTCAGCAATATGGCGATGTTGAAATTCAATGCCATCCTCCCTAACCCGGCGTAGCCGGAACCAAAAAAGTTACAAATTATCATTTACGCTGCTCGGCATTTCTCCGACAATTGCTCAAACTCAAAACTTTGCTGAGGAGAATCTGAACTATGCAAAACTTTATCGAGCGGCACAATAC
>JAUVXL010000109.1 GCA_030603595.1 Sedimentisphaerales bacterium | reverse complement strand
CCGGCCATTCCTCCCCGAGACGCATCAAAGCGCGAATCGCCGTCGGGGCCGTGTAGAAGACCGTTACGCCAAACTTGTCGCAGATTTGCCAGAAACGACCTGCATCCGGATAAGTCGGTACGCCCTCGAACATCAGCGAAGTTGCGCCGTTCGCCAGCGGGCCGTATGTGATGTAGCTGTGTCCTGTTACCCAGCCGATATCCGCGGTGCACCAGTAGATGTCGTCGTCGTGGATGTTGAAGATGATCTCGTGACTCAGCGATGTGTGTAGCAAATACCCGCCCGTTGTATGGACCACGCCCTTCGGTTTGCCTGTCGATCCCGACGTATAAAGGATAAACAGAGGGTCCTCGGCGTTCATGTGCTCCGGCTCGCATTCCTCGGAGGCCTTCGCCATCTCATCCTCATACCAAGAATCGCGGCCATCCTGCATATTGCAGGGCTCTTCGTTGACCTTCACGACTATCACGCTCTCGATTGTAGGCGTCTTCTTCAGCGCTTCGTCCGAGACGGCCTTGAGCGGAATATGCTTGCCCGCGCGAAGAGAAACGTTCGAGGTAATGAGCATCTTGCAGTCTGAGTCGTTGACCCGGCCTTCGATGGCATCGGCGCTGAACCCGCCGAAGATAATCGAGTGAATCGCGCCTATACGAGTGCACGCCAGCATGACGACCGGCAGTTCGATAACCATAGGCATGTAGATCGCCACACGGTCTCCCTTGCCAATGCCTTTGGACTTGAGAACATTAGCGAACTTGCAGACTTCCTTGTGCAACTCTTCGTATGTGAATTCCTTCACGGCGTCTTCCGCTTCGCCCTGCCAGATCAGTGCCCTCTTCTTCGCAGTCGGCGTGCCGAGATGCCGATCAAGACAGTTGTAAGATACGTTCAACTCGCCGTCGGCAAACCACGTGTGCTCGATCTTCCGGTTCTTCGTATCCCAAGTGTATTCCAGGCTCTTCGTAGGCTCTTTGAACCAGGAAAGGCTTTTCGCCTGTTCCAGCCAGAAACCGTCCGGATCGTTAACAGACTTGTCCCACATCTGTTGATACTGTTCGGTGCTGTTAACGTGGGCATTGGCCTGAATCTTCGCCGCCGGCGGAAATGTGCGACCCTCGCTCATAAGCGAGTCGATGCCCTTTTGCTCTTGTCCCATAACGCTCTCCTTTATATCATTCTGTCAAAGCCTTCTGCAAAATTGCAGGTTAGGCCTACTTAATAAAAGAAAAAATCGGTTCTTGATTTTTTCTTTTTAACGGCAACGTGTTGTTTCGTAAGTGGTTAAGTGATTATTGAAGAATCCCGATAGGTCGGGATTCTCCAAAAATATAGGCCTAACCTGCAATTTTGCAGCAATCGTTCATTTTGTTAGGTTATCATGTCTTGGTGGTTCGTAACCATATCCCACTAAGACTATGTACATTCCTCGTAAAAATCATCAAAAAAACTACCGATTCTATGTAGCCACACCCCTGATGAAATACAATGAACTCTTGATTCTATCCGCCGACGCCAGGCAAGTCAACCAAAAAAGGAAAAAAGCATTTTTTATTTGACTCGCACCCATCTTTGAGCGATCCTACTGGCTTTTCGGCAGGTGCTGCATCGTGGGCCAAGAGCCCGGTCGTGCTTCTGAAGAAGCACTTAATCAATGTTATTGAGGACAAGGACTATGAGAAAAGCAGTACTTTTGAGCGTAGCAATCATACTGTCAACTATGCCAGAGGCCGGCGCGGAGGAAAAGAAGCTGGGCGTTGCCTTGGACCTTACTTATACGAGCAAGTGGATGAGCAAGGGAGTCGAAGCGTATGGTCAAAAAGGCGGGCTCTTCAAGACTATCGACCTCGACTACTACGGAACAGGTTTCGGCACAAAAATAACCCACCGTAATGCTACATCCTCTGGTTACGTCAACAGCGAGAGATTCGACTACAGGCCGTACTTCAAGAGTCTTCTATTCAAAGACGCACCTCATCAGATGAACTACAATATCAGCGTCGGATATGAACACTATACGGATACCCCTCGAAAACTTGCCAATACGACTTGGGAATGGATATTTGCTTTCTCCTGGCCGAACCTTTTCGGCGGCAAGGTCGTCCCCAGCTATGTTGCGCACTACGAGTACCCGGACGGCTCTAATCAGGCATTTAGAAGCCTTACCGGCTGGGTCCACCGTTTCATTTTGGGTTACGACTTGGACAACCCGGATCTGCCCGCGCCACTGCATCTATCCTCGGAAGTTGCGTACAACGACGGCCTTGGCGGCCGGGTCTCCGACTGGTCCTACGCCACATTCGGAGTCTCCACAAAGCTTAACATTAACGAGAACACAGCATTCGTCCCCGGCGTTTACTATCAGTTATCGATGGACGATTCGATCTGCAAGAGAGACGTTACATACGCCATGTTAAGCATGAAATATAAGTTCAAATAGACCGGCAAGAACGTATCCATAGGAAATAAGGCCGGCTCCCAAAACCGGCCTTTTCTATTTGACTTCCCAACTAATACCAGTTCTGCCGAGGAAACGCATCCTTTTCCGGCAAATACTGCTATTTGGCCAGGCCCGCGGCTCTTTTGGCCGATTCGACCGTGTTGTATAGCAACATGGTTATTGTCATCGGGCCTACTCCGCCGGGGACCGGCGTGATAAACGAGGCTTTTTCTTTGACCGCTTCGAAATCCACATCGCCGACGAGGCGATAGCCTCTCTTTTTCGTCGCATCTTCCACGCGGTTAACGCCGACGTCAATGACGACCACGCCGTCCTTAACCATGTCCGCCGTGACCGTATTGGGCCGACCGGCGGCGGCTATGACGATATCCGCCCGTCTTGTGTGCTCGGCGAGGTTCTTCGTTCGCGTGTGGCAGACCGTGACCGTCGCGTTTCCGGTCGCATTTTTCTGAATGAGCATATTAGCCAGCGGCTTGCCCACGATATTGCTCCGCCCGACGATTGCGACCTCGGCCCCTTCGAGTTTCACGCCGCTGCGAATCAGCAGTTGGATCACACCGTGAGGAGTGCAGGGCAAAAACGCCTTTTCGCCCACCACCATCTTACCCACGTTCATCGGATGAAACCCGTCAACGTCCTTAGCCGGGTCGATAGCAAGGAGGACCTCGGCTTCGTTGAGGCCCTTGGGCAGGGGCAACTGGACCAGTATCCCGTTGATCCTGGGGTCGTTATTCATCTTCTCGACCAACGCCATCAAATCCGCCTGCGACGTGTTGGCGGCCAGACGATTATCGTCGGAATAAAGCCCGATATCTTCACAGGCCCGTTCCTTCGCCGTAACGTACGACTGTGAAGCCGGGTCTTCGCCTACAAGTATGACCCCCAAACCCGGCACGATGCCCTTCTTCTTGAGCTTGGCTGCTTCATCCTTGAGTTCCGCCCGCATCTCGGCGGCAACCTGTTTACCATCAATAATCTGTGCTGTCATAGTAATAGCCAATAATCAATAATCAATTTAGAACAGCCCCTGCACCTTTGCGGTTTCGACATCGACATCAATCCGGCGGAACGCAGGATTGGATGCGGTGCCCGGCATCAGCTTGATCGCCCCGGCCACCGGAACGATAAAGCCAGCGCCCTTATAGACCAGGATATCGCGAATCGGCAGCATCCACCCGCTCGGCCTGCCCTTGATGTCGGGGTCGTGCGAGAGGCTTAGGTGCGTCTTAACCATGCACGTCCCCAGAGTCTTGCTTATGGGGTCGGCCTCGAGGGCCTTGGCCTTCTCAAGGGCCTCATCGCTGTATTCTACGCCGTCGGCGCCGTAAACCTCCTTGGCAATCAATTCGATGCGCTGCCGCAAGGGCGTTTCCAATTCATAGAGGAGCTTAAAGTTGTTCTTCTCGTCACAGGCCTGCACCACCGCTTCGGCTAATTCGACCGCGCCGTCGCCGCCCTTGAGCCAGTGCTCGGAGACCGCGGCAAGGGCCCCGTTCTGCTCGGCGACCTTGCGGACCAATTCTATCTCGGCTTTGGTGTCGGTATAGAAGCTGTTCACGCAGACGACCGGCCGGACGCCGCTCTTCTTAACGATTTCGATACAGGCAAGGAGATTCTCGCAGCCCTTTTCGACCAGCTCCAGGTTCTCGGTGGTATATTCCTCGGTCAGAGGCACGCCCGGTTTGACCGTCGGTCCGCCGCCGTGCATCTTCAGCGCCCTGATGGTCGCGACGACAACCACTGCGTTCGGTGTGAGCCCGGACATCCGGCACTTAAGGTTCCAGAACTTCTCAAACCCGATGTCGGCCCCAAAACCGCTCTCGGTAACGTGGTAATCGGCGAGCTTTGTCCCGATCATATCCGCAATAATCGAGCTTTGCCCGATAGCGATATTCGCAAAGGGACCGGCATGCACAAATACCGGTTGGCCTTCGATAGTCTGAAGAAGGTTCGGATTTATCGCATCGACCATCCACGCCGTCATCGCGCCATCAACCTCCAGGTCGGCAGCGGTAACTTCATTGCCCTTCTTATCGTATGCGACGACTATCCTGGCCATACGCTCCCGCAGGTCTTTCAGGCCCGTAGCCACGGCAAGTATCGCCATAACCTCGCTGGAGACGGTAATCTGAAAGCCCGAATCCATCTCGAAGCCGTCCATCTTGCCGCCCTGGCCGATCCTGATATTTCGCAGAGATTGGGCGCAGAAATCCATCGCCCACTTCATCTGAACGCTATCCGGGTCGATGTCGAGCCGCTTCAGGTGGCTCTTGGCCAGCCGGGCGTCGTCGTAGTTTCTCTCGTGCTGCATTCTCGAAGTCAGCGCGACCATAGCCAGGTTGTGCGCATTTGTAATGGAGTCGATATCGCCGGTAAGCCGGATTGAGAAGGGCGTCAACGGGATGCACTGCGCCAGGCCCCCGCCTGCAGCCGAGCCTTTGATATTAAAGGTCGGGCCGCCACTGGGCTGCCGGATGGCGCCAACAACGTTCTTATTTATCTTGCCCAGGCCCTGAATCAGGCCGATGGCGGTGGTTGTTTTGCCTTCTCCCAAAGGCGTCGGCGTGATCGCGGTCACGTCGATGTAGTTGGCCTCCGGGGCGTCTTTGAGCCGGGCGAGGGCCTTGATGTAATCGACCTTGGCCAGCTTGTGCCCCATTGGAATCAACTCATCGCCCTGCAGGCCCATCTCTTCGGCCAACTGGCCGACAGGCTTCATCTTTTCTTCGGCGGCCTCGGCAACCTCCCAGTCCTTCATCTTCGTCGGATCAAGCTTCATAGCACCTCCATTTTTCAAATCATATTCTTATGTTCGTTTATAGTTTCCACATCGCTCACTTTCCCCAGCCGCAACAGGAAAGCTGCGTACACTTCTCTGCTAATTTCCCGAGCCATAGACTTTCAGGAATGAATCAGAATATATCTGCTTATTCATCAGCATCTCTGTCGTTGCCACGATATTCATCAGTTCGCTATCGAAAACATCTGCGATCACAGAATCGAGTCACTTGTAGAGACGCCAAAAGATAGGACTTTTGCCGAATGATGTCAAGCGCCATGCTCAGACGCTCAGTACTTTTTTCCCAAATGCATAAAAACCACAAGCCCCGACCGTAAGGGAGGGGATAAAAACGAAGATCATATTCGTTCTTTTCCACTTTTGACGCAGGCGTCAAATTTGAAGAAAATCTGATTTTTTGCGCTTACTTTGTGGGGGGGGGGATAACTTCGCGAAGCGATTCCTCATCTTGAAGGCAGGCTTTGTTAGAGCCCCTAAATCGATTTTGACGGGCTATTGAGTAGCGGCGGTCTATCTCATTACCCAGCGTTTTGATTTATAGATTAGGTTGGCGTCCGACCTTTGTGCGGAATCGCTTTCGAGGGCGTAAGTGAGTTCGAGGGTTTTTCTGAGGAATATTTTGAGCGGTGCGCCGTTTTTGTCCTTTGCGATTGGGTGATTTACGAATGCAGTTTCGTTGCTCAGGCCTGTGATGAAGATTTTAATCTTGTTGGCCTTTGCATCGAAATCGGGCCATATCACGGCGATGTCCTTTGTGTTGTCCTCGCCGTGGAGGATTTTGTTGTCGGTCTTGGCGAGTGACTGGATGAATGGGTATGCTGCCTGATGTCGCTTCTTGATGCTCAGGAAAACGTCCGGCGGGACGGATTTGCCGGCGGGAAGGATCTGGAACGTGTCGGTTTTGAGGTCACACTTGGGGTAGAAATCGGCTTTTCTGCCGGTCATGTTGGTCAGTGTGATCAGGGAGTACCAGAAGCGTTTCGGCTTGTTGTCCGGACCTGTGCGGAGGATGATCTGCTGCGGATGAGTGAATTTTGTATCGATGGTCCATTGCCCGGGCCCCGGAACGACGGCCGGGATCGGCGCGACGGCCCAGGAAACGCATACAGCGGCGGCCAGCACGATAAAGGCGGCACAAGCGAAGGCTCTCATTGTATTGCCCTTACTAATAAACGCATTTTCTAAGTCTTCCAAGCCCAAACGGGCGTCCAATACCCTATTTTACCTCAAAAGCGGCCGATAGCCAAGACTATTTTGCACATTCTATTAGTAGTTTCGGCTGTTGGGCAGCCGTTTGTTCGGTAATTCCAGAGGATTTGCGATTGTATAGCCGGATACAAACAGGCAAGAAGTAGCGGGTCTGGGGTTGCTGCGCGACGAATATCTAATAAGGAATCACGATTGGCGAAGCAAGGGGGTTATGATAGTTTTCCGCAGCATTTTTTGTATTTTTTCCCGCTTCCGCATGGGCATGGGTCGTTTCTTCCGACCTTTGGATGTTCGAGCTTTATCTGCTTTACTTTCACCTCGCCCTGGGGCGCCTGTGCTGCGGCCCGTTGTCGCTCGGCCATTGCGAACTGGCCTACCTCATCGTGGCTGGTTTGGCTTACGTTCCAGACGTTTCTTGCACGGGCGCCGGCTTCGAGGCGGACTCGGAAGATGATGTCGGTAACGCGATCCTCTACGGATTCGAGCATCTCCTCGAACATTCTGAAACCTTCGCGTTTGTATTCTGTCTTCGGGTCTTTCTCAGCGAATGACCGGGTCCAGATGCTGTTCTTGAGGTGGTCCATCGCGTAAAGGTGGTCCTTCCAGGACGAGTCATAGACCTGGATGAGGACGTATCTTTCGAGGTCGCTTAGCTCGCGTCGGAGGAACTCTTTGCCGAGTCGGGAGAGTTGGTCTTTCAACTCGGGGCCTTCGAGCAGGTCGTCCTCGGCCAGGGAAAGCTGAAGCCTTTCGTTGGCCCATTTTGTCAGTTCGACGGTGCTTAGGCCTGCGATTTTCGCGTTTAACTCTTCATCGAGCTTGCCGTTGTTGAAGGTCTCGCTCAATTCGACGAACTGCTTGTGCAGGTCTTTTGGTTTTGCGTTCTGGATACGGTCGGTCGAGAGAGCTACGTTGTATTTTTTGTTGGCCCAGTCGGCCAGGGCCTCGAAGGCGTAGATGTTGGGGCCTTGTGGGCCGAAGACCATGTTCATTGCGAATTCGACGGGGTATTCGATTTCTCTTCGCTTGTATTTTTCTGTGGTCTGCTCGATGAGCCGATCCCGGATTTCAGCTTTGCTGAGGTCTTTGAGTTGCTCGAAGTCCAGCTTGATATCGAACTTGGACCATGCCCATTCGCCGAACATGCGAAGTGCGAAGTCGTCCTTTAGAAACTCGGCTAATTGGGATGAATCTTTTTTGTCTATCTGGTGGGCGGCGGCTGAGATGAGTTGCTCCTCGATCTCTTCGGGCGATTGGTGCTTGACCTTGTTGGGGCTGAGGCTAACGCTAAATGTGCTCATCGCCCATTTGCACAGCCCGGAGATGTCCCAGGAGCGCGGGTCGGAGTAGTCTTCGAGGTATTCACCCATCGAGAGAGTGATGTTGTTGGCGGCGGCCTCCTTTGCCTGGGTCTTGATGACCTGTTCGATTTCGTCGGCCTTTGCGCCGTGGATGCTGGCAGGTCTGAGGTCTGCTCCGAAGTTGCTGCGAGCCCATTCGGCGATGCAGTTGTAGGGGTATGCTTCGTCGAGGATGCTGTCGCAATTCTTGACTATTGCCGAGTCGATCATCTCTGCGATGACGTCTTTGAGCCCCTTGCCGGCGAGGATGTGGCGTCGTCTCGAGTAGAAGATTTTTCGCTGGTAGTCCATCACCTCATCGTATTCGAGCAGGCTCTTGCGGACTTCGAAGTTCTTCTCTTCGACTTTTTTCTGCGCCTTCTCGATACCCTTGCTGATTCTTTTGTGGTAGATCGGCTGGCCCTCTTCCCATCCGATCCATCCGAGTGCCTTTACGGTCCAGTCAGGGGCGAAGATTCTCATCAGGTCGTCGTCGAAGCATAGGAAGAACTGGCTCGAACCGGCGTCGCCCTGGCGGCCTGCCCGGCCTCGGAGCTGGTTGTCGATTCGTCTGGCTTCGTGGCGTTCTGTGCCGAGTATGTGGAGGCCGCCTATATCTGCGACGCCTTCTCCGAGTTTGATATCTGTTCCTCGCCCGGCCATATTGGTTGCGATAGTGACGTTGCCTCGCATTTTGCCGTCGCGGGTCTTGTGTTGGCACCCCGCTTTTTCGACGATTGCGGCTTCTCTGGCGTGCTGCTTGGCGTTGAGGACTTCGTGTTCGAGCCCGTAGCGTTTTTGCAGGGCGGCCGAGAGGGCTTCGCTTTTTTCTATGCTAATTGTGCCGATGAGCAGCGGCCGACCCGCTTCGCTGATTTCGTGGATTTCATCGACGATTGCGCTGAATTTTTCTTTGATGGATTTGTATATTGCGTCTTCGCGGTCATCCCTGATGCAGGGTTCATTGGTCGGGATGGCTACGACTTCGAGCTTGTAGATATTCATGAACTCACCGGCTTCGGTCAGGGCCGTTCCGGTCATTCCGGCGAGCTGGTCGTATAGCTTGAAGAAGTTTTGCAGCGTTATCGTTGCGAGCGTTTGGCTTTCTTCTTTTATAGTTACGTTTTCTTTTGCCTCGACCGCCTGGTGCAGTCCGTCGGACCATTGTCGGCCTTGCATCAGTCGGCCGGTGAATTCGTCGACGATGATGACTTTGTTTTCTATTACGACGTAGTCCTTTTCACGCTCGAAAGTCACGTGCGCACGCAGAGATTGTTCGAGCAGGTGGGGCCAGTCTATGTTAGAGCCCGTGTAGAAGGAGCCTACACCGGCGATGTCTTGAGCGGCGCCGACCCCTTCGTGGGTGAGGTGGACCTGCTTGCGGTCGAATTCGACTTCGTAGTATTGGGTGATCTGTTCGAGGCTGGCCTCGGCGGTGGCGTGCTCGGAGTGACTTTTATCGAGCACGTTCTGGGCCTTGTCGATTCGCTCCGAGTCTTTGGCCTTCTTCGCCTCGGAGAGCTCGCCCTGAGCGTTGGCTATTATTCGCTCGGCGGTGTCCATTTGCTTCTTCGTTCGGTCGTATGCGCTTTGCAGGGACATGAGCTTTCTTGACACGCCGTCGGCCTTCTTGTAACGCGTCACGTCGTCGAAGGCGGGGCCTGAGATTATCAACGGAGTTCGAGCCTCATCTACGAGGATTGAATCGACCTCGTCGATGATTGTGTATTGCAGCTTGCCCTGAACCATCTGGTCGAGGGATATTTTCATGTTGTCCCGGAGGTAGTCGAATCCGAATTCGTTGTTGGTTCCGTAGGTGATGTCGCGTTCGTACTGGTCTTTTCGCTCACCGCCGGCGGTATCCATGTCGGTCTGGATTGCGCCGAAGCTCAGCCCGAGAGCTTCATAGACCGGGCCCATCCATTCGGCGTCGCGCTTGGCGAGGTAGTCATTGACGGTGATGATGTGGACTTTTCTTCCGGTGAGGTGCACCATGTATGTCGCGAGCGTTGCGGCGAGGGTCTTGCCTTCGCCCGTCGCCATTTCGGCTATTTTCCCTTCGTAGAGGACTGCGCCCCCGATGAGCTGGACGTCGAAGTGCCGCATTTCGACGTTTCTTACGGCTGCTTCACGGACGACGGCGAATGCCTCCGTGAGGATGTCTTCGGGTGCTGCTCCGTCGTTTATCTTGCCTTTGAACTCGGCGGTCTTAGCCTTGAGGGCCTCGTCGTCGAGCCCCTTTATGCGGTCTTCAAACTCGCCGGCTTCGGCGACAATTCCGGAGTACGACTTGACCATTCGCTCGTTTCGCGAGCCGAACACTTTTACGAGGACTTTGTTTACTTTTTCAAACGCCATATTGCTCTGCCTGTTGTGCCTGCGAGATTAAGGCCCCTAACCGAGAGCTAAAGTTCGACAACCTGCACGCCAATGACATTAACAGGGCTAATCCTTTACTCTCGTTAGGTATTCTCCTGTGCGGGTATCCACTCTGATTGCTTCGCCTACTTTTACGAACGGCGGGACCTGCACTACGAGTCCTGTTTCAAGTGTTGCCGGTTTGTTCTGGTTTGTCGCGGTAGCTCCTTTTATTTCCGGCGGCGTATCGGTCACTTCGAGGTCAACGGTGTTGGGCAGCGTGACAATTAAGGGCTTGCCTTCGTACATGCTGACCTGCAGTTGAGTGTTTGGCCTGAGATACTTCTGAGCGTCTCCGAAGGCCTCGTCGTCGAGGCTGATTTGGTCGTAGGTTGTCGTGTCCATGAGGACGTGCTCGCTGCCGGAGGAGTATAAGTACTCGTACGTCCGCTTGTCGAGGAATGCCTCTTCGACGTTTTCCTCTGCTCGCAGGCGGATGTTTTGGATCAGGCCGTCTTTGAGACCTTTGAGTTTGGTCTGATAGACGGCGCCGCCTTTACCTAACTTTACATGTTGGTAATCAACTATCGCATATAGCTTATCGTCAATCTTGACGGTTTGGCCTTTTCGCATTTCTGACGCTCTCATTTGTTGCTCCGTAAATCTGTAATCTTATTCGTATCTTCGGTTGAACCGATGCGCGCACATCGACTAATCCGCCCAATATTGCAAAATTGTGGCCGAATGTCAAGGAAAGTTCATTCGTCTTCGAGGGCAAGGGCGTCTTCGGTTTGGTTTCCCGCTACTCCTCCTGAGACTATGAATGTCATTGCTTCTGAGCTTGGGATGTCGAGCGGTTTAACGGCCTTCTTGGGGAAAATGAGCACGTTCCCTGCGAAGTTGTATGACTGGGGGAAATAGACTGCCACGTGGTCTTTTAAGCCGAAATTTTCGAGTGATTCTCTTGTGATGAAGCCGAGGATTTTTGCGTAGCTTTCGGATCCTGTGCTCACAAGGACGGGTTTGTCGAACTTTTTGGCCTCGCCGACAAAAGCTGCGATGAGGTCCTTGATCGAACTGTAGAGTATCTTGACGAGAGGGAGCTTCTTGAAGATTCTATCGACGAGGCGGACGAGGCTCCTTCCGATGAAATTCGATGCGAGAAAGCCGATCACAGTGATGATGGCGAGCGTTCCGACAAGGCCTATGCACAGGCCCAGACCGGGAATCGCTTGGAGCTTTAGGAGGTCGCCGAAGAGTTTGTCCAGGGATGTGACGACGTAGGCGATGACGAGAACGGTTAGTCCGGTGGGCACGAAGACGAGCAGGCCGCGGAAGAAGTAGCGCATTATTCGTTTCATTTTTGGGCTCCGGGAAGACTATTTGCTTTTTTCGTGCTTTCGATTCGTGCATTCTTTCGATAAGAGATTACAGCGTGCACATACAGCACGGCAACGGCGAGGAGGAAGTACAGGCATATAGTCTCTATGCTTTCTTGTTTTATGTAACATGTCAGGCGTCTAAGTGACGTTTTGCTCGGCCAGAATGCGCGTACGTCGGAATGGTAGAGGCTATCGATCAAGACATGGAATGCTGCGCCGAGGCTTCCGGAGACGATCATTTTGACCAGGCCGGGCTTGTATCGTATGCGAAGCAGTGTCATGAGGTGTTGGAGCGGCCTCCAGAGGATGAAATATGCCGCGGCGCCCCAGATTGCGCCTACGGCGACTCCTCCAGCCAAGGTATGGCAATAACGGTGAATGGGGTAGCCCAGATGGAGAAAGCCGACGACAAGCACTTCGATATCTACAACGACGTTGGCGAGGACGAAGACAGGAACGTCGATCCACCTACGCAGTGCAAGGGCGATGAAGCCACTCGGCCCAAAATGGTACGGTGTAAACGGCATAGCGGAGAGTATATTACTGTGGGAGGGTTTTGTCCAGATGCAGGTCGGATTGTGCAACGGCGACACAAAGAAATATCAGCCACTAATCAGTTTCTGTTGCGGAAACAGTATTTGTCATTCCCGCGGAAGCGGGAATCCAGCTTTTTCGCTCTGGACCCCTGCTCCCCGATCGGGGTCGAGGACAAGCTTCGCAGGGGTGACATCGGAAGTTCTTGCTTTCCGCAACAGGAACTAATTGACACGAAAGTGCTTTAGAATGGGGCAGATGAGCGTGCGCAAAAAAAGAAGGCCGCTCCTGGGGGAGCGGGCCGGGGACAAGTTGAGAGGCTTGGATAAATGCGCCTGTTAGCACAAGGCAAGATAACTTGCGATGGCCAGGAACAGAATTCGCCTCTTGTTGAATGTAAACGGAAGCCACGTTTCGTAGTAGAATTTCGTCATCGCCCGTCCCAGAAACCAGAACAACAATTCGTTTCACCCTTACTATGCTACTATGATAACCGAAAGGGCGGCGAAAAGCAAGAAAAAATGTCGGCTACAATGCGTAAGTGTTTGTAAATACAGTGGTTAGGGCGACTTAATGAATGATATTTTTGGTGCATCTTGAGGGAGGCATTCCCCGGCGACCACCGGGTTTTGGTGTTCAGTCCACAGCCCGCGACCTGTTATACGGATTCCAAAAAATTCTCAGGCAGTGTTGAGTTGTCATCCTGAGCCGCAGGCGAAGGATCTGGCCCCGGAATTAGGGAGCCCTCAAGGATATAGGCCAGATACTTCACTTCGCTGCGCTACGTTCAGGATGACAGAGAGGACGCGAGAATTGATTAGAAAGCGTATTATTGGGTCGGTGATTCATGCCAGAGTGATCGCCAGTAGGCCTGGTCGGTTCGGTAGGGGTCTATGGTGGTTGTGGTGTCTGTTATGATCCCGAATCTTTGCATCTCGCGGACGTATTGCGGAATTGGGGTGAAGCCCGGCATGTCGAAACGCTTTATTTTTTCGAGCTGATTCCTTCCTGCGGTGCACATCGCGAGAATCTTTTGATAGTCGCCGTCGCTGGTGTCTGCGAAAACAGTAACAGGCTTGGATTTACCTTTGTCCCTTGTGCGGCAGAGTTCGTAACCGCCGCTGCTGCGGGCGAGCGGGGCGAGGAGAATGAGGGATTTTTCGGGGCGGGTGAGGTTGAACATTATGTGGCGCGACATTTTGCAGCGGATATCGTCGAAGCTCGGATTGGAGAGGATCAGGTCGAGATTGTCGGAGATGTAGCGGGGCATGGGCAGCCGTTTATCGTGGCAACTGAGGCATCGGCGCTGTATAGCTTCGGCGGCGGGTTTCGATTCGGGCCAGGCTCGGTCTGATTTATCGAGTTGGCTATAGGGGAAGCCTCCTATC
>JAUVXL010000262.1 GCA_030603595.1 Sedimentisphaerales bacterium | reverse complement strand
ACGGCCCAAAACGCACAGACCCTTTTCTCAAAAACAACCGGCAAACTAAGAATCCCGGAGCCGAATATCGCGTACCTGCGACTGGAAAAGAACTACTTCGAGCCGAGGACGTTGATAACCGTTCTGCGGAAGATGTTCAGCCACGAAGACACGAAGTAATTTGGAAAGGCAGAAGATGAGCAATAGGAACGAAAATCAGAAACGCAAGGCGATGTCCGAAGTGAAAATACTCCTAAGTGTTTTGGCCGTCTTGGCACTTTCCTGTGTCCTGCTCGTTGTCCTGCATCGTAGGATGCGATCTCGCCGCGGAAGGGGCCTGAGCGGTCTGGAAAAGGCAATGCAGGTTTACTCGAAGGATTACGACGATGAGTTGCCCCCCAAGGTGTCCCTGGCGGGATACGAAGATAAATCCAAGCCGGCAGGAGCGAATTGCCGAGTATCGAAGACTCCCGCCGATCTTAAGTATTGGCTGGAGAACATGATTTGGCATCATCGGTTTACAGATGAGGAAATAAGGGCGGCGACAGGCATGGCCCAAGTGAAGATTGATATGGCGGAGAATAGATTTGATATTCGAGCGGACAATCGGCCGAAGCGGGCGGAGGGTTCGGCGATATTGGTTTTGCCTTATCCGGGCGGGCGGCATCCTCGGATTGGGTTTTTGGAGGGTGCGATTGATCCTCAGCGGGAGACTAAGTTTAGCGTGTTTACGCCGTGGGATGCTAATAGCTATGTCGTTCTCGATGTGCCGGAGGCGATATGGTCGAATTTGGGGTTGACGTATCTGGCGCATACTCATATCGATACGATTTGGAGTAAGCAGGGGATTGAGTTGGAGAAATTAGAATGGAATCGGCACGAGGACGGCAGACTGGATATCGAGCGCAGGCTGCCCAATGGGATTGCTTTCGGCGTTAAGGTTCGGCCGACTAAGGAGGCCGTCTTGATGGAGATGTGGCTTGTCAACGGGACGGATAAGAAGCTGACCGATCTGCGGATTCAGAATTGCATTATGCCGAAGATGGCCAAAGGCTTCGAGAAGCAGACTAATGAGAATAAGGTTTTGACGAATCCTTATGTAGCGTGCAAATCGAGCGACGGCAAGCGGTGGGTTATTACTGCGTGGGAAGGTTGTTATCGACCTTGGGCGAATGATAAATGTCCGTGCTTCCACTCTGACCCGAAGTTCGGCGATTTGGAGCCGGGGCAAAAAGAGACGCTTAAAGGTTGGCTTTCCTTCTATGAAGGGGAAGATATCGAAGCCGAGTTCGCAAGGATAGAAGCGACGGGCTGGCGGAAGTAAAGAGATAGCCACGAGGGCACTAAGACACGAAGATCAAATGAGAGAATGGATTCCTGCTTGCGCAGGAATGACAGTGAGGGTGGGGCGTCTTTATGGATATTGAGTGACGATGCTTGTTATTCTATGAATACTGCGGAGCACCGGTTTTGGGGTTGGGTTTCGTCTTTTAGTGTTTCGAGGGGCAGGTTGAGGCGGTGAAGGGTTTTGAATACGTCTGCGGCCTTGCCACCGGGCCGGCTATGTGTTCTATTATGCAGCTATGTGCAGCGAACTTTTTGATTTGAACGGTCGAACAGCTTTGATAACCGGCGGCGGCAGGGGGATTGGCCTGGCGATTGCCAAAGGCCTGGCGGGAAACGGGGCCGACGTCGCATTGGTTGCCCGCACGGCCGAGCAACTCGACAAGGCCTGTGAAGCGATTCGGGCCGAGACGGGACGCAAGGCGCTGAGCTTTGCATACGATTTGGCGAATGTCGATGGCGTTGAGGGCCTGTTCGAGGACGTGGTCAAAGAAGTCGGGGGCGTTGATATTCTCGTTAATTGTGCCGGGACGACGGTGCGAGGGGCGTCCGAGGATGTCGAGATGAAAGACTGGCAGCGGGTGCAGGACGTGAATTTGAAATCCGCGTTTGTTTTGTCGCAGGCGTTCTGTCGGCATCGAAAGCAGTTCGGCGCAGGAGGCAGGATAATCAATATCGGGTCGCTGGCTTGCCACGGGGCCCGGCCTACGATTGCGGCGTACGCTGCGAGCAAGGGCGGTATGCTTATGCTGACCAAGACGTTGGCGGTCGAGTGGGCCAAGTACGGGATTACGGTCAACGCAATCGGGCCCGGCTATATTGCGACTGAGCTTACGGCGCCGCTGCTGGCCGATGACGATTTCGATAAGTGGGTGCTCTCGAAAACTCCGCTGGCCCGATGGGGGCAGCCCGAAGACCTTGTCGGCGCGGCGGTGCTGCTTGCATCGTCGGCCGGGGCGTTCATCACCGGCCAAATCATCTACGTCGATGGCGGGTGGCTGGCGCTGTTGTGAGAAGTGTGGGGACGGATGCGGTATTGCGGATTTTTGAAAGGCGGCTTTAAGTATGAGTCAAGAGCGAAGGTTTGATGTTAGATATTGGGCGGTTTGTGTGAGTTGTGTTTTGGCGCTTTTGGCGGGGTGTGCGAAGAAGGACGACGGCGCCGGGGGCGATTACAGCGGTTCGTGGGCTCAGGTTGCGGATATATTGGCTCGGGTGGCGCCGCCGAGTTTTCCGGATCGGGATTTCAATATCAAGGATTACGGGGCTGTGAGCGACGGCAAGACCGACTGCAAGAAGGCGATGGATAAGGCCGTTTTAGCGTGTTGCTACGCTGAGGGCGGGCGGGTCGTTGTTCCTGCGGGGACGTACCTTATCAACGGGCCCATCCATCTTCAGAGCAATGTGAACCTGTATCTCGAAGAGGGCTCTCGGATTGTGTTCGGGACGAACTACGCGGACTATCTGCCGCCTGCGTTGACGCGGTGGGAGTGCACGCGGATTTATAATTATTCGCCTTTTGTCTATGCGTATCGCAAGAAGAATGTTGCGCTGACTGGTACGGGCGAGCTGGACGGCCAAGCGGGCGATACCTGGAGCAAATGGTCGAAGCGCGCCGGGAAGGATAAGGATGCGACGCGTCGGATGAACAGAGAGGATATTCCGGTGATTGACAGGATGTTCGGCGAGGGGCATTATCTTCGTCCCAGCATGGTGCAGTTCTTCGGGTGCGAGAATGTTCTTGTCGAGGGCGTGAAGATTCTGGACTCGCCGTTTTGGTGCGTGCATCCGGCTTTTTGCAAGAACGTTACTGTTCGCAACATCACCTTCACTGCGAAGAATCCGAACAACGACGGTATCGACGTGGATTCGTGCGAGGATGTTCATATTCACGATGTCGTATTCGATAACGACGATGATTGTATAGCGTTGAAGTCCGGTCGCGGGCCGGAAGGCCGCAAGCTCGCCCGCCCGACGAAGAATGTGTATATTCACGATTGCGTGTTCAACGCCTACACTACGATCGCCATCGGCAGCGAGATGGGCGGGGGAATCTTCAATATCTTCGCGGAGAATTGCGAGGCTAAGAGCCAGATCAAGCGGGCTTTCAATATCAAGGGCAACCGCAGCCGAGGCGGCGAGGTCGCACATATTCGGTATCGCAATATGAAGTTTCTCGACAGCCGGGAGGAGATGCTGGCTATCAGCACGAACTACGGCGGCATGGGGCCGGACGAGTTGAAGGATTTTCCTCCTTATTTCCACGATGTTCGCTGGGAAAATATCACGGCCTCCGGTTCGTGCGATATCGCTCTTCGAATAGCGGGTCAGGAGGATATGCCTATCGAGGATATCGTGCTCAAGGATATCACGGTTGAGAAGGCGAAGAAGATCAAAGAGATTGCATACGCTCGCAATATTGTGATGCAGAATGTCGTCTTGGCCGGCGAAGTTCAGGATCCAAATGCCGCGAATTTGCCGCCCGATGTCTATGCCGGGCCTGACCAAGTAGTTGATCCCAACGGCGATGGAAGCGTTCTTTTGAAGGGGGCCGTTGCCGACGATGGACCGACGGCGAAGTTGAAGTACCTGTGGTCGGTGGAAAAGGGTGATAGCGGTGCGGTCGAGTTCGACAATCCGCAAGCGATTAGCACCAAGGCCCGCTTTTCCAAGGACGGGACATACCTTTTGAAGCTGACGACCGACGACGGACAATTGAAAGGCGCGCATACAGTGACAATCCGCGTAGGCGCAGACCCCGACGCCGAGGGCCATTAGCTGCTCCGATAGATTCGTGAACATTGGAGTATATGAACCCGCATTTCGCAGGTAAGCCGTGGCAACCGAACTGAATTCTGAAGTTGAACAGGCGAAGGGAAAAGAACTCGGATATTCAGTTAGACACGGAAAATTTAAGAAAGAGGCAGATTTTGCTTGCGTTGTCGTCCATTTTATGTTATTATTGGACGGAAGCTGAAATGGTCGTGCTCTAGTTTTTTAGAGTAGAAAAATTCGATATGTCTTGTTGTGAATGAACGTTTAAGAGAGACGAGAATATAGTTATGAGAAATAAAACGCGGGTATTCATGTATGTCGTCGTAATGTTGTCAATTCTGGTGTGTGGGGGCGCTGCTGAAGCGTTTAGCGGCGCAGGCTCAGGAACAGAAGAAGACCCTTACATAATTAGAAATATTTATCAGCTTCAGGATGTGAATGACGATTTACATGCTTGGTATGAGCTGGGCAACGACATTGATGCTTCTGTAACTTCTGGATGGCATGGGGGTGGTGGGTTTATACCGATTGGCGACAGCTCCAGTAAATTCACAGGGTATTTCGATGGCAGAGGGCATACGATAATTGGTTTACATATAAACCGGCCGACTACGGACTATGTTGGGTTTTTTGGAGCAGCTTACAACTGTGAAATCAAGAATGTTGGCTTAATAGGTGTTAACATAACTGGGCAGAACCAGGTTGGCGGTTTGATCGGTCAATGCCGTTATGCTGATCCTTTCCCAACAGGATGTTATACAACA
>JAUVXL010000266.1 GCA_030603595.1 Sedimentisphaerales bacterium | reverse complement strand
GCTCAAGAAGCATATTACTACTTTGCATTCGTTGGTGTGTAGCTTCATGGAGGATGTATGAAGAACAAGGATGGTAAGCAAGGCTTGCCCGGAAACGGTCATCCGATGGAATTGTCGGCCCAGAAGCCAGCGGATGCTCGTCCACGGCCGATGCCTCCTGTGCCAGTTAAACTTAGCAACTACCTACCTAGTTTTCTTGAGGTTGGGTTCCAGCCTTCTTGTTGCTCAAATACTGCACTGTGCGCCAACATTGGTGGACGTACCGAGTTCAAGACTGATTTCAAGGTAGAACGTGAGTATTATGGCATGAATCGTCTTGAGGTTGGCTTGAGAAGCGGCACACTGGAGTTGGCTTTGAAGACACTCAGGTTGAATAAGTCTGAACCTAAAATGATAATTCCTCCAGCAATTCAGATCACAACGGAGACTAAAAAGTTGCGTGGAGCCAAGTTTTCCGTGAAAGACCCAGGTCTGGAAAGGCAACGCACTCGTGGGCAGACGTTTACGGACACTTTTTCTACGGTATCAAAAGGTGGCACCCCTGGAATGCCGCACTGGTTTATCAAGGCCCCCGGCGACAAACTACTTGAGGGTATTGTAGAGAAACTGATATGTAGTGTCTTTCCCGATGAACACATCCATTGTGGATGTGAATGGAAGTTCATTGCAAAATATGGAGATTGGTCTTACAATATTGACCTCCATCCAAAACTGAGCAGGTCAAAAGAATTCTTCTCTAAGTTAATATTGAGACGACGTGGTGCCAGATGCATTGCGTTATGGAACTACCATGTGACGGAAACCCTGAACAACATACTTGCATCAGGAGGTTGGAAATGTCCATCAAAAAAGGTAATTGTGCCCCACGAGCAACACTGAAGGGCGCGTTGTACGAGGTTGAGAATCCCAGGCGTGAGAGCAGTGGCGAGCCCTTGGCTGGCACGCTGGAGAGTCAGCAAACCGCGGAGCGTGAATATTTCGTCACGGGACTATATTCTCCGGAAAGAGTCAAACGTCATACTTCTAAGAGCAAGTTGAAACGGTCCGGTGAAGGACTTGCGTTTGACCAACCAGAAGAAATAGGGAATGTATTGCAGGAGATTGCAGCACTTCAATCTGATGATGTTCGTGATCTGTTTTGCGTTAGTCGCATTCCTAAGCGAGACTTCGTAGAGGGTATACTGGGATTTCCGCAAGCCGAACAAAGAGAGTATATCAGTGTTTTGCTTGAAGATTCTCTTGTGCGTTCTCGTCTGGAAGACACACTTGGGAATTGGAACACACTGCCCCCCGAATCACAGCGTACCGCCCTTGAAGAAATCCATGACATATTAAGCACTGAATCAGAGAAAACGCTAACTTCAAGCCGTGGCGTACTTCCGGGATTCACCTACCAGGACGGCTTCTCGCTTTCGGCGACTGATTTGGGGAATAATGGGATCAAAATCGAGTTCTTTCCTGACAATGACGTTGCCGCAGCGATTGTTCTTCCGCCGCGTGCTGTAGCACAATGCGGCAGGTGGCTGCTCGAAACACTCGGTCGGGACAAGCACGGCCTGCCAAATGGCTTGTCCGACATCCTCCGAAGGCTCAGCAAGCACAAGGGCATAGAGCGTTCGCTCGAAAGAGGTGACAAAAAGAGGATAAAGGAGGCAATCAGAGTTCTCCGAAGTTAAGAGGCGTGATCCAAGACTTAGGCGGTTTTCTTATGCCGGACGATGACGACATGATCTGGCCCAATCGCAATCAACGCGGTCTCCACCGTAATGCTCCCCTGAAATCAAGACACTTCTATGCGGCGGCGAGGGTATTATGCGCGGCCGCAAACTCGCTCGGTGTCAAATAACCCAGAGGCGAATGGATTCGTTCGGTGCCAAGCGGTTTCTTTTCTCAAAAAAAACGCGTTTTCCGGCTGAAACAACGAGCCACATTCAACTGAAAATACACAGAACTCTGGATACCGGCAGGTTTTTATGGTAACATACTTAGACTGGCCGTTTTGCAATGTACAGATATAACAGGAATGCAGATAATTGAGTAACAGTGTAAATCTGTGTTAATTTATGCCCTGGGTATCCGTGTCAAAAAACAGAATCGGTCAGTTTGAGTAATATAATTGATGTAAGATGGACTTTATGATGCGATATTCTCTTACCATTTTGATTGCGTTCCTAATAATTACTATATCCGCCGTGGAAGCTGTGGCGGCGATTGACGCCGGCGGGACATCCGGGCCGGGCCTTGCGGCTGAACTGGGCTTTGATGAGATTATCCTTGTGAAACGCAAGCCGTATTCCTCCGACCACTATTATACGGATATAAATAACGGCACCAGCGCCGACCGCTTCCTGCCGGATAACAGTATTTGCATCTATAACCTTCGCACTCAGCAGGAGCGGGCGGTCGTAACAGCGGCCAATATGCCCGGCGGCAAGGGTTTTATCGGTAAAATCAGCCTGTCTTTCGACGCCCGGAAGGTCGTATTCGATTTTCGCGAGAACCCGGGCTCCGGCTTTCGGATATGGGAGGTCAACGTTGATGGCAGCGGCTTGCGCCAAGTATTGCTCCCCCCGAAAGATGAGGCCGAGAAGGTGGCGCGCTGGCGCAAGGGCTGGCACACCGACGATATCCATCCGTGCTATCTGCAGGACGGAAAGATCATCTTCTCTTCGACTCGCAGCGAACACACCGTCCTCTGCGGCGGCTCGGCTCACTTGGTGGCGCCCACCCTCCATAGCATGAATGCCAACGGTGGGAATGTCGAACAGCTTACCAAGAGTCCGGTCAGCGAGTTCTGCCCCGTCGTTCTCAACGATGGGCGGGTAATGTATCACAGATGGGAGTATATCGATAAAGGCGCCCGTGTATCCAAGACTATCTGGTCGATGAATCCGGATGGGACAATGCCGCAGGAGCTCTACGGCGTCTCCGACGATACTACCACGGTCTATATGTATCCTCAAGCGATAGACGGCGACGTCCACCGCCTGGTCTGCGTCGGCACGTGCCATTATCCGCAGGGCGGCTGCCTGGGAGCGATTATGCTCATTGATTTGCAGAGGGGCCTTCGCGTCCGCGGCCCGGACCCGGATGAAGCCGGTTATGCCAAATGGGACCGGAGATACGCCGTCACGAATATCACGCCGCAGGTCTTCATCGAGCGGCGAACCGAACCCGGGTGGTTTTTCCTGACCAAGGAAGGCAAGTATGTGCACGACCGCAACGGCAGCAGCGGCCATCTCTATACCCACCCCTATCCGGTTGGTGAGAATAAGTTTCTGGTTTCTTATAAGGTCAACCCGGCCGATCACTATAAGAATGTCGCCGATGCTTATTCGATCTATCTTATAGATACCGAGGGCAACCATCGCCTCGTTCACAAGGACGCCAAGCTTTCCTTGTGGCATCCGACACCGCTTGTGCCCCGCAAGGTCCCCCCAAAGATATATTCCTCCCTCGATCCGGCATACGCGGCGGCCAATGAAGCGTTGTGCATCGTGACCGACGTGTATGAGGGGATGGAAGGGGTTAAGCGGGGAGAAGTCAAATGGCTGCGGATCAACGAAGCGATTCCCCGTTACTGGGATACCGGAAGAAGATGGGGCTCGGCCACGAGCAGCTCGAGTTGGAAGGCCGCCCTCTGGCCACGGGTGCAGTGGGGCGTTGTCCCGGTGGAAAAAGACGGCTCTGCCCACTTTACGGTCCCGGCCAACCGCAGTATCTTCTTCCAGGCCCTGGATAAGGACTTCAGGGAGGTCCAGCGTGAGAGGACGTATGTCAATTACAGGCCCGGCGAGGTTCGTTCCTGTGTGGGTTGTCACGGCCGAATCAACCATGCCGGGCGTCCGATTAGCACTCATGCGCCGCTCGCGATGGCCCGGGCGCCGAGCACGCCGCAGCCGCAGCCGTGCGACCTTGTCGAGAACGGCGGAGACGGCAGCGCCAGGCAGGTAATTCATTACCCCACCGATATTCAGCCTATCTTCGATGCCAAATGCGTCTCATGCCACGGCAACGACAATCCGGACGACGGTCTGAAGCTGACCGGCGATGTTACCGTCTATTACAGTACATCCTATGAAGAGCTTGCCAAAAAGCAGTTGGCCGGGCCGATTATCCCCGAATTTACTTCGTTTCAGCAGGGCGATCAGGGTAATTATAACGGCTCTTTTCTTCAGCCAAAGAGCCTCGGCTCGTATAAGAGCGTAATGATCGGTATGCTGAGAAATTCGGCTCATCCGAAGAACGCTCAGGACGACCACTCGGCCATGCTGACTGAGACAGAGTTGATGATTCTGATCCGTTGGGCCGATTCCAACTACCAGTTCTACGGAACCTACTACGGCAGACACCATTCGCATTGGGTGAACGCAGACCCTGCAAAACCCGCCTACAACCCCGCAGACTTCCGCCGAAAAGCATCCTTCACCGAAGCGATCAGCATGTCCGCCCCAACATGGCACCAGTAGCGGCCTCGTATTTCGTCTGCGCGGGACGCGGCGATTGAGTTTGTTTTCTCGACTGGGCCGGGATTTTCACTTTGTTCCAACTATGGTGGGGTAGGTTGCCTAAATTAACATTTTGGTATGCCGGGAATTTGGTAGTCTTTCGGAGGAATAGGGGTAAGATAGGGGTAGATGAAGTTGCAGGGAGTGAAGTTACGCCCGGCGAGATTCTAGTCCCAAAACAAGCGAGGTTTTTTAGGGTTCGATGCGGTGGAGTTGACGGTTATTTTCGCATACACTTTTCCCATTCCGGCCGGGTGGCTGGTTGAATCTGTTGGCCAGGTTGTGTTTGCTTCATCAAATCCTCGTT
>JAUVXL010000074.1 GCA_030603595.1 Sedimentisphaerales bacterium | reverse complement strand
CAGCTAAAACGAAAGAAATGCCGAAAATTGCGATATTGGCTAATCCGTCCAAATACGGATAGACCAGTATGAGCGCCACAGCCGTAACGCCGCTGGCGATCACCGCCCGCCAAGTGGCACGCACGGCGATTCCTACGCTCACGGGTGTCCCTCGGAAACCGTACCATAGTCCGGGAAACAGAACCAAATAGCTCGCTACGGCATATCCACAGGCAACACCGACGGCTCCCCACCGGATCCCAATAATAAAGGCCAGAACAATGAATGAACTGGTGAATATGCCAAGTTTCAGGACTCTGCCTGATTGTCCCATAGAAAGCGGAACTATTCCTACCGTACTCGAGAGAGGCTGAATAAAGGCGGTCACGGCCAGTATCTGAAAAATACGGCTCGCGCCGGCCCACTGATCACCCAGGACCATAAGAATAACGCTCCTCGAGCAAACGGCAAGAAGAACCACCAAAGGCATCATGACAAACGCCAACAACTGAACCATCCTCTCATAGTATTTTGCGTAGCGCCGCGGGTCGTCCTGGATGCGGCTCAAAGCGGGCAACGCCACCGAAATCATAGGTGCTGTAATTTGCGTTATAGGCAGCATGAGCAGACCATACGCCTTTCCGTAGAGCCCCAAAACATTACGCCCACAATATCTTCCAAGAAGAATTCGATCTGTGTATCTCGCAAAATAGTTGACAAGACGATAGCCCATGATGTTTCTACCAAAACTGAGCATCGAGCCGACTCCGCAACGCAAATGAGGCCACCCCGGGCGCCAGTCGGAAACCATCCAAACTCCTACCACCATCGCAGCAGAGGTCGCCAAATTCATAATAACCAGCGACCAGTATCCAGCTTCTAAAAACGCCGATGCAATACCTGCAGCGATTCCCACCGACAGACTTACCAACTCGATCACAGCAATGGTGCCAAAACGCATCTGCCGTTTCAAAAACGCATGATGCTGAATCGTCAACCCGCCCAGAATTACCCCGATTGCCAGAACCAGTGTAATCTTTATTAACTCCGGCTCGGAATTCCACCACGCTATCGCAGGCGCCAAAAGCGCGATTATCGCCGCCAGCGCCAAGCTGATTGCAACATTTACCCAAAACAGCGTACTGATCTGGGCGTGATTAACCTTGGCCCGCTGGATAGTGGCCGCGGCCAGACCCATATCTTTGAACATCAGCACGAATTCGGTAACTACCGTTACCATGCCGATCAAGCCAAATTCCCCGGGACTGAGCAGGCGGCCAAGGACGGCGAATGAGCCCATCCTAATGAAGAACTTCACCACCTGGCCGGACATCGTGACCGCACCACTCCTAATAGACCGACCCTTCAAATCACTTTTCAAGTGTTCGGTATCGAAGAATCCTTCTGTCGATGGACCGACTGCACTGCTTTCTCCTTCTTGCGGCATACCTGGCGTGGATTCTTGAATCGTCTGAGCCTCCAATTGTGCGACTCTCTGCTAAATCCGGACGCACTCCGTCCCCGTGGGTTACATCCCGTGAATCGATGCAACCTCCTCTGCAGCAACACATTACCAGGCCGTTATTAGCCTGCTGCGTCGGTTACAGTCATCCATCATCCTTCTTGGCATCATCGCCGGCCGAGCCGAGCGGCTTTCCCGAGGCATCCTCACTGCCGGCACCGGGCAGAAACTCAAGAATCTCGTCCGCCATCTCCTCAAGCGCCGCCTCGGCCGACTTCTGCACACTCGAGCTTATCTGAACCTGAGCGACGTATCGGCTTGGGTCCCTGGCGATATTGGGTCTGCGACCGCGAGGCCCCGAAAAATCACGCTCGTTCGCCGTCACCCGGCCGCTAACTACGTAGAAACTCAATACAATCATACGCTCGTATTCCGGAGGCGCTTTGTAGAACCGATGCAAAAGATAGTCTATCACTTGCCCCCTCGCGGTGGTGAATTGCATTGTCTCGGTTCCTTCATGCTGCCAGCCGTGCGCCCGGTAACATACACGAGGACGATGCCCCAATATCCCACCGGGACGACTCGAGCAATACACTACATAGACATCCGCCCACCCCTTCCCAGCCGAATTATCGTATCGCCTGCTGAAAAAATCGTCGGCAAAGTTGTCCTGCATATACTCTTTGGTTGTCGAGCGAATGCCAATGTCGCTACCGGCCCAATCACCTACCTTGGTTGGAAACTCGCTCAGAGGCACCGGAAGTGCAATCGGATCTTCGCCCAGCCGTCGTATCTGCTGCGCGGGAATACGGTAAGCTATGCCCGCCGATATCAAAAGCACAACGCTCAAAATCCAGACAATCCACATCTGTGTCTTGCCCGAACCGCTACGTATCGGCCTCGATACCTTCTCCGTATCCGAGGGAAGATTAGTCTTAAACGAATATACCAAGTGGGACAGCCCCAAAGTAGCACTCCAAAACCGCAATCACCCCTTTTTTGGGGCACAACAGCCACATTAACAATAAGAATTCCGAAGAACCTCCTCCATGAGGCCACTCGCTAAGTTGACCTTACACTATATCTTATTGCCTTTATCGTCTTTTATCAAGAACAGTTTTCCAAAAAACCAAAAACTGGCCATAAAACAATAACTTCCGATAATCCAAGATAACTTGAGCGCATAGGAATTTGTAATGATAGCAAAGATGGGCAATGTGGGAAAGTTGTCATTCCTGCGCAGGCAGGAATCCAGTCTTTGGGCCTTGGATCCCCGCTACCCGCTTTCGCGGGCACAAGCTTCGCGGGGATGACAGGATGAGGCTATTGTAAAAGTCCCGGGCGAAGCCCGGTTAATTTACCTGTCTAACCATGCGGCCTGAACAAAAGTCGGATATTGCCCCGGAATGGCACAATCCCCCACTCAAATCATTAACGAGCCTCCATTATCCTCTCTGGATTACCCTGCTTGGCAGGATTACTACATCTGGAACCACGATGTCTTTTGTGATTGTAACTGCTTTGTCTTTGTGTTGTAATTAGCCCGTCACACAATATTGAGTATTCTGTCAATGAAGTCTGATTGAAACACGAGACTTAGGAACAAACAATGCAGAATGACGCCAAGCAGGCCCAACTGCTCGTAAAGGCCAACAAGCTAATCACCGCCGAGATCGCCCGATTCATCGTCGGACAGGACGACGTAATCGAACAGCTCATGATCGCTATCCTCGCCCAGGGACATTGCCTGCTCGAAGGCGTGCCAGGCCTGGCGAA
Organism: Sedimentisphaerales bacterium; assembly: GCA_030603595.1. Lineage (GTDB taxonomy): Bacteria > Planctomycetota > Phycisphaerae > Sedimentisphaerales > Anaerobacaceae > JAFGCD01. The sequence goes on along the minus strand of JAUVXL010000074.1, from coordinate 14,867 downwards.
GACAATGATGGTCCGATGTCTGGCGGACGTTATGAACCTATCCTTCCGACGCATCCAATTCACCCCGGACCTCATGCCCGCCGACATTACCGGCACCGAGATCATCCAGGAGGACGCTGCCAGAAGAACCAGAGAGCTTGTATTCCAAAAAGGACCGCTCTTCGCCCAGATGGTCCTCGCCGATGAAATCAACCGCACCCCCCCGAAAACACAGGCTGCGCTGCTCGAAGCAATGCAGGAGCACTCGGTCACTATCGGCGGCAATACGATGAAGCTCGACGAGCCCTTCTTCGTACTCGCCACTCAAAACCCCATCGAGCAGGAAGGCACCTATCCACTGCCCGAAGCACAGCAGGACCGCTTTATGTTCCACGTCAAAGTAACGTATCCGAACAGGGACCAGGAGAGAATGATTATAGATCGGACTACGAGCGGCTTCGAGGTCAAACTTAACCAGGTCATCAAAGGACCGACGATCATCGAATGCCAGCACCTCGTTCGCCGCGTCCCTGTCCCGGACCACGTAACCGATTTCGTCCTGGATCTGGTCAGATTCTGCCGACCCCACGAGAAGGAAGCGCTCGATTTCATAAGGGAACTCATCGAATGGGGACCGGGACCGAGAGCATGCCAGATGTTGATACTGGGCGGCAAAGTCCGTGCGCTGCTAAGAGGCAGGTTCCACGTATCTATCGAAGACATAAAGGCACTCGCTCTGCCCGTCCTGCGACACCGCATGGTCCCGACTTTTAACGCAGAAGCGGAAGGAGTCACCATCGACGATATCGTTATGCGCGTACTCAAGCAACTCCGCCCGCGCAAAGCAAAAGTAATCTAAGAAAGGGAAAGGTGAAAGTGAGCTAAAGTGAACGAAGGATTTAGGCAATCAGATTATCAGGATGCCAGGTAGTGGACATCAGGTTCCAGGATAACAGGTTAATTCGCCAGAGGCGTATCGTTTTTCCCTGATGGCCTGATCTCCTGGTATCCTGCACCCTGATTTCCTGATCTACTGATAACCATACTTTAGAGCGCCTAACAAAATGAAAACTTCCCCTCTGTCATTCCCGCGAAAGCGGGAATCCAGAGAACCAAATGCGATTGAGACCTCATTTTGTTACACGCTCTTACTCACTTTATTTTCTATGGCCCGCATTACAGACTTACTTTCACCCGAAGACATACAGACCATCGGTTCGCTCGAGATCGTCGCTCGGCTGGTTGTCGAGGGATTCTGCGCCGGCCTGCACCGATCCCCGCACAGAGGATTCAGCGTAGAGTTTCGCCAGCATCGCTCGTACGTACCCGGCGACGAGATTCGCCATATCGACTGGAAGGTCTTCGGAAAAACCGACCGCTTCTACGTCCGCGAATACGAAGAAGAAACAAACCTCCGTGCGACCATCCTCCTCGATAAGAGCGGCTCCATGGCCTACGGCAGCGGGAAAGTCACAAAATTCGACTACGCCGTAAGGCTCGCCGCCTGCCTGGCGCACCTAATGCTAAGGCAGGCCGACGGCGTCGGACTCATGACATTCGATACGCAGATGAAAGAATACATCCCCCCACGCTCCCGTCCCAGCCACCTCAGGATACTGCTCGATACCCTCAAGCAGAGCGCTCCGGGAGGCGAGACGGAATTGGGCAAGGTCTTCCACGACCTCGTCCCGAAGATACATCGACGCGGACTGCTGATAATAATCTCGGACTTCTTCGCCGATACAACCGAACTTATGGCCGCCCTGGCGCACTTCCGCCACGCCCATCACGAACTGGTAATGTTCCAAATCTGGGACCGCGCGGAACTCGAATTCCCGTTTAGTCAATGGACACAATTCGAATGCCTCGAAACAAAGGGCCTTCGACATCTGCTCGACCCGGCCCACCTTAGAAAGGCATATATCCAGAGGCTCAACCGCTTTCGAGAGGAACTGCGAAGCGGCTGCCATAATCACCGCATCGACCTTGTCCCGCTCGTAACCGATGAGCCTTATGCACAGGCACTGGCAAAGTATCTGACCATTCGAAAGAAATACGGATGACCTTCTTAAACGCGATTCTCCTCGGAGGCGTAATCGCCGGAGCGATCCCTGTTATCATTCACATAATCAACAGGAATCGTTTCAGACGCATTCGCTGGGGTGCGATGCACCTCATCGAGCAGATACTCCGCCGCAGACGAAGACGCCTCAAGATCGAGCAGATCATCCTGCTGCTGGTCCGAATCGCAATTCCCGTATTGCTCGCGCTGTGTATGGCAAGGCCCGTCCTCACCGGCATAGAGGCCCTAAGGGGCAAGGCTAAAACGTCACTCGTTGTCCTGCTCGACAACAGCTACTCGATGAACGCCTTCAGTGCGGCAGGCTCGCATTTCGCCCAGGCCAAGACGCAAATCAACACAATCGTAAACGCCCTGCCCAAAGGTTCCGAAGTAACCGTCGCCTGGATGAGCGGGCGGGCATCTTCACAACTGGGCCCGACGTTCGACAAAGCCAGGCTTCGAGGCATGCTCGCAGCCAAGAAGCAGGGCTTCGGCGCCGCCGACTCGGCCGCTGCCATCGAGACCGCAGCAGGAATTTGCTCCAATGCAAACTACATCGACCGGGAACTGCTGATTATAAGCGATTTCCAGAAGATAACCTGGCACTCCGATACAGCCGAGCCGCGACAAAGAGCCCTCGAGCTCGTCCGCAATATCCCCATCCCCCCGAGACTAACTCTCCTTCGCATCGGCAAGGAAGTAACGGATAATATCGCAGTCGAATCACTCGACGTCTCCCGGCCCATCATCGGCGTCGCACAGAACCTCAGAGTCCGCGCCGCGATAAAGAACCACGGCAAGACAACCTTCGATGGTTTGCGAATCCACTTCCGGGTGGACGGCAAGAATCGCTCGGCCTCGCAAATGACCCTCGGAGCCGGCGAATCAGGCCAGGTCGTCTTCTCCCACGCATTCGAGACGCCCGGCTCGCACGTCGTCGAGATATTCGCCGACGCAGACCCACTAAAAGCCGACAACGTCAAGCGATTCAGCATCCCAGTCTGGGACAAGCTGCCCGTGCTCCTCGTCTCAGGCGATACGAATCCCGCCCCTCTCCAGGCCGAAACCGCATTCCTGCAAATCGCCCTCCAACCCTTCACATCCGCTCGCGCCACCCTTTCGGACCTGATAACAACAAGAGTAGTCACCCCCGAAAAACTCACCGCCAAAGAGCTTATGGAAAACCGGGTCGTCGTCTTGGCCAACGTCCCCCAACTCGCCGACCTCCAGGTCAATTGCCTGGACGACTACGTCCGCCGCGGAGGCGGACTGCTCGTCTTCCCAGGCGACCGAATCAACCGCGATTGGTACAATTCCAAGATGCTCGCCTCCGGCGCCGGACTCCTGCCGTGCAGATTCGTCCAAATCATCAATTCCGACGCCGCTAACTCGCAGCCGGCGCTTATCGTTGCCCAGCACTACGACCATCAGGCCCTCGAATTCTTCAACGACCCCCGCAACGGCACCCTCCAGGACGCCAAGCTGCAAACCTGGTGCAAGCTCGCCGCGGCGCAATCTTCGCTCCCGGACATATCAATAGCCGCCCATCTCGATACAGCCGACCCATTCCTCGTCGAAAAGCAATTCGGCAAGGGGCGCGTCATCCAATGCTGCACCGCCTGCGACGACGACTGGAGCAATCTGCCCGCCAGGCCCGCATATCTGCCCCTGATGCAGCAGTTGGTCGCCTACCTCGCCTCGACCGTATATCCCCCGAGGAACGTAAGCGTCGGCCAACAACTCGCCGCGCTGCTGGGCCCGGAAAACGCCGACAAAACAGCCGTAATCACCGACCCCGAAGGCAAAAGACACGAGCTAAAGGCCGTCCTCAAAGACGACCACTGCCTCGTCGAATTCGCCGACACCGAACTGCCCGGCCTCTACGCCCTCGAAACGCCCGACAACGAGACCATCCATTTTGTCGTAAACACCTCATCGAAAGAATCCGACCTCAAGCTCCTCGACGATGCCGAATTCGCCGAACTCGCCCAACAGATGCAGGCCGAAGCCGTCTCGTCTGCCGAGCAGTACCTCCAACTCGATAAACGCCGCCGATTCGGACGCGAGATGTGGAAGTCGCTCCTCGCCGCTGTATTAGTCCTTTGCCTAATCGAAATCCTGCTGCAACAACGTTTTGGAATGATAAAGAAATGACGAGCCTCAGATTCATAGGCGACTGGAGTTTGTATCTCGGCGTGCCCGCAGCACTGCTGCTCGGCGTAGCGACGTGGCTGCTCTACCGCCGCGAATCGCGCCTGCGCAAGGACATCTACTCCTGGCTCTTGCCCGCCATCCGCACGCTCGCCGTCATTATGCTCGTTCTGATGCTCACCGGCCCGGTCCTGCACCACCGTTGGATCGTCGGCCAACTCGCCCGCATTCTCATATTCGTCGATGCCTCACAGAGCATGGGAGTAACCGACGAAGCAATGGCCCCCGCCAGAAAGCTTCTCGCCGCCGCCCAGTTGGGATTCCTCTCCGACGAAGTCATCCCCAAGGACCTGCTTGCTGCCCAAAAGGCCCTGGCCCAGGCCGCTCTGCGACGCCTCCCTCCACAGCCGGCACAGCAGGACCTCACCAAAACCGCAGAACAATTCCGCGACGATATAGAGAAGGCATACGCAGGCCTCCAAAAGGTCAAATTCGAGTCGTACATGCTCGCACCCGCCCAAAAAGGATCAATCCTCTACGAAAACTGGAACAATTTCAACGGCACTACTCTAAATCAGATAACAAAGGCCAAAGGCTTTCCCGAAAATCCCGCCGACTCGATGCTGCTCAAGCAATTCCAAAGCCCGGTTAACTGGAGCGACCGCTACTGCGACAAAATCTCCGGATACATCCATCCCCCCGCATCAGGCGAATACACCTTCTGGATAAACAGCGACGACCAAAGCTGGCTCTTTTTGAGCGAAAGCGACAACCCCGCATCCAAGAGACAAATTGCAAAGGTCGGCAACTTCACCACATTAGGCGACTGGGAGCAGAGCGGCGAGCAAAAATCCAGCCCGATCCAACTCCAGGCCGGGCGAAGATACTACATCGAAGCGCTCCACGCCGAAGGCAGCGGCAGCGACCACGTCGCCGTCGGCTGGAGACTGCCCGACGCTGCGATGGAGCGCCCCATACCCGGCAGTCGCCTATCGCCCTTCAAGAACACGACGGTGAATCTGCCAAATATGACGTCCCGGCAGGCCGCCCTCGAGCAATTCCGCAATGAACTGATCGAGCCGGCCCGCCGGCTTGCAAAGAAAGAGTCCGCCAGCGACGCCGATGAGTTTAACGCAAGGTTCGCCGACTTGGCCTCGAAGACCGAATTCTGGCGGAAGCAGCTTCGTCTGTCCTTCGAGCAGTGGGGCGCCAAGCTCGTCGAATCCCGAACAGACGCCGTTAATCGGGCCATAGAACGCTTCGATAAAATGACGCGAATCGAGCGTATCGCCGCCCTGCTGCTCGGCGGAGACAAGCCTCTGCTCGCCCAACTCGCCGAGCACCACAACGTCAATCTGATAGCCCTGGCCGATACCGACATTCAGCCCCTCTGGCGCAGCGGAGCCGGGCGGCTCGACTCTTCGACCGACATCCCCGCCGAACTGGCCGCAGTGCCCACAGGCAAAGCGACCAACCTAACCCTCGCCCCGTTAACAGCCATCGGGATAGGACACAACCAGACAAACAGGCGAACAAAAAAATCGCAGGATGCTGGCAGACTCGCCGCCGTAATCTTCTCCGACGGACGCCACAACTTCGGCACATCCCCCCTCCACCAGGCAAAAATCTGCGGCAGCCGCCAAATACCGATATTCACCGTCGCATCCGGAACACTGCAAAAACCACAGGACCTTGCCGTAGTAGGCGTCGAAAAACCGCTCTCAGTCTTCCACAAAGACCGCGTCAAAGGCAAAATAGCAATAAAGGACGACATAACCGCCGGCAAAGACTTCATCCTGAAAATAATCTGTGACAAACAGACCGTCTGGGAAAAGCAGCTTACCACCACCGGCCTGGGCCGACGAATCATCGACTACGACTTCGCCGTAGCCGAACTGCTGCGCCGGAGACTCGCCGATAAGGACAGGGAACTGAGCTTCCAGAGTTTCCCTTTGACTTTCACCGCCGTGGTAACGGGCCTCGAAGAAATAGACGCCGAGCCGGACAATAACAGCCAACCCTTTCGAACGCGCGCCATCTTCGAGCACAATCGCGTCCTAATCCTCGACGGGCGCCCGCGATGGGAATTCAGATACATTCGCAACCTCCTCGATAGAGACGAGAAATGGGACCTAACAACCGTCCTCGCCGATCCGACCGCGCCCGACGGCGGCATAGACAGAGGCGACAAGCCCACAATGTTCCCCGCCGAGAAGGACCTGCTCTACACCTACGACCTGATAATACTCGGCGACTTACCCTCGACGCTGCTCAGGAGCAACGAGATAGAATGGATTCGCGATGTCGTAGGCAATCGCGGCGCGGGCCTGATCCTCATCGACGGCCTGCGAAAGCACCTCCGCAGCTACAGCAACACGCCCTTGGCAGAGTTGTTCCCAATCGAATGGGACGCCCCCGAACCCGTCACAAACCCCCAGTCCCTTCGCCTCACCGAAGAAGGCATACTTCGATTGACCGAACAGGGCGCCGACGTCGCCGCACTGATGCTCTCGACCGGCGACAAAACCAACTCTGAAATCTGGGCCTCGCTGAAGCCCCCGCACTGGCTCTCCGCCGTCCGCCCCCTGCCCGGAGCGGAGGTCCTCGCCGAAGCGGTTCTCGAAGACAAGCCAATTCCCGCGATCGTCTATAGAAGGTTCGGAGCCGGAAAGGTCCTCTTCACAGCATTCGACGAGACCTGGAGATGGCGATACCGCGTCGCCGACGAGTATCATCAGAGATACTGGAACCAGGTCAGCAACCTCATCATGGCAACCCCCTTCGCCGTCAGCGACAGATTCGTCTCGATTGACGCCGGCTCGCTGCAATATGCGCCGGGCCAGAATATACAGATCCGCACCAGAATTCGCGACACCCGGGGCAGACCAAAAACAGACGCCGTGGTAAAAGCCAACATCTTCCTCGCAGGCAAGAAAATCGCCGCAGTGCCACTCGAAGCCGACAAGGAAAGCGGCGAATTCCGAGGCCAAACAGCACCCATGCTCACGGGAGATTACGAAGTGAAGATCGAGGTCTTAGGTTATCCCCAAGACTCCGCCGGCGGCGGACTCGCAAAGGCGCAGTTTTACGTGCAGCCCCCCATCGCCAGCGAGCTTGCCCGGCTAAACGCCGACGAGCAAATACTAAGGCAAATAGCCTCCAATTCCGGCGGCGAATTCTTCCGGGAAGAAGAGGCCTCGGCCCTGACCGACCGACTCAAACTCCTCAGCGAAGGAAAGATAATGCAAAGAGATACCGCACTGTGGCAGAGTTATTTATGGTTTGCAGCGGTCGTGCTTTTGCTTACAATAGAGTGGATTCTAAGGAAACGAGCCGGGATGCTCTGAGAATCATCGCATTCGGTGAAAGGGTTATATTATGAACACTCGCCTTAATCCTGTCACGCTATACAAACTCAGGACCTTTGCCAAACGGCGAAATCGCCTCATCGCCGTGCGCGGCGGCTGCGCCGTCATCGCAACCGCCCTGGTGGCAATGTCCGCCGTAGCGTTCATCGACTTGCTTCTTGTCCTGCCCGATTGGGCCAGAATCACCCTCAGCCTCGTCGCCTACGCCTTGGTGCTCTCGGTTCTCTACGCCACTTGCCTTCGATGGCTTCTGCGCCCGACCGACCTGACGCAGCTTGCCCGGATGTTCGAGGCCGAACACAAGGAGCTAAAAGAGAAAATCCTCTCCGCCGTAGAACTCGGCCGGTCCGGCCCGGAAAGCATCCATGACTCCGAGCAGTTGAGAGCAATCTTCCAGAAAAGGGTCGCGTCCCTGATAAGGACCTACAGGTTAAAAGTCATCCTCCCAACGTCAAAGATACTCAGTTGGCCCGTAACAGCCTTCGTGGTCGTCCTGTTCTGCACCGCTCTGACGGTAATACCAAAGCTCAAGTACGCCCAACTGATGGCCCGCGCGTTTGCCCCGACGGCCAACATCGCAAGGGTCTCGGCCCTGCGAATCGAGATAGCCGAACCGGCTAATCCGGAACCGGTCGTCCCCCGTGGCGACCCCGTGACAATCGTCGCCCGCCTTTCCGATGAATCTAAGCACAAAGTCTTCCTCGAATCGGCCGCACCGGACGCCGAGCCGATGATTGTGCAAGCCGAGCCCGTCGGCAGGCAGCGATATGCAGCAACCGTACTCGTCGCCCAAGAGAGCCTCACCTACCGCGTCTTCGCCGCAAGGGCCTCGACTCGCCAATACACAATCCTATCGCGCCGACGCCCCCATGTAACCAAATTCCACAAGACATACCACTACCCCCCCTACTCCCGCCTAAAAGACAAGCAAATCGCAGAGACCACCGGAGACCTAAAGGCTATCCAATCAAGCTCGGTTGACCTGAGCATCGAAGTCGATCAGCCCGTCGATTCCGCCGAACTGCAAATTCAAATCGGCGAGAAAAAACAAACCATCAAACTAACCGCCGCCGGGCCCACCCTGTTGACCGGGAAAGTCGATATCGTCGAGTCGGGGACATACCGCGTTCATCTCGTCGCCAAAGGAACGAAATTCGAGAACAAGTTCGCCCCCAACTACGAAATCGTCGCCCTGGCCGACCTTGTCCCCGACGTCACTCTCGCCAAACCCGCGCCAAATGTTATCCTGCCCCCCGATTCGATAGTCCGCCTCGAAGGCGCCGCCAAAGACGACCTCGGCCTCAAGAACATAGAGCAGTGGGTCAGAATCAATAGAGGTCCGTGGATCCAAACTACGCTCGCCGAAGACCCGCCAAAGGAGCAGATTATAAAGAAGAACTGGGATCTGCTCCCATTGGAGCTCAAGCCCGGAGACCAGGTATCGACCAAGCTCGTCGCAACCGACCTCAAAGGCGCAACAGGAGAATCACTCCTCTCTCAAATCACAATCAGCTCCCCCGGATTCTCAGTCAGGAACCTCGAAAACAGCAAACAGAAGAAACGCCTTCAGGAGTCTTTAATCGGCCTGGCCGAGGCCTCAACACAGTTAAACAAGGACTTCCGAGCCGTCCGCGACACATTCACCAACAACCCCGACGACACAACCAGGCTCCACGACGCTCAACTCAAGGCCCGGGTATCCTCCGAACAGGTCGAGACCCTGACCGAAACCGCCTTTAGTGCATTGGAGACCGTCACCCGCAACGCCGAAATCCACCAAGGGATCCCTGGCGGGACAAGAATCGAGACCGATGATATGATACTGCTCGGCCGAATGCTCAGCAGGCTCAGACATAGCGAGTTCGCGGAAGTCGGGGCCTACGCGGACCTGATCGAGAAGAACCAAGACCGGCCAAAAGAGTATTTCGACAAGGCCGCCGATGCCGCTAACCGCGTCGAAGGCACAGCAAATCACGTCCGCAACGCCTACAAGAACATACTCGCCCATCAACAAGCCCGCAACGCTCTGAGCGAAGTCCACAGACTAAAGGCCAACCAGGCTGACATGCTCGACCAGGCCCGCAAAGACGCAGACGCAACCGAAGAAGATATTAAGAACAACGCATGGCGACGCCTCGCACGCCAACAGAAAGCCGCCGCAAGGGAACAGCAGATCATAGAAGAAATGCTCGACGACTTGTCGCAATACGCCGAATACAACGCGGCAAGACAGGCCGAAAACGTCCTCAAGAAACTCGCTGAGCAGCGAACAAAAACCGAAGAAGCCCTACAAAAAGATGAACCGTCCGGCGACCTCGCCCAACAAGGCGCCGATACGCAAAACAAGCTCCGCGAAGCTGCCGACTCGCTAAAGAATACCGAGCACTCCTTGCGCTCCAAAGCCGCCAACGACCGCAGGGGCCTTACCCAGTCCGTCGCAATGTCGGCAAATGAACTGGCGCAGCTCAAGTGGAAAGTCGAGGACTTCGCCGGAAAGCAAAAAGCCCTCAGCGACTTGCAGGCCAAACCCAACGTCGAGCCTGAGCAGGTTGACAGGCAAAGGCGGCAGACAATCCAGGCCGCCCAATACGCCGAGCAGCGCTGGGGCTCGGCCTTCGGGCAACTCAGCGACCGCGCCGACCTCGAAGACCTCCGCCGATCGGCAAAACGCCTCTTCGTAGCCGACACCGCCAACACCGCCGCCGCCATCGACACCCTCCACACAACCGCCACCGACGCCGACCAGATCGACGACTCGGCAAAGGCCCTCTCGCACATAGAAAAGGCATATCGCCTCCTCGAAGCCGGCCACAATCTCCTCGAAGCCAACAGCTTTCTCAATGAAATGGCCGCACGGGAACGATGGAACTTCGCAAAGGCCGACTACTTCGACCAGCCGCTCACCCTATGGGACTACTGGGAAAAACGAGCCAAAGCACTGCCCAATCAATTAAAAGACGCCGGCCTGCCCAACGATATCAGAAACGAAATGAACAAAGCCCTCAACTCAGCGCCCTATAGAGCCGTCGGCCAGGAAGCCCGACAGAGAGCAAACGACGACAACAAACGCAAACCAATCGCGCCGCAGATGGAACTGCTCGCTCAGGCACTGACCGACATAAGCGAACAAATAGAACCACAGATGGAAGAGGCCCGCAAGGTAATCGCAAAATACGCCCCGTCCCTTGTTGACCAGTTGCGAGCCGTCTCGAAGCTCGGCGAGCAGACCGAGGAGCAGACCCAGGACGCCACCGCCCGAGCCGACGAGCAAAAACCCGACGAGATTCAAGCCGACGCCGACGCCCTGCTCGATGAGCAGCAGCAGCTTAACGAGCATCTCGACACAATCCGCGATTCGCTCCGCCGCGACGCCGATATCCAGAACCTCAGCGACGAAGAGGGCCGCGAACGAGCCCGAGACGCCGACGATGCTATTGCCATGCTGCGCCGGCTCCCGCCCAAAGCCGAGGATCTGCTCGCCCAGGCCGCCCGTAGCCGGCAGGCCGATACCCAAAAGCACGCACTCGAACAAGCCGTATCCCAGCAGGAGAAGCTCAATGAGGCCCTGGACCTTATCACCGAGCACTACGAGAACCTCGAATCGGGAGATGCCGAGCAAACACGTCTCGCGCTTCGCCAAACCGAGCAAGACTCCGATTTCGCCCGGAACCTCGACGGCCGATACGGACGCCTCGACGAACTCGCACAAATGCTCCAGGAATCGCCCGACCAACTCAAAGCCCTCCTCGAAAAGGAGCTTATCCAGAATCCGCCGATGCAGGATGAGCTGGCCCAAATCGTGGACAGCACGATCCAGCAGGCCGCCCGCGGCATCGAAGATATGGCCGACCGCGAAGACCACATCTCTCAACGACTCGACAAGATAGCCCAGAAACAGGACCGCGACAATCCCGTCCAGGCCCCTATAACCAACAAAATAAATGAACTGACCAAGAGAGCCCAGCAACTCGCCGCCCAGGCGGAGAACCTCGCCGACAACAAAGTCGCCGACGCAGCCGGAAAATCAAATGACGTAGGCGCCAAGGCCGGCCAACAATTCAACGAGGCCAAGGAATCGCTAAAACAAGGCGCCCGACAGGTCCCAAAGGGATCTATACCCTCCCCTTCCGAATTGGCCGAGAAGGTCGAGAGCTTCGCGCAACAGGCCGACGAAGCCAAGACCGATCTCAACAACGCCGCCGACAAGACCCTGGCCGCAGCCAACGACCAAAACAAAGATAACACCATTCAAGCCGTCCAGAAAACCCGCGAGGCGCGCGACGAAGCCCGGGAAATCGCCAACGAGGCCGGTCAAATCGCCGACCGGCTCAAAGACCTGGCCCGACAGCGAACAGAAGCCGACAAGCAACTCGCACAGGCCCCGCCCCCCCAAAACAAGTTCGCGCAAAAGGCAAAGGAACTCGCGCAACAGGCAGGCCGGCTCGCCAAGAGCGACATCCCTCAGGCAGCCCAAAAGGCCGAACAGGCTCAAGCCGAAGCATCCGAGAAATTCGACAGCGCCGCAGAAGCAGCCGCCAACGCCGCTGACCAAATGCCGACCGACTTCTCCGCCCCCCCTGCCGCTCTCGCCGACAAAGTGGACAACTTCGCCGAGGCAATGGATCAGACCGGCAAGGACCTCCAGTCCGCTCTGGGCAAAGTCAAAGCAGCCGCCAAGAACGACGCAAACCAGCGAACACAAGCTGCCGGTCAAACCCGAGATGCGCAGAAAAAGGCTGCGGACCTCAAAAGAAAGGGCAGCGAGCTTGCGCGAGATTTGAGGAATATGGCCCGCCAAAACTCCGCTCAACTCGAGAACGCCGATCAGCGCCAGCAGGAGATCAACCAGATGGCCCCGGAAGTGGTCGATGACATCGCCCGCGCCGCCATCCACGCCCAGCGTCTCGACCGCTCCGACGCCCAGGCCCTGATGCAATCGGCGCAGGCCATGGAGAGCATTGCTCAGAACGAGTTGCCCCAGGCGCAGAGCGCCCTCGATACCGCGACGCACGCCAGGCAGGCCCAGCCGCCGGTTGATCAGGCTTATGAGGCCCTTGCAAGCCAACTCGACAACTTCAATCAACTCCAGCCCGATTCCGCCCAATCCCTGCAGGGCGCCTCGCGCACCCCGCAAGACAATGAAATCGCCACCTGGATGGCCCGCACCCTGGACCGCCTCGAAGCGGCACAATTGGCCCTGGGCAATCCCCGACCCTCAGTCGCGGCCCGGCAGGCACAGCAGGCGGCAGGCCAGACTCTCCAGGCCCAGCAGGCCGATATGGCGCAGGCCAGAGCGCAAAGCCAGGCGCAAGCCCAGAGCCGCAACGCCGCCCGCAACCGCTTTGCATCGCGCTTCTCCAGCGACAGGACCTCAGCCGATATGCCCCCCGAAACAGGCCGACTGCTGCCGGAGAATCTCAGGCTCCTCAGCGGAGATTGGGGAAAGCTCAGAAAACTCTCCGCAACAGACCTGATGAAGGCCCGCAAAGAGGCGGTCTCAGAGGACTACCGCGAAATGGTAAATACGTACTTCCGCGTAATATCCCAAAAAGCCAAGCAAAAGAAATGAGTAACCGTTCAGAAGGCATATAATTGTGAATAGTCGAACACGCCAAACCGAATATCGCACGTTTCAGAAACTCATCTGCTGCCTTCTCGCCATCGCCCTGCTCGCAGCCTCCACCGCCCCCCCTGCCTTCGCAGCCAAGGCGGAGACTACCGACGGCCGTGAATGGGAGAGGGTTGACCAAAGCGCGAAACTCGCCGTCACGTACCTCCTCAGCAAGCAGCAGCAGAACGGCGCCATCGTCGATAACAACCGCCACCACACGACGATGACCTCATTAGCCATTATGGCGATGCTTGCAGTCGGCCACAAACCCGCCGACCAGACCCCCGAGGGAAACGCCATGCGAAGGGCACTCGAATATGTCCTCCACGCTGACCGCCAGGATGAGAAAGGCTATTTCGGCAGCAAAGACGGCGCGCGAATGTACGGCCACGGCATCATCACGCTCATGCTCGCAGAAGCGCTCGGCATGGGCATCGACGACAACCAGGACGCCACGATACGCAGGCGACTCCAAAAGGCGGTCGAGCTTATCCTCCGCGCCCAGGCGATCAAAAAGAACGACAAGAAGCACGAGGGAGGCTGGCGATACAACCCCGATTCGGCCGACAGCGACCTCTCAGTCGTCTCCTGGCAGCTTATCGCGCTGCGCGCCGCAAAGGGCGCCGGCCTCGATATTCCCAAAGAAGCCATCGACAAGGCCGTCGAGTACGTCAAGCGATGCTACCGCAAAGACAATAATGACAAGAGCAAAGGCTATTTCTGCTATCAGCCCGGCGACGGCTCCATGCGATTCGGCTCAGCCGCGGGCGGATTCCTAACCCTCCAAATCTGCGGCCAGTACGAGATCCCGGAGGTCATAGGCGCCGCCGACTACTTCCTCGACTACGACATCCCAAGCCTACAGGCCAGGGAGCACTTCTACTACGGAATATACTACTACTCACAGGGAATGTTCCAGCGAAAAGGCAAGTACGCCGACCGCGCACGCCAAGTCGTCAGCGAACTCCTCCTCGAAAAGCAGGAAAAGGACGGCTCCTGGCCACTCGGTGTAAGGGACCACGAAGGAGGAAAAGTTTACGTCACCTCACTCGCCATGCTAAGCATGTCAATCCACTACCACTACCTGCCAATATACCAAAGATGAAGGTAGAAGACAGAAGAAAGGCCCTTTCCCGATGTACATCGGGACTCAGGGTCGAGCGGGGCTCGATTTTTGGGGTAAAAATGGGGGTGGGTAGGGGAAAACGGGATTTTTTTTGGGGGATTTCGGTATTGATCTTTGTTTTTGGGCTAAAAACGGGGATTTTGGGGGGTGCGTTTGGACACCTGGTTTTTGGGAAAGACGGTGACATTTGGGGTTAAATCCTTTATAAGTAAGGGTTTAAGCGGCGAAAATGGAATGTTCGGTTTTTTGCACTTTTGGGTGTTTTTCGCGCGATCTGTGATCAAAAGTGGGTGAAAATGTTCGGAAAGATGTACTTTTTGTGCGATTTTATGCACCCTTGATTTTTAGGCTAAAAATGAGGGGTCAAAAGTCAAGCGATATTCTGCTAATATGTGGATAAGATTTGGTTATGAAGGCAGGGAGAAAAGATTTAACCACAGATAAACTATGAAACCGGAGCCTCCGGTATTGGTTATTATATGGGGTCGTTTACAGCCCATGTTTTTGCGTGGTCGCTAAGAAACGCCACAATAACCTTATTTTACAGGAGACTCCTTATGGACAAGTATA
>JAUVXL010000067.1 GCA_030603595.1 Sedimentisphaerales bacterium | reverse complement strand
AATTCTATTACCATTCTGTTCGATTAGTTTTGTCGGCATGGTACATACTCCTTTAACAGATTACTTCAAACCATGCCATACTTATCGGACAAACAGGAGTAAATCCTTCATTTTTCAACATCGTCCCAAGCGAACACCCGTCGATGTCGCCGTAAAGGACCTGGTCAACGCCATTAGCCGTATGGACCAATCGAAAAGACGTAATGGTCAGGCTCTGGCACAGTTTGATAGGCGGGTCAAGCAGGTCAAGATACTGCCGCAGTTGAAGATCCATTTGAAAGAGACAACCTTCGAAGGGCTCAAAAGCCATCTTGTGCAGAAGGCTCAGAGCGAGTACGCAGAAGCCCTGGAGGAGTTGACGATGGATCGCTTTGAGGACTGCTGGAAGGCCGAGTGCGAATCAGTTAGGGAGCGATGTGAAAAATTCGCTCAGGACTCAAACACATATCGTGCGAAAGTGCGGACCTGCGAGAAGGAGTGCAGTGCAAGGCTCGACAGAACCCGAGAGCGTCTGACTACGTTGAAGGCTGGCAATGAGGTGGTTCTTCAAGAGGCGAGTGAAGACGAATTCCTGGCAACTTTGATGGCGAGCTGCAAGGTCGGCGGCCAGACTGAGTTAATAGAAGGTCTCCGGCACGATCTTGAACAGCGGCTGCGCGAGTTGGCCGAGCAGAAGGGCATGGGAGAGCAAAACGCCCAGTGCATACCGTTTCGTGCATTGATACTCGCCCTGCCCGCGATGGACATTGTGGATGCATTCATGGCGTTGCTCACGGAGAGCACTTCCGGCTCAAACAGTTTCTACCAAGCCTGCCAGGCATACGGCCTGAAACGCTTGGTTCTGGAGCTATCAAGGCGTTCAAGAATAACGTCCTGGTTCGATGGACGCGACGACCCACGGTTTGGGATCATACGGTTTGAGCTTAAAATGGTCCGTCTGCCAAAGGCAACCACGCAGAAGGAGACCGAGATCAGGGAGATTCTTGAAGGCCTTTTCCAAGGTGAAGGGTTCCACGACATTCTGGATAATGGACAAGAACGCAGCCTCTCGGTATCACGTGTCTACGCGGGCTGGTGCATCGGGATCGAAGGCGGCAATCCGGTACTCCTTTCGGCCTATAAGAAATCCGCTCAAACCGGTCACTTGCCGCATCTCGTGGGGATCTTGCCCGACACCAAAGCCGGTGAACATGCGCCGGGACTGATGCGACTCTAATCCTAGTTTTCTAAGGAGAATGCAAAAATGCAAACGATAGAATCCATAACAAATGATAACGGCATGAAGGTTAATCCCAGCCCTGCCTTTCTGGCCATCGCAGTAGGCGGCGCCGGAACGGGCTCAGCTTTGAGTGTGAAGAGACGGCATGAAGCTGCGGGGCGCCCCTTTAACCTGGTATTGTTAAGAGCCGAAACCGACGAGAGTGGCTCTGCCGAATTTGACTCTGCGATCGATATCGCACCGACAGGGGAGGCCGTCGCCGCCATGGTGGCGAATCCTGAGAGGTATGGTCCGGCATGCAGGGCTATTGTCCAACATCACCCGGATTTGCTGGACCCTGAGACACTTGGGCACGGAGCACGAACGAGCAGGAACATAACGCAGGCTGCATTTGAGCTTTTTGAAGACCGAATAATCAAAGGGCTTCGGGAGGCGATACACTCACTTCTTCGCCAAGGTCAATGTCACCGCATAATACCGGTGGTGATGGCTTCGTTCGGCGGTGGTACGGGTTCAGCAGGCGTAATTCTCCTGTTGGCCATCTTCATGGATTCAGTCAAGAAAAGGCAAATAGTCTTGGGGCTGCCGCCCGATCTTGTAGCCAGACCGGTACTGTTCTGTATCGACGGTTACTCACACGCGCTGATGCAGACCAACGACGTGACGCCCGACTGGATTCTCGGCAATGTTTTCGCAACGAGAACTGAACTGGCGGAATACGAGAAGCGCGGCAAGGGCTATGAGTACGTCTTCCACCTAGGGCTCGGCAATGACGCCGGCGCCGTCTTCTCCACAACCGAGCAGGTCTGTGAGGCTAATGGGCAGCTTTGCTGGGAATGGATGGCCAACTATGCTCGCTTCAAAAGCCGTGCTGTGGATGGGCTCGATTTCACCAAGAATCGGTGCCGGTATCATGGCGATGACATCCCTGAAATGCACATTCCAGAGGGTGAACATCCCCCATATGCAGCCCGCATTAACCGAGAAACTCGTGACCAACACGTCGCTCAGCAGAGACGCGTCGGCCAAGACACTGTCGATGAAGGGACTAAAGGTTCGGATGGTAACAGAAGTAGATAATGGCCAGTTACGAGCGATTGAATCTCATATTCTGTTTGGCAGCAATTCTCATTTTACCCACCCAGGCGAATCAAGTGGCCTCCACACTTTCTGGAGGCCAGGACGTCGAGTTGCTGCGCATCGTTGTGTTGGACGTATCGAGTTCAATGAGCCAAGCTGACGGTACAGCCTCCAACCGCCTGGATACGGCACGCAAAGAAATGCGACAGGCCTTAATGCAACTGCCGGTCAGCAGGAAAACGCCGGCGATCTTAGTCCCGTTCAACAACCGTGTCTGTGACGGGTTTGACCGCATCTACACAGATCCGAAGGAACTGAACGATGCAATCGCCAAACTTGAACCTGATGGACAGACAAACATCGCCGCTGGGTTGAGCAGGTCAATTGAATGGGCCAACCGACTCTCGCCCGCCCGGCATCTTGTGGTCTATTTGTACTCCGATGGTGAGCACAATGTGGGCAGCATGGCGACAGTTCTGGAACAGGAAGATAAGCTGGACGAACTCTTCGGCCTGCGGGCCAGCAAAGGTTTGTCACAGACAGTGGTCGTCAAACGCTGGGGCGGCGTTATCGGCAGCCTGGTGGCCCGTCTGAAGAAAAACCCGAACGTTGCGGTGATTGACGCCGGACAGCTCGAACTACGAACGATTACCCTCGTTCCATCTGTGAAGATGCGGGATGTCCGATGGCACGATGCTGCATCATGCCTTGCAAGGATCCAGATGGATGTGACGATGGCGAGTCCCGGTACAAGCGCTCTGCCCTTTCGAGCGAACGTGGCAGTGAGTTGCCCCCTCGTCGGATCCCGATGGCTGGGCAAGTCCAGCGTAACGGTCTCCCGTACTACCCAGACAGAAACAATCAGTATCCTGGTAAGGCTCGATCCCCAGAAATTTAGCCCAACACAACGATATGCCATACCCCTACAATTCAGGGGGCCAAGCCAGGTAAGGACTGACAAAGGCGTCGCCTTCATTGTGATCGCGCCACAGCAGATTTCGTGCGATCTTCCCACGGGTCATCTGCGCCCCCAACTCACTGTTTCCGCAGAACTGCGAGAGCGTGGCAGTCCGCACTGGGAAGATCTGCAAAAGCGCATCGCAATCTGGCCGATGCGTCTTCACCTGGAGACCCAGAGCAAAACGCCGATTTCATGGTCCGAACAAATCAGATGGGATATTCGGGGATTGGGCGAAGCTGAAGTCTCAACAGATCGCCCCATACTGCTACGGGGTCAGAGCGTTGATGTGAATGTGAACGTGACCATGAAGGTCTCTTTGCACCAGATCATGCAGAACAAGCCCATTGCCGTGCAAGTTGAGCTAAGAACAGTTGGCGTTCCCAAAACGGTAAGCCTCTCCTCCATGCGCATTCTGTTGGCAGTTCAGATAAAGCTGCCCGCAATGCGTAGCACACACATCAAACAAAAGGTGTCCCACATCGGCACGCCGCAATGGGCGGACTTGACCGCCGGTTTGGTCACGGTTCCGGTAAAGCTTGATATCCAATTCGAGGGGATGATAGCACCGAAGACCGTGTTGGGTCTTGTGCCATGTAATAACGTGGTGAACGTCGGCGGAGTCCCCGTGACCGTGCGCTCCGGCCGGCAAACGGTAAGGATCACACTAACCGGCAAAGTGAATTCCGCCGGCGCGGCGGTGAGATGGCCGCTGCAGCTGAAGCCCCCTCCACCATCGTATGGTATCCGATATATCGCGCCACCGCCTGTAGAAGTGCTTTTCACAGCTCCTGGGCCAGTGCAGGCGGTTCTCTGCAATGACAGCGAAGTTCTGACTCATTATGAATGCCGAGGCAACAAGCCGGACCAGCCCATTCTTGGGCATGCTTGTGTGAAGCTTGCTGGTCCGCCTGTCCCGGACGGCGCCGCTGAGAATCTGCGAATCACAGGTTTGCTGCAAGATCCTATGGGCGGCAACGGTTTCTCGGCGGTAGGCCCCGGACAGTGGACGAGTTGGTCTATGAAACCGAGCGATCCGTCGAGCAGCGTCAAGTGGTGGCGAGACACGGTGGTCAAGGGGAGCCTGGTTACATTGCCTGAGAATGCTGCTCCCGGAGTTGTATTGCAATCAGTTTTGCCCATGACCATCACCTACGAGGCCATTTATAAAAAGATTGTATTTTATCTTGCAGTTGGGCTGGTGGCCGTACTGGTGGGTGCGATCCTGTTTTGGATGCTGAAAACGGTTCTGGGTGGAACTTCCGGGCCTGACTGATGGTCAACGAAACAGATAGTTCTGGAACGGTAGCTATCCTGGCCTGTTCCAAGAAGAATACCACTGCAGGAGACAACAATAATGCCTGACGAAAGCAACAAGGCCGATAGCAAAGACAAGTTGGAGATATGTTCAACCTGCAGCGGAAAAGGCACGATCTTATTGATGGTCAATGATAATCCAGAGAGCGATGCGGATAATGTGATAGAGTGGCATTGTCCCGTATGTTTAGGCCGTGGCAAAACGAGGCGTCGTTCGCGTCCGGTGCGCATACGTTTTCGTTTGCGGCAGAAGAAGATTCGGCCAGGCAAACGAAAGTCCGGCCGTCGCGGCCGGCTCTCACGCAGCCCGATTATTTTGCCGCTGCCCGGCACTCCGCTGTCGGGCTGGCCCGAAGGTAGCTTGATACCTCAATCCAATCCGGAGTCTGAGTACATAGGCCCCTATATCGACCAACCAATCATAATTGACGACTATGGGGATCTTCTCTTTCACTATCCCGGAGAAACCGTCCTTCGAATGTCCGATGACATTGTCGTAACCATCGCCGGGGGCCTTACACATGATCTCGTGATGGACATAGATTTTGCCAAGACCAACTTCCAAGAGCCACTTGAAATAGGTTCGGGCCCCATTACGGCGGAGATTTCCTATGACCTGGGAAGCCGGGAGCATGCAGAGGCGTTCTTAGATCTGGTCCAACCACATCTGGACCTGCCCATCGAACAGTTGGCCGATGTGCTCGGCGAGCTAGGTAAAGGCGGTATCTTGCCCACCGAAACTCCTGGGATAGAACTGTCCGGATATGATTTAGGTTTATCCGCCGATATCTCAAACGACCCTCTCAATGAAGTGACAGTGCAGCCACACGAGCATATGAGTGCTATCCATACAAGCGTTCTGCCCCCAAGTCTGCACAACCAGGCGAATCTATTGGATGTTGCCGGCTTCTCGGATACTGTCGGCTTCGAGGTCAATACGGATGTAATAGGCCAAGTGGGCTTGTAGTGACAAGGAGTGATTATATGCCAGAGCCCAATACCCAAAACAGTGACTACATCGCTGACGAGCAGATCGCCGAAGACCAAGCCCTTGGTGACAGTGATGTAACGGGTGCTTGCGACGGCCTCCAGGAAAAGACGTTGCTCTACATAACTGGCCCGTTCAATGGGCAGGTCAATGAACCGCTGGTCGATAAATGCCAGACTACCAGCGTCCAAGATTGCGGTTCGGTCGAGACAACAGAAATTCGGCTCAAAACCGCCAATGGCTGCGGCCACGTTTTGCACACCGACGCCGAGGCCGGAGTAGCATGTCTTAGCTGCAAAAGGCTTCACAGAGAATCCTTGATACTGTGCGCCGAGTGCGCCAAGAATATGCTGAATATTTGCTGGATATGCAATGCCGCCTCATGTTACAGGTGCAGGCGCGAAAAGCGTTTTATCGCCGGCGAAAAGAGGGTGATATGCGAGGCCTGCATCAAGAGCACTCTGCGGATGGGCCTTCTCAAACAACTTATCAAGTGGCTCATAATCGCCGGCGCAATCTACTACCTAATCACGTTTTGAAAGGACCTTGTCATGCTAATCAAGATAGTGCTTGTTGCTGTGATTCTGCTTTTACTGCGCAACAATATGGGCGTCTTGAAACCTTTCTGGCCCCTGTGCGTGGGTCTCACTGTCGGAGCCCTCGCCGGTTGGTGGTTCACGACGTTCACAATTGAATACGGAGTGGACTTCAGTTTCCTTGAAGACTTCGGATGCTCTCAGAAGGTGGTCAAGCCTATCGCCGCACTCATCGGAGCATTGGGTGCCGTGGGGCCTGTGAGCGCCGCAATCAACAATCTTCTTCCGCCCGGCAGAGAAAAAAAAAGTGAGCTACGGCGACTATAATGACAAGAAGTGGCTTCGCGATCTCGCCGCCAAGGCTGGCGTAGAGAATGTGCATTCGGTAAAGAAGTTCATCAACTCCACGCTATTCTTGCAGGATCCGAAAAAGCGTCAGAAACTCTTGAAATTCCTGTACATGAAGGTTGAGCAAAATGTAAAACGGGACCATCCGTTCCTTGCTGCTCCACGGAAAAGTGAGGTTGGTCTGGGGTCCTATGAGCTTGTCAAGGTCGTTACCGGTCGAGGGCCTGAGTATCCGGCGAAGATCCCAAAGAGTGACCTAACCGAGCATGGGATCATAGTAGGTCCCAGTGGGAGAGGCAAGACAACATGGCTTGTCCATTTCGGCCAGCAAATACATCGCCTGGGCCAATCCGCCGCCACCGGGGGAAGACAGGTCGCTGTGTGGTACTTCTGCACTGAAGGACAGTTGTCGGCCTATATGGCATCCCCTTGGGCCGTCGGTTGTGAAGACGTATTACTGATCGACGTTGCCAGGTCATCTCGGCTCAACAGGTACAAGGCTCCGCCCGGCATGGATCAGAAAGTACATATTGCAAAACTGACCGCTCAAGACAAAGAATGTTGGTACTTGAGAGATTACACCATGAACGCGATTCGCAGCGCCTGCTCCGAGTTACTGAGCCGTCAAGGTACTCTTAACGCACGTCAGTTGCTCGATCACATTTCAGCCCAGAGGTTCAAACGAGGCTCTCGTGACTCCATGAGCCGAGAATCACTCCTTAATCGGTTGCGGGATCTATTGGAATTCATGGGGCCGGTCTATGATACCACCCGAAGCCACGACCTTGCCGCCTTGACCCACAGGTCAGTGGTGTGGATGTTGAATGGACTGTCCTCGGACCACATAAACACCTTTATAGGTGACCTTGTACTGTTCCTGGAGCAATACATGCCGGTCTGCTTCAAGCCGGCACTCAAACTTGTTTTGATAATGGACGAATTTACACACATTTGCAATATCGAAAGATGCAAGCGTGCCGACATCCAAGAACCCTACATGCTCAATGCTGCCCGGATTCTTAGAAAAAGGGCTGTCGGCATGGCACTGGGGACACAGAGTGTCTATACGGTTCCACATGTTGTGCTTTCAAACTTGAGTGCTTTTGGGATCGGTTATCGGCCTAACGACAGCTACTCGATGCGTATCCTCAGCGACCAACTGGTACTAAAACGCGAGCAGGCCGAGTATATGATGGAAATGCCTGAACGAGAGGTCGTCTGCCGGACAAAGAACTGCCCCAGAGCTTTCCTCGGCAACGTGGGCGAGATTGATTTACCTGTGGCAACGAAAGAGCAGATTGCAGAGCGCATAAAGGAAACGGACCGTATCCTTGCCACGCTTCTGGAGCCAGAGCCCGAGCAGCCCTCGCTGTTTTCGCAGAATCCCACGGACAACCAGGTGCAGACCGTGTTTGGCCATTACGACTTAACCAAGACACATTTGGATTATCTTGAATTCTTAGCCCAACAGCCACATCTTCTCACGCCCGTAGGTCAGCTGGACGACCTTGGTTCTCTTTCCCAGTACAAGGCCAATCTGATCCGGCAGCAACTGATAGATACCAGCCCAGGCCTTATTCGAATTCATCGGATCAAAACCGGCAGGAGGGGAGGCCCGCTCTCGGTCGTGGAGATCACACAAGCGGGATATCATCTACTGTCGAAGCTGGGGGTAGACTGCAAACAGCCGGTGGGCCACGGGGGGATCGAGCACGTTTTCTGGCAGTACGCGGTCTATCGCTGGGCGGTTGAACAAGGCTATCCTGCCAAAATTGAGCAGTGGCTCAGCAACAAGAGCGTAGATGTCGGCGTCGAGTGGGCCGAGAAGAAGGTGGCGGTTGAAGTTGCTCTCGAGAACATGGAAAAAGAGATCAGCAACCTAATCAAGGATCTGGAGGCCGGTTGGGACCAGATCGTCTTCGCTGTACTGACCGAAAAGGAACTTAACCGACTCAAGAACGAGATAGCCAAGAGGTTTGGAACGCAATCGATAGAGGAAGAGAAAGTCGCATTCATGATGCTAAATACATTCCTGGGAACCAAGAAATGTCAAGATGACGTAGGGAAACAATCACAAGATGATCAGGACACGGAGCAGACATCCGAAGGTCAGTCCAAGAAGTGATAGAGTGATATGAACAGAGGTCGGACTAAATCAGAAATAGCACATGCCCTCCATATTGGAAGCACGGACTGCACATCCGGGTCGAACGGGAAGGATAAGAACATGGCCAGTCAAGGTGATGAACACAGTTCTTCCAATGTACGCGCTGAGCTCTTGAGAGGAAGATATCTCATGAAAGATGAGCAGGGGAAAGTGATCGAAGCTCCAGAGCAGATGTTTCGCCGAGTCGCCAACATAATCGCCGCAGTTGAAGCCAAGTACGGTGTAGCGGATTCAAACGTAGAGTCTGCCGCCTATGAATTCTATAAGCTCATGGCCAATGGCACGTTTCTGCCTAACAGTCCTACGCTGATGAATGCCGGCCGTAGGAGCGGATTGCTCAGTGCCTATTTTGTGCTGCCAATTGAAGATAGCGTGGAAGGGATATTCGAAACAGTCAAGAATACCGCCCTGATTCAGAAAGCAGGAGGGGGAACCGGATCTTCTTTTGATAAGCTTCGCCCGACAGGGGATATAGTCCGGTCCAGCGGCGGTACGACCTCTGGGCCTATGAGTTTCCTGCGGATCCTTTCTGAGACTACGAAAGGGATTCAACAGGGGGCATTTCGCCGGGGGGCGAACATGGACATGCTGAACGTCGAACACCCCGACATATTGAACTTTATTCAAGCCAAACGAAAACTTGGTGTTTTCACCAATTTCAATATGTCCGTAAAGCTACCAGATTCCTTCATGGAAAAGCTACAGAATGATCCCGAAGCTCCGTGTGTTGTAACCAATCCACGAACAAAGAAGAAATACGTAATCCCTCGCTCTGTGAGCACAAGACACTATACCATCAACGACCTTGTCCCGATAGACAAGAAATCAGAAACGGACTGTTACACCACCAAAGATATATGGGATACGATCATAAGGTGTGCCCACGCCACTGGCGAGCCTGGAATCTGCTTTATTGACCGAGTCAACGAAGATAATCCAACTCCTCATATAGGTCGGATCGAAGCGACTAATCCCTGTGGAGAGCAGCCTCTGCTACCTTATGAGGCGTGTAATTTGGGTTCTATCAATGTCGCAAGATTCGTTACCGAAGATACTACAGGCTTGGATTGGGATTCGCTTGCAGAGGCCATAAAACTTGCTGTTCGATTTCTCGACGATGTGATTGATGCCAGTTATTACCCAATTAAGGAGATTCGTGAAATAACAGTCGGTAATCGCAAGATAGGCCTTGGGATTATGGGCTTCGCCGACATGCTTGTCCTAATGCACATCAGGTACAACAGTAAGGAGGCCGTTAGACTCGCACGAAAACTGGCTCGATTCATTCAAAAACATGCCCACCAGGGGAGCGAAGGTCTGGCGAAAGAACGAGGCTGTTTCCCAAACTGGAAAGGCAGCATCTGGGACACAAAATACGATCGACCAATGCGAAATGCTGCTGTAACCACAATCGCCCCGACTGGATCGATTTCGCGTATTGCTAGTTGTACAGGCGGGATCGAGCCAATCTTTGAAATGGCAAAAGTCAGGGTTCAGAATAGTCGTAAACTCATACAACTGCACCCCCTTATTGAAGAATTGGGAACTAGAGAAGATTGGCTATCAGACAAAGTCCGCAATCTGCTGAGCCAAAAAGTGTCACCCGAAGATATTCCTGAAATCCCGTTAAAGACATCCCAGGCTCTGGTAACAGCCCACCAAGTCGTTCCTGAATGGCACGTCAGAACTCAGGCGGCCTTCCAGGAATCTATCGACAACGCCGTATCAAAAACCATCAACTTGCCATCAGATGCTACAGAAGAAGACGTCGATGCAGCTCTCCGCCTCACGTATGAGCTTGGGTTTACGGTTACTATTGTTTATAGATTTGCTTCCCGCATCTATGGATAACAGGTACCAACTGTCCGGGAAAAAGCGACTCATACTCCAAGGCCAAGGGCTCGTAAGACAAGAGGCCAAACAACAAAATACCGAATGGGATGCGGTACGTTATTTGTAACCGTCAACAGAGATATCCAGGGCCTTTGTGAAGTTTTTGCCGCTCTTGGCAAGTCAGGTGGTTGTCCATCACAAAGCGAAGCCATGTGCCGAGTTGTTTCGGCAGCCCTTCGATGCGGTGTAGACCCCAAGGTGCTTGTAGAGCAGCTTAAGGGTATACGTTGTCTTTCAACAATTGCGAGCCGAAAAACCAATAAGAATATAGATGTATTGTCTTGCCCGGATGCCATAGCGAGAGCTATTGAAGATGCCATGGAGGAGGACTGTGAATCTGCGACAATTTCAACTATTAACAAATGCCCCGACTGCGACCGGCCGCTAAGAAAAGAGGTTGGCTGTAGCTTCTGTGATAATGATGATTGTGGGTACACTAAATGTGGTTAAAGGGAGTGCTATATGCTATTATTAGCCTGATTTCCCACGTTCTTCTAATAACGAAAATAATCCCAAGGAAATCTTACAGGATATAGATGGAGGAAGCAGGCTTGAGTGTGTTTTGGGAAATTGACTTATTGAGGGCCAAGACCATGGTGCAAGATGCTCGAAAAATTATTGAAAGTGGAAACTTAACACAGGTAAAGTCCATACTTGACGCCAATCCAGGACTTGTGAATGAGAAAAGCTGCATTCTTGGTGAGACCTTTCTACATATCGCAGCATATGATGGACACAAGGGCGTGGTAGAACTGCTCATAACGGCGGGGGCAGACACAAATGCAAGGGACAAAGACGCAGAAACACCCTTATATGGTGCGGTGAATCAAGGGCATAAAGAAGTTGTTAGACTACTGCTAGCAAACGGAGCAGATGTGAATGTAAAGAACAGAAAGGGAGAAACGCCACTACATATGGCTGGCTGGTGGGTACCTGGGATGATGAACTGCTCCAAAGAACTACTGGAATTACTGGTGGCAAATGGTGCGAACGTAAATGCTGCTGACGATGATGAGCAAACACCTTTGCTTGAAGCTCCTACACAAGATATTGCTGAGTTCCTTATTGCTAATGGTGCTGACCCGAACACACCGGCAAAAGACGGTACTACGCCACTGCACGATGCCGCAGAGTGGGGCTATGAAAGAGTAGTCAAACTGCTTTTGGAAAAAGGAACGGACCCTTATGCGAAAGACAAACGTGGACATACACCAGTGCACAGAGCATTGACGTCAAGGCGTCGTAACCGAAAAGAAGTAGTGAACCTACTGCTGGCGGCAAATAATTGGAACAAGACAACACCATTGCATAATGCAGTGAGGTTGGGCCAAAAAGATATCGTCGAGAAGATATTGGCAAAGGGAACCAGCGCTTGTGCTAAGAACCAAATAGCAATAACGCCTCTGCACCTTGCTGCGTGGCATGGTTTTACGGAAATAACAGAACTGCTGTTTACAACCGGAGCCGATGTAAATGCCGCTGATGATATGGGATGGACACCACTGCACTTTGCGGTTTCAGGAGGCAGCAGAGATGTTATCAAATTGCTTATTGACAAAGGAGCTGATGTGAATGCAAAGGATAACAATGGTAGAAGTCTAATGGTCTACGCAGCGTTGTTGGGCACTATGGCATCTTGTAGCATGGTTTTGGCCATAAGGCAATAGCCAGATTCCCGGTGGAAAGAGTGCGAGGATTTCTGTGGAAAGGACGGTGCCCCCATGGCAGTTAACTTATTGATTGTTTAGCAAGATGGAGTACCAAAACCATGAGACGACACACTATGCATGCTACAGTTGAACTCATTGCCATAACACCAAACTCTGAGAAAGTAATCGAGCAAGCAGGCCGTACATGCTACCGGTCTGCCTCAAGAACTGGACCGGACAGTAAGAAAAACTTCATTTCTAAGATTATCGAGAATGGACATCACTCGGTCTTGGAGCATGCTTATGCTACCTTCAGAGTCACTGAAGTATCGAGGAGCTTCACTCATCAACTTGTTCGTCACAGGCTATGTGCTTTTTCTCAGCGTTCTCAGAGATATGTAGATGAAGAAAGCTTCGCTTTTGTGGAGCCTAAATCTGTCAGAGAAAAAATCGAGGCGCATAGATTATTTAGCAAGTTTATAGCTGAGGCCAAAGATGCTTACTCTAAACTCCAGGAACTGGGCATCAAGAATGAGGATGCAAGGTTCGTGTTGCCCAACGCCGCTCAGAGCGAGATCGTTATATCCGCCAACTTCCGTCAGTTGAGACATATCTTCTGTGTCAGGTGTGATAGGTATGCCCAGTGGGAGATCAGGGAAGCCACCCTTCAAATGCTTCGCATTATGAAGAAGGAAGCTCCGTCGGTTTTTGGAGATTTTGAGATAAATGAAGAAGCGGCAACCGCTTATACGCCTTTCTTGTCTTAGGGCCTTTGATTAGTGAGCGAATCTGTCTTGTTTTGGCCGGAGCCGGTAGACATGCAATTCCATCGGAATTATGCCCCGACTAGGTCACAGTAGCAAAAGATGTATGATCCAATTCGAGAACAATTCTATACCGCGCAAGAGTTGGCAGAAATCTTGAGCATAAAGCCCCAGACGGTTGCTGCTCATGCTCGTAGTGGAAGACTGCCGGCAGCACAGCCATACCCTAAAGGACCGTGGATGTTCCCAAAAGACGAAATAGCCACATTTCTAAGAAAGCGGGTAAATCGCTGCCAAAGCTCAAATCCACAACCGCTCCGTGCCAGAAAGAGGAAGGGAGATCATAGAACAACGAATTTGTGATGCAGTCTCAGGACAAAGCCCTGTTAATCGCCTTAGATATCTCAGGGGCCACATGAGTCGACTTTAAGCCAATGTACCACTTCTGGGTAATTCTGACGTCAGCATGTCCCAAAGCCATGGAAACATGAGAGATAGGCACGCCTTGTTGGACAAGTAGACTGCCATAAGTAGCCCGTAGCATCTGGAAATTCCAGTCAAAGGGTACATACTTGGCAGTTCGGAATCGGCGGAGTGCGCTGTTGAGGCTGTTTCGATTCCACGGTCGGTCACTGCCATTAAGAAGAACATTCTGAACATCCTCAAGTCTTTTGAGCTTCTTGAAGTAAGCAGCCAACATTCCAGGCAATGGGGTTTCTCGCAGGGCTTGATCAGTTTTTGTTCCCCAGACTCGGACAATGCCAGTGTCATAGTTGATGTCAGACCACTCGAGGTTGATCATCTCACTACGCCGCAGACCCAGTCCGAGAATCGCCCGAACCGGCCCCTCCAACAAGTAGCCTTTGACAGCCTTGCGAAGGCTCTTAGCCCGCTCCGCTTCCAGCCAGCGGACCTCATGATTCTTCCCAGATGGCAGCTTCACGTCTGTCCCAGGATTAGCAAGGATGTAGTCTCGCTTATGACACCACATAAGGAAGGTTTTCAATGTGCCAACATAACCGCGGACAGACGATGGTGCCAGACGACCTTCACTCATGAGATAGATCTGAAATCCCGCGACATCTTCACGTGAAATGCTTCCTATGCGCCGCGCGCAGCTGTAGACCTCAACAGCACGATGGTGATTGCGTTTCCCACGTCTTTCCCACTTGACTCTGTCGTGTTCAAGGTAAGATGGGAAATACACCGTGAGAATGCGGTGCATACGATCCAACTGATTGCGACTGTATGTCTTCTCGTTTTCAAGACGTTGGCCCACAGGACGAGCCTCCCAAGTATCGCTGCCGTCCTTGTGTAACAGGGGAGGCAAGTAGCGGGCGACGGCATCAAGCCACAGTAGCCGCTGGCGCTCCGCAGACCTAATAGACCCGTCATCCGCTGTCTCGCGAGCAAGGATGGCTGCTTCGAGCTTTTTGGCCACTCGCTCTGTTATCCGACCAGGCAAATGCTGACCGTATTTGACAAGGTTCTTTGCATTTACTGTAACCGCCCGGTTAGTGCCAGCACAGTCGCGAAAGCGAATTATGTAACGGCCACCAAGCGCATCCCAATGTATGCTCACGGTACTAATCCTTTCGTAATGTTCTCAAAATGTTCTCAAAAAGGATTTTACTGGGAGCCTTAAGAACTGTCAATAAAAAATAACCCCTTTATATATAAGGGCTTATGAAATCGGGGTGATAGGATTCGAACCTACGGCCTCCTGCTCCCAAAGCAGGCGCTCTAGCCAAGCTGAGCTACACCCCGGTTTTCATTCTCGCAGCTATGCCGGTCGTCGCATTGCCGGCGATGATTCGGGCAGAATAAAATGTACTGCTTGCTGCAGGTTAGATTCTACACAAAAGGAGCGGTCATTGCAATAGATACGCAGTGAGGACGTGCGTGGCCTCGAATATTGGCTCTGAGAGCCTGTTTTGGCGTGAGTTTCACTAAAAAAACAATTGCATAACGCCGATGGTTACAGTATAATGTTTTACGTTAGGACCGTTTTGAAGGTCGAAAACTGCGCCGCAGTCGCGTCGTCAGCCGATGGGAGGTAAGTGATCATGGCTGGTATGTTCTATTCATTGCAGGAAGCCGCCGAGAGACTCGGCAAGACAGAAGACGAGCTTCGAGCTATTGTCCAAGCGGGCCAGTTGCGGGAATTTCGCGATGGGCCGAATCTGCTGTTCAAGGTCGATGAAGTCGAGGCCCTGATGCCCGATTCCGGGGTTGCGGCCGTTCAGGAGACGCCGGAACCGCAAATCGCCCCCCCACAGCCGCCTGTGCCCGAATTCGCACCGCCGCCGGTTCCGGAGATGGAAATGCCGCAGGATGAAATTCCTCTGGAATTGGATATCCCGCAGGGCGAGCCGGCGATGCCTCAACCGGAGATGCCGCAGGTGTTTGAGCCGGCGGAACCCGAATTGGATATCCCGCAGGGCGAGACGCCGCCGATAGAAGCGCCCCAACAGAAGATTCCGCAGGCGCCGGCCGCTGAATTTGAGGCTCCCGTGGAATTGGAGGCCCCGCAGATGGCGATGCCCGAGGCGGCTGCCCCTGAGCTTGAAATCCCGTCGGAATTGGAGGCTCCGGAGACGGGGGTGTCGGAGTTGGAGATTCCCGAACTCGAGGTTCCGACATCTCAAGAGCCGCCTGTCGGGACCAGCGAGATACTCTTGGCGCCTGAAACGGGGGCCCCGGTGGCGCCCAGTGAGTTGACCAATGCCGACACCGCTATCACCGGCGAGGGAATCAACGTCCTTGGCGAGACCGACAAGGACTACGCGATAAGCGACGACAGTCTGGGCGAAACGGTAGGCTCGCTGGGCCTTGCTTCAACCGGGACAACCCCTGATGCATCGCTCGAAGAAATTGAAGGAGATGTTAATCTGGACAGTTTCGGCAGTGGTTCGGGGCTGTTGGACCTTTCCTTGCAGGCCGACGATACTTCACTTGGCGGAATTCTCGATGAGATATACACGGCCGAGGACGAAGCGGTCGAGCCGACCGACCCTGGTACGGTGGCGGAAGTGGCCGCCGAAGCCGACCAAATGGTCGCTGACGACGAACTTCTGGCGCCGCAGGGCAACCTCGCTCTATCCGGACTCGCTCGGGCATATTTCGAGCCGGAGCCGGACAAGGGAAGCAACATTCTCGGAGCAATGTTGTTTGTACCGCTGTTGTTCGTCCTCTACACCGCGATTGTGGCTGTCGGTGGGCTAAAAGGCGTGGCCCCCTCTCTCCTGACAGTAACGCAGGGCTTTATCTGGTATATTGTGATAGGATTCACCGTAGTAACCGCTGGTATAGGCCTTTACGCAGTGTTTATGGCAGACAAAGAGGTTTCGCCGGCCGCCAAGAAACCCAAGAAGGCAAAGAAGCCCAAGAAGGCCAGGAAGGCGAAGAAGCCGAAGAAAGCAAGGAAGTGATGGAATCCCTTACAGCAGTTGGTCAATTGCCTGGCGAATGTCCTTCTTGCCGGTCAAGCCGACCCACCTTTCCCTCACCCGCCCATCTTTGAAGAGAATAACCGTCGGCAGCCCGCTTATGCCGAGTTCGACGGCGCTGTCTCGCTGCTGTTCGGTGTTGAGGCTGCCGATTTTCGCTTTTTGCGTGTATTCCTCGGCGATTTCGCGGATTATCTGAGCAACCACTTTGCATGCCCCGCACCACGGCGCCCAGAAATGGACCAGCACCGGCATATCGGACCCATAGACCGCCTTGTCGAGAGTCGTATCGGTCAACTCAATCACATCGTCGGACATAACGTGTTCTTCTGATGACCCCATTTCAGCCACTAACCCATGGTTTCGTCTTCATCCTCCTGCTCAAAGCCCGCCTGCTGCCGGCCCTGCAATACGGGCGGCTTGGCTGATGACGATATTTCAGCGATAGGCACGGCAGATTGATCGGCCGGCGCGCCAAGCGAGACCGCAGGAGCTTCTTGGCGAGGCAATTCCGAGATAGCTATCGGCGGTTCCCGATTCTGCCTTGCTTGAGGATTATCCCGGTTGTCGTCCGCCTCGCCAACGGCGAGGATCGCGTCCTGCACGGCCTGCTCAGCGGGTTCGTCGGTCAATGCACGCAGGTATATTGCAGATGCCGAGGCCAGCTGTTCTGCGGAGACTAACTTCGCACGAACCAATTCCAAGAGGCCCAGGAACAAACCCACCATCACCAGCCGACCGCTCCCTCGCTCGAAAATCTGCTCGAAAGTCAACTGCCCCTCGGTCTGAAGGCGGTGCAATATCTCTATCTGATACAGGTCGATAGGCGTGTCATCCTCGATATGGCTGATGTCCGCCATCACACCGGTCGCTTTGCACACCGAGTCGAACGCTTCGAGCAGGTCCCAGATGCTGATCTGCTCAATGTCAATCTCCGGCTCGCTCGCTTCGTTGAGTTTATCGATAATACTGTCCGGCCGGGCGAATCGCTGCTTGTGCTCGTCTGCGGCGGCACTGAGGAGATTGGCGGCATCTTTGAACTTCTTGTATTCGAGAAGCTGGCGGATAAGCTCCGCACGCGGGTCTGAAAGATCGTCCTCCCCCATCAATTCGGGGTCGGCCTTGGGCAGGAGCATCGCCGATTTTATCTGCATCAAGGTGGCGGCCATCACCAGAAAATCGCCCGCAAGGTCGATGTCCAGGCTCTTAAGCATCTCGATGTGCCGTATGTACTGGTCGGTTATTCTGGCGATGGGGATGTCGTATATATCGACCTCCTCCTTGCGAACCAGGTACAGGAGCAAATCCAGCGGTCCGGCGAATATATCAAGATTTACACGATAGTCGGCCAATTTATGCCCTCGGTATTACTGCTCCTCTTTTCCCTGTGATTCCAAGATTTCCTGCGCTCGCCGTGCAGCCGCGCCGAAAACCTGTAAATCGACGCCGATCGCAGCGCCTATGGGGTACATAGTCGCGGCGTTCGCGCCAGTGACTACGGCTTTGATGCCGGCGTATTCGAGCTTTTGCTTTGCCATTTCGGCCTCGATGTAATTTGCGAATGAGGCGACTGTAACAAGTTTATCTTCCATCTTCATGCCCCTAATCCTACTGCCTGTCGGGCTTTTGCAAGAGTCTCGACGGCAACGGCTCTGGCTCGCTTTGCGCCGTCGGCCAGGACCTCGTTGACGTAGTCGATGTTGCCCTCGAGTTCGGCCCTTTTCTCGCGGTATGGCTTGAAGTAGTCTATCATGAGTTCTGCGAGTCGTTTCTTGGCCTCGCCATAGCCCATGCCGCCGTTTCGATACTTGCTCTCCCACTCGCCCAATTCGTCGTCTGACGCCACTAACTTCAGCAGCGCAAAAACATTACATTTATCGGGGTCTTTCGGGTCCTCGACGGGCGTCGAATCGGTAACAATTCTCATAATCTTCTTCTTGACGCTGCTCTCCGGCTCAAATATCTCGATGGTATTGCCGTAGCTCTTGCTCATTTTGCGCCCGTCGAGCCCCGGAACGACCGCTACGGACTCGATTATGTGCTCTTTGGGCACCGTGAGTATCTCGCCGTAGTTGTTGTTGAAGCGGATAGCGATGTCGCGAGTTACCTCGATATGCTGCTTCTGGTCCGCACCGACGGGAACGAGGTTGCTGTTGAAAATGAGTATATCGGCGGCTTGAAGGACGGGATACGCAAACAAGCCGTGATTGGGGCTCATACCCTGAGCGACCTTGTCTTTGTAGCTGGTGCACCTTTGCAAAAGCCCTACAGGCGTTACGCACGAGAGCAGCCAAGTCAATTCCGTAACCTGGGGCACATCGGATTGGCGCCAAAAAACCGTCTTTTCCGTATCAAGGCCAAGAGCCATATAATCGATTGCGACGTCAATAATTCGCTGAGCTACATCCGCAGGGTCGGGATTACTGGTCAGGGCGTGGTAGTCGGCTATGAAGTAGAAGCAATCGTGCTCAGCCTGGAGTTGAAGTTGCCGGCGCATCGCCCCGAAAAAGTTGCCTATATGAAGCCTGCCGGAAGGCTGAATGCCGGAAAGAACTCTCAAGCCAAACCTCCTTACAAATACAAACAAGGCTTCTGCAAAATTGCAGGCTAGTACTCTGTCACAATCGAATCTGTAAGTTGTCATTCCGCACTTGATGCGGAATCCACTTCTTTAGAATCTGGATTCCCGCTCCCCGATCGAGGTCGAGGACAAGCTTCGCGGGAATGACAAGCCACAAATACAAATGTTATGAGGTACTAGGCCTACTTAACAAAAGAAAAAATCGTTTCTTG
>JAUVXL010000320.1 GCA_030603595.1 Sedimentisphaerales bacterium | reverse complement strand
GCCGAGCCTACGCTGCGGATTGTGCCGGCCATGCCGTCGGGCTGGGAAGTCCGCCAGGCGTAGAGTTGGTCGATTGTCATGCACTGAATCAGTATCTTCTCTGAGGCGTCGAGTGGTTTGTCGTCGAGGGCGACGACGAGGATTGTGCCGTAATCATTGGTCATTTTGATATCAACGTTGTCCAGGCTTATGGGGCCTTTGGCATTCATCATGCCGGCCGCTCCCTGCGCTTTTGGCGTGTTTATTGTTGCGACTTGTTCGCCGTAGTTCAATTTGAGTTGGCCGGTGGTGCTGGTGATGATTTTGTTTTTGCGGTCGATGAATTTGCTTATATCGGCGACAATGGAGTCTTGGGGCTTATCGCCGAAAGAGCGTGTTACTCGGCCGATGTAGAAACTCATAGGGTCGATTGCCTGTTTGATGGGGCCGGTTTGTTTTGGAGGGACCTGCTCGGCGCGCAATTGATCCAGGGCGGGGCGGACAAATACGCCGGAACCCTTCAGCGCGAAGAGGTCCTTAACATTCAGGTTCTCCTGGACGATGGTTGCTCCTTCTGCGACATAGGCGTTGCGGTATATCAGCGAGGCCGCGAAGAAGCCGCCCAGTACTACGGGATTGCTCATTGGAAATTTGCTGATTGCTTTGTCCCAGTCGGCGCTGCCGAGGCTGAAGTGGCAGATGGCGTCGAGACCGTTGAGGGAGCCGTAGGCGGCGGTGAGGAACGGCCATTCGGCTCGATACATATTCGGCATAGGCCAACCGATTTCCGAGATGATATTCGGATGGCCTTCGATTTCCACATAGGGCAGTGGATTTGCCTGCCGCAGACTCAGAGCGGACTGGCTTGTGAATGTGTGGCCCGGGCGGACGGAGTAGCCGGCTGCATCGCCTTTGTGGTTGTAGTCGAAGTAGCCGTGATGGTCGATTACGTCGCCGGCTGTGTAGCAGTATCTCTCCAAGGGGCCGAGGGTGGCCGGGTCGGCTGTTCGCCAGTTGCCGCATGATGTCAAGCCCGTGTAACCGCATTGCGTGCGGAAGTAGGAAATTGTTTCTTCGTAGAAACCTCGCATGTTTTCTGTAAGGAAACGGACCTGGTCGGTTACGCGTTTGCGGTTTGTCGGGGCGTTTTTGAGACCGTCGGCGGTCATGTTCCATGCGGGGAGAAGCTCGATTTTGCCCTGGGCGGGATTGTCGCCCGGATTGCGCGGCGCCGCCCAGACTGAAATTGCCTTATCGAGCGAGCCGTACTTCTTTTCCAGCCATGCGCCGTAGAGTTTCTTCAATGTTTCCCAGCGTTGGGGCGGGGCGTTTTTTTTGTCGAAGGTCCAGAAGAAATGGCTGTCTTCGTTCTGGATTTCGAGCATTGCTACTGCTGTTTCCTTGCCAAGCGGGACGCCGGTGTATGGATTTTGCGTGGTCAGGAGGACTTTTGCCCAGTTGAAATAGATTTTCTGCATATCCTGGTCGAAGAATAGGAGCATGAACGTCCAGCGATTGGCCTCTTTGTGCCAGGGGTCGAGGCGGAACCATGCCGGGAAGTAGAAACTGATCTTTGCGTAGATTCCCTCGTTTTTGAGTGCCCAGACGAAGTGGTGGAGGTCGTCGAGTTTTTTCATGTCCACAGCGGGATCGCGGGAGCTGTATATTCCGCCGTGAATTCGGACGAGATTGACGCCGTGTTTTGCGAGGTGTTTTGCGAGGTGGATGTGCGAATCGTGGTCGAGTCGATGGATGAGGCCTCCGACGTTTGCGGCCCAGAATTTTACGGGTCGTCCGTTGGCGAGTATGAATCCGTTGGCCTTTGCCTTGACGCGCCCGTGCTCACCTGCAACGTCTTCGTTGAGATTGCTAAGGTCGATTAGGGCATCGGTTGTAAAGGGGTCGATTTCGGGCTCCCAGGCGAAGTAGCCGGGCTTTGCCTTGCCTGTTCGCTGTCCGGGCTTTAGGGCGCCGCGGGGCATGAAGGGCTTTGCGGAGAATACAAAGCAATCGAGTGCTCCGTGATTGTTGTTGGGGCTGTGGAATTTGAAGGCTATGCGATGAGGGCCCTTTGCCAGTTGTATTCGGCCGATGTTGATCCATGATATGAAGCGCATGTCCGGCTTGCCGTCGGATGCGATATTGATGTTCTCGGCGGCGGTCTTCAAATTGACCTCGGTCCATGGTCCGCTGTCCAGCTTGTAGTTTAGCTTTGGTCCGGCGACGGAATTTGCCCTAATCCAGAAATAGTAGCTGCCTCCTTCGGCGATAGTAAAATCATATTCCGCTACTGGCGGCGAGCCTGTGGCGAAATGGGACAACCACTCGTTGTTGGAAAGGCCGTCCTTTTTTACGCTGTCGTACCAGCCGTGCCTGCGCATGTTGTGGGTGTCGGCATTTTCCCCTTCTATCCAGACGAAGCCCTCAGCTTGCGAAATTGCGGCGAGGGATGAGGTGATTAGAACGAGCAAGCATACTTTTGAGAATCGCATACAACTCCTTTCTTGCCTATCGCGGCGGCAGCTATTCGTTGGTTCAGGGCCGAATCATTGAGTGCATTATAGCAGGAAATGGGAAAGCGGGCCATATTGACGGTCAAGGCGCTTGCAATAGGCTGCGGCAGAGTGTATGATGAAGGTTTTACCGTGCTGGAGCACTGTTTATGGCGTTAAACAGAAGAATTCAGTTGCTTTGTAGAAGCAGGTTCACAACAATTCAATTATGGGCTTAGGAGGCAGACATGAGTCAATCCAAAGACAAATCGAAAGTCAATCGGCGAGAGTTTCTCAAACGCAGCGGTTCGCTGGCCGCGGGGGCGGTGGTGCTCGGGAGTATCGCACCTGTGGCGTATGCGGGCGAGGATAATACGATTCGCCTTGCGCTGATCGGGTGCGGTGGTCGCGGCAGCGGTGCTGTGGGCGATGCGCTCAATGTTCGCGATAGCGGGCCTGTGAAGCTGCACGCTATGGCCGACCTCGACCGAAAAAAGATGGACTCGTCGCAGAAGGCGCTGGAGAAGAGGTTCGCAGAGCGGGCCAGTGTCAGCGAAGAGTGCAAGTTCGTCGGTTTCGATGCTTATCGCAGGGCTATCGATATTCTCAA
>JAUVXL010000224.1 GCA_030603595.1 Sedimentisphaerales bacterium | reverse complement strand
GGCATGAGGAACTGCCAAGCGGCACTCTTTGTGTCGGCAACTGCACCGCCAAGTACAGGAACTGTAGAGTATTCCTTTCCGGGTGTCCGCCGGTGGCAAGCGAGATACTGTCTATGTTCAATCTATGATAGGGATGGAAATGGCAAGGATTCTTCAGAAGATCGGATGTTCGTTGCTTGCGGCGACGATGCTTGCAGGCTGTGGGGTCTGGGCTCCACGGCAGGACGCACAGGTCGGCTCGATGAGCAAGACAGTTGCTCGATTTAATCAGGGCGCCGCTTTGCTCGAGCAATATAGTTACGTCAAGG
Source organism: Sedimentisphaerales bacterium (assembly GCA_030603595.1). Taxonomy (GTDB): domain Bacteria; phylum Planctomycetota; class Phycisphaerae; order Sedimentisphaerales; family Anaerobacaceae; genus JAFGCD01. Next base: position 6,151 of record JAUVXL010000224.1, on the reverse strand, counting down.
CGGCGGCAATATTTGAAGGTGTGGTCAAGGCGGCGCCAGACTGGACTGCGGCGAGATTCAATCTTGGGCTTGCGTACTTCAATATGCAGGAGAAACGCGGCGCCGAAGAATATCTTTCGAATGCCCGCGAAGCATTTGAAACGCTATTGCGGTCCGATCCCAACCATCTGCATGCTCGATTCTGTCTTGGGCTTCACCACCAGCATCTTGGCCAAAACGATGAAGCCCTTGAGTGCTTTGAGGCCTTATACAGAGCCGACGATACCGATCCTCATGTTGCGTATAAATACGCGGAAACGCTTATGAGTCTGGGTCGAAACGATGAAGGGGCAGAGATACTCGAGAAGGTGATCGAGTTGGATCCGGGGTTTGTCTCGGCGGTGTATCGGCTTGCGCTGCAATATCAGCGTACGAGGCAGCGCGATAAGGCGCTGGCTCTTTTCGACCGTTTCACAGAACTTAAGACCACGGAGTTGACGGGCGGCAGTTTTACTGTGCTCCAGACATACGGGAGCGTTGGAAAGTATTTCACGGCGCTTGGTGCGGATGATCTGCCGCTGTCGCGGGTTCATCTGAAGACACGTATATTGTTTTCGCCGGAGGTGAGACATTTCGGGAAGCAAGTTGCGAAGTGGGATTGCCCGGGAGGGTCCGTAGGGCTTGCCGGGCTCGCGGCCGGCGATGTGGATGGCGACGGCGATATCGATCTTTGCGTTGGCTCTGTTGGGAAGGATGGGAGCACATCGCTTTGGCTTAATGACGGCTCGGGACAATTCTCGCAGGGTGCAACATTAGGACAAAAAGGCATCTGTCCCTGCTTCGGCGATGTTGATAACGACGGCGACATCGACCTTTGGCTGGGCCGTGCCGGGGCGGATGTTTATTTTGAGAATGACGGTAAGGGGTTTTTCCGGCAGGCTGAGGCTGAAAGTATCGCCGGCGCAGAGCTTGTGACTTCGTGTTCGAGGCTCGTCGATTTTGACAGCGACGGCGATCTGGATTTTCTGGCGTTTCGCTTTGCCCGCGGTTCAGTGCCGGCTGCGGGACCGTTCGAGCCTGCCGCCGGCAGTCTTTATAATAACAACAGGGACGGCACTTATACGGATATAGCCGAGAAAGTCGGGCTGAGACTCGAGAAGACTGCCGTATCAGCGGTGGTATATGATGATTTTGACAACGACCGAGATTTGGATTTCGTGATTTTTCCGGCGGGTGGCGGCGATGTGATTGCGTGGGTGAACGATCGTGTTTGGAAATATCACGTGCTCGATGCTGAGGCAACCGGGCTGCGGATCAAGAATGTGGTTGCGGCCACATCGGGTGATCCGGATGAGGACGGTGATCGCGATCTCCTTGTCTTCACCGGAGAAAGACTCCATCTTCTTGTGAATCAGGGCGGGTTCCGGTTCGAAGTCGATGAGGGTTTTGCAGATAGTTGGGGCGGGCTCGGCGGAACGGGCGGTCAGTTTGTGGATATGGATAACGACGGCGATTTGGATATCGTTATTGCCGACGCCCATCGACGAGGTGGCAAGCGAGGACCTGCAATTCTCGTTAACGATCGGCGCAGCGAGCGTTTTGTCGATGTAATGAAAAGCGATCCGGGAAATCTTCTCGGCGCAATTACGTTCGAGGGGAACGCCAGTTGTGTGGTGGGGGATTTTACGAGCAATGGAAGATGTGATATATTCTTAGCTCCGATTGGCCGGAGACCTTTCTTAATCGAGAACGTAACTGCGGGGAACCACTGGATCCAAATAGACCTTCGCGGCACTCGGCCACGGGACAAGAAATCCCGATCGAATAATTCCGGTATCGGCGCCCGCGTGGAGATAAGGAGCGGCGCGATTTCGCAGCAATATGTCGTCGGCGTCGCATCAGGACAGGTGGCGATGCCTCCGTATCGGATTCACGCAGGATTGGGACGGCATACGAAGGTTGACTGGCTGCGTATTATGTGGCCCGATGCCGTTCTTCAGGCTGAACTGGAAATTGCCGCCGACCAGATTATTACGATTACGGAGCTGCAGCGTAAGACCTCTTCGTGTCCGCATCTTTTTGCCTGGGACGGTTCGCATTTTGAGTTCATATCCGATTTTGGCGGGATGGGCGGCATGGGATATCTTGTGGCGCCTGGTAATTACGTCAAGCCCGATTCGACGGAATATGTGCCGGTTCCGAATCTCCAGTCTCGTGACAATGAGTACGTTTTGCAGGTTATCGAACCGATAGAGGAGACTGCCTATGTTGACGAGGCCAAGCTGATTGCAGTCGATCATCCGATAGGGACCGAGGTTTACCCGAATGAGATGATGGCCGTTAATATAGAGCCGCCGGATTTCGAGCTTTTCTGTTTCAAGGATACTATCGAGGTTGCAAGTGCGGTTGACCATCGCGGCATCGATGTCACGAAGGAGATAAGTGCGATTGACCGGCGTTACGCCGGGGCGACCGATCCGGACCGGCGTTTTATAGGATTGGCCGAAGAGCATTTCGTTGAGCTTGATTTCGGTAATCGCCTCGAGGCGGTATCGCCGGAGGCACGGCTTGTCTTGTTTCTTTATGGGTGGGTCGAGTATGGCTACTCGTCAACGAATTTTGCGGCCAGCCAGGCAGGGATGCGTCTGCAGGCGCCGAGTATTTCGGTCTATCGCGACGGCGAGTGGGTGGAGCTTTATCACGAAGTTGGTTATCCGGCCGGCATCCGACATACGATGACTCTGGATGTTACAGGGAAAGTGCTGCCGGGCGACCGACGAATTCGCATCTCCAGCAATATGGAACTGTACTGGGATCGGATATTTGTCGCGCCTGTTTTGGAGGGCTTGGAACTTGGAGTTCGGGAAGTATCTGTTAAGAGCGCGGACCTTCATTTCCTGGGCTATCCCCGCGAATACTCTCCGGACGGCCGCCATCCTACGCTTTACGATTACGACAGTGTCGATGGGGCAATAGCCTGGAAGATTATGAGCGGAGCGTACACCCGCTATGGCGAGGTGGCCGAACTTGTGGAAAAAGCTGACGATTGTTATGTCATCATGGGCCGGGGAGAAGAGCTTACGCTACGTTTTCCGGCCGATGCCTTCGGGGCGATTCCGGATGGATGTCGCCGATCGTTTATTCTCAAGACCGACAGCTTCTGCAAGGATATGGATCTTTACTCAGCATATCCCGATACTGTCGAGCCGCTTCCATTTCACTCCATGACCAACTATCCTTATGGGCCTAATGAGAAGTATCCAGACGATGAGAAGCGGCGGCAGTACCGTGAAAAGTTTAATACGCGGCGTGTCGGCGAACCTGAGAAATAGGCGGAAGTATCGCTCCGAATCGCCATGGTCGGTAGCGAGAAGTATATTGTATTGGCCGCTGTGGATGGTAATATAACCCAAACTGACCGATCCGTCGTGTCATCCCTGCGGAAGCAGGGATCCAGTGATGTAACGGGTGAGTGGATTCCCGCTCCCCGATCTGGGTCGAGGACAAGCTTCGCGGGAATGACAAGCTTGTCCCCGCGCAGGCGGGGATTGAGTTATATTGCTATTAGATAACGACTTATGGCGCCTATCTTTTCAAAAACGATCAGTTTGAGCAATATAAAGCTTGATGGATAGCGGGAAGATACAAGTCGTTTGAGCGTCCGTTTCCAGGGTTGGTCTGGCGGGTGATCCGATAAAAGTTCTCCAAACGCCCTGAAGAAGCCGCCGTTTTATGAATACCGGGCCTATTTGTCGTATGCAAGGGAGTGAAGGTTCATGATTGCCGATTCATTAATACAGGTTCTCTTCCGGCAGCATGGAACCGGGCAGGTCTGCGGTGAAATGAACTAAAATAGCCGGCAAATGTGAAATTTGCGGTTCGGGTAAGTTGCTATGGAACAGCGTGGGAAAGTTATATGGGTTTTGGTCGTTGTGGCGGCTTTATGCGCAGCGACAGCCGGTGTTTTCTCACTGAGGTTTTTGTTGCACAAGGAGCCGAAGCCGCAAGCAGAGAAACAATCCTCAAGTCAGACAGAAGGCCAAACGCCTCCAACGGTCGTGGAACCCAATCACATGGATCAAGGCATTGCCTTAATTAAGAAGGAGGAGTTGAGACTTGCTGAGACGTTGATAAAGGATTTTCCCGGCGATGAGAACCCGCTCGTCATAATGGGCGAGGTGTGTCGCAGCCATGGCAATGCTGTTGAAGCCCTTAAATTCTACAAGAGAGCTTTGAAGATAAATCCGATGCGGCCCGACGTATACGCTATCATGGGCGAATTATCTGCAAAAGAGGGTAAGTTTGCCGAATCAATAGCGCACCTGCAAAAAGTGTTGGATATGCAACCACAGACTCCCAATGTACACGGTCGAATTGGCGAGTTGTTTATGAAGTTGGGCGATCTCGACAAAGCGACCGAGTCGTTTGAAGAGGAAGTGCAAATTGTGCCAAGCGCCGATGGTTACTTCTTGATCGGCCAGTCATATCTAATGCAAAAAGAGAGCGAAAAGGCTAAGGAAAATTATGAGGCGGCAATCAAGATCGATCCCAAGCACGCAAAAGCTCACTATGGCCTTGCTACTGTCTATGCTAAACTTGGCGATCAGGATAGGGCAAAGAGACACTTTGAGACCTGCAGAAAGCTGAAAGCTGAAGCGCGCGAAGACCTTATAGCCGCAAGGACCATGAACGATGACATCATTCAGGCGCGAAAGAACTCAGCCGTAGGCTATATCAAGGCCGGGCAGATGTATCGGAGCGACGGGAAGCTGCGAAAAGCTGAAGAACTCCTGCAGCACGCTGCACGACTTGATCCGGAAAACGTCGGATGCCTCCTCGAGTTGGCGTCTCTATATCGACAGATTAACCAGCCGTCTGAAGTCCGTGAGATGCATGCGAAGATCGGCCAATTGGAGTTGAAACATGCGGATAATTGCATCATCTTTGGCAATCTCTCTGCTAATTTAGGACTGCTCGACGATGCAGAAGGAGCCTACCGCAACGCGATCACGCTGGCGCCACGGAAGTCCGTCGCGTATCGAAAGCTTGCACGGCTATATCTGATAACAAAGAAGCAATTGCCACAAGCCAGGCAGCTTGCAGAAAAAGCTGTGGAACTGGAGGCGACCGCGGCCAACTATTCCATATTGAGCAGGGCGTGTGTTATGAATGGAGACGGAGCCGCGGGGATGAAGGCCATTAAGCGGGCTGTCGAGTTAGAGCCCCGCAATAGAGAATACCAGCGTTATTACGATTTAATCCGACGGATGAATTGAGGCGACGAACGTTATGATTGGTCGAGTTTTTGCGTTAAATCTCGGACGATTTGTAGCCGCGGTGTTTATGTTGTTATGCACGTTCGCCTGTGAACGCACCGATGGGGGCATCGTGCTTAGCGATGTGACCAAAGAAACGGGAATAACGTTTACACATACGGATGGCGGCAGCGGGGAACTCTACGTAATGGAGCCGATGACAGGGGGTTTGGCGCTGTTTGACTATGACGGAGACGGCGATGTTGATATCTATTTTCTTAACGGCGCCGCACTGAAGGGAACGAAGTACAAGACGCCGCCTAAGAATGCGCTCTATCGCAATGACGGCAGCTTCAAGTTCACGGATGTCACAGACCACTGCGGCGCAGGCGATACCGGATTTGCGCTCGGTGTGACCGCCGCTGATTACGATAATGACGGCGATCTCGACATATATGTGAACAACTACGGTCCGAATGTCTTATACCGCAACAACGGCGATGGGACTTTTACCGACGTCACAGCACAGGCGGGTGTGGCCAATGGCCATAAGGTCGGAGCCAGTACGTGCTTCCTCGACATGGACAAAGACGGCGACCTGGATCTATATGTTACAAACTATGTCGAGTTCTCTTACGACGAGCACGCCACCACGACGGAGAACGGGTACAGGGTATATCTGGGGCCGCCGTATTTTGGGCCAACAAGGGACAATCTCTATCGCAACAACGGTGACGGCACGTTCACCGATGTCAGCGACGAATCGGGAATCAGCGGGCATCTTGGAACGGGCATGGGCATGGTCTGCGCTGACTATGACAACGACGGCGATACGGACATCTTTGTTGCAAATGATATCTCCGCGGGAAATTTTCTTTTCAAGAACGACGGCGCCGGAAAATTCGAGGAGATTGGCC
>JAUVXL010000029.1 GCA_030603595.1 Sedimentisphaerales bacterium | reverse complement strand
AAAATATCAAACCGGCATTCGTGTGAGTGATGCCGAGATGAAATCGCTTAATATACGACGACACAATATCTGCCCACAATGGAATTATACAATAGAACCACACCAACAAGAATGAAAGGTTATTTATTTACAAGTCCTAAGTTGGATCGGCGTGGTTTTCTCCGGCGAAGGTCGATGGTTTTTCGATTCATTTCACTGCTCCTTATGTCGGCATCAGTTGCTCTTGAACGGTCCGGGAATACTGATGAGGTCGGTTCTCGTGCGGCCGTTTTCTGTGATTCTTGCGAGAGTATATACTGTTCCGTCTTTTCCGACGGCGATTGAATTAACATAAGCTGGTCTTTGGCCGTTGGCGTAGAAGATTGGACCGTGGTCGGTGTATTTTCCATTGGGAATATTGTAGGTAATCAAGTGGAGGTCTTCAATGCCTTTCGATTCGCCCATGGCTGTTTTAGCCTTGCCTCGCACTCTCTTGCCGTCCACATATACCGGCCCACCCGTCAGGTAGTAAATGGTATGGCCATCGGGCCCCAGTACAAAACCAAGATACCCATAACTGAACTGGTCGAACATTCCACATCGCTTGGATGGCACAGAGGTGATGCGTTCTATGACATCCACCCGCGGAATACGGGGGTCGAAACGAAAGAGATAGCCGGAGTTTCCATGCACGCCGTAGGCGGCTTTTTCGGATTTGGACCAGACTATTTGCCTCCAGTTGTACGCCATGTGTCCGGGGGAGGTTGGATCGTACAGCCCGAAGTAGTCCTTCTTCATATCCTCGTCCTTTAGGGTCTCTATGGAATCGGAGTCGTATATGTAGCGAAGGATATCGCCGTCACCTGTTGTGAAATAGACGGAGCCGTCTCGCGGATCGACTACGATAGCGCGGCAGATTGTTCGGTAGTCCTTGCCCTTGCCGCCTTCACCCTGCCTGGACATTAGTCCGAAGTCCTTGAGTTTCTTCGTGGTTAAGTCATAGTGGAAAAAGTGACCGGTTGGCCAGGTAAGGCAGTAGAGACGACCGCGGCGCGTGTCCATATTCATGGTCAGAATGCCTTCGCCGTGTGGGGCTATGGCCAGGTCCTGGAATTTGCCCGTGGCCATGTCATAGGCCAGAAGGTGTCCGCCCGGATAGGGTTTGTAGCCCGCCGGCGGCACACCTATTTTCTCCATTCCATCTATGAGGGTATAGTAGCCGAGGTGCGTTGCGAAATAGAGCTTGCGGTCAGATTCGACGAAATTCACGTGAGATTTTCCCTGGGCGATTGTCTTCGCTTGCTTTTCCCCAGACGCTTCTGTGAGGTCTCCGAGATGCTTGATTTTGTCTGTGGCCGGGTCGTAACAGTACACCTGCCCGCCGATTTTGTATGATTCCGATGAGAGCACATAGTAAATCTTGCCGTCGCTGCCTACGGACATCCCGTTATAGGTGTCGTGGGCCAATTCGAAGCCGGAATTGTATGTGCGAGCAATTAGTCGAGGCGACGAGGCGGGATGCCCTGATTTTGCGGCGGGCCCGGCGCAGCCGGCCAACAAAAGAGCCATCGAAAGCAAGCATGCACGGAATCTGTTCTTGATCATTGTGTTCCTCATTGTTTGAACTCCTTTATTAGCACTGCGACGCTGCATTGATCTATTGACGTATGATAATACCATTTTGCCGCATAATACTCTACCTGATAGTCTGAAATCCGAAATCTTAATATCGAAATCCTCTGCCGGACAGCTTACGGCGGAGACAAATTCAGGTTCACGATTTTGTGGTGATTTTGAAGGAAAAGAGTTGTTCGCGGTGCAGTCAGTTGGTAGAATGGGGTGAGATAGAATTTGGCGTGTGCAAACAAGTTGTGCACTCTACCGGACTGAATAGATGGTTGTCTGAAATCTGAAGGAGAGAACTGTGCCGGCAATTTCAACATTTTATGGAATCATCGTGTATATGTATTTCATGGACGATAAACAGCATAAGACTCCTCACATTCATGTGAAGTATCAAGAATATGAGGTTGTTGTTTCCGTTCCGGGTGGTGGGGTTCTGGATGGAGATATTCCAAAGCCCAAAATGAAGCTTCTTCAAGCGTGGATTGAGTTACATAAAGATGAGTTGGTGGCGGATTGGGAGCTCGCCGTTTCAGGGGAGCAGCCATACAAGATTGAGCCTTTGAGGTAAGGTAATGAACCCAAGAGTAAAAGAAGTGAAGTCCACGGATGATTATGAGCTAATGCTTGTTTTCACCAATGATGAGCGTGGTGTTTATGATTGCTCCGGACTGCTTGACTTTGGCGTATTCAAAGAGCTTAGGGATAAGCACTATTTCAAAGAGGCTAAGGTCGTTGACGGGACAGTGGTATGGCCTCACGAACAGGATGTCTGCCCTGACACACTCTATTTAGATTCAATTAAAGAGGATATGTAATGGACATGGGTGGGGTGGGGGACGAAGCGGGGGCAGGAGCCTCTTGGCGGCGCTATTTGAATAGATTCCCTGCCGGCGCGCCGGGACTTGGAATGACGAATCGAGTTTTGTAAAAGTGCCTTGGAGATTTGGTTGAGCTGAATGAAGAAAGGGAGCCAGACTATGATGCGAGGTTTTGTTTTGTCGGTTTTGGGGCTTTGGCTGTTGGTTAGTTGTTCCTGCGCCGAGAGGGATGAGCCGAGGACAAAAAGCGGCGCAGATAAAGCCAAAGTGACGCTGATAACTTTGGATCCGGGGCACTATCATGCGGCCTTGGTCCAGGGCAGCATGTATGAGCAGGTGGATCCGGTCGTTCACATTTATGCGCCGGACGGCCCCGATGTTCAGAATCACCTGAAAGGCATTCAAAGGTTCAACAGCCGGGCGGAGAACCCAACAAGCTGGCGGGAAAAAGTGTACGCCGGCAATGATTTCCTGGAGAAGATGCTCTCTGAAAAACCGGGTGAGGTAGTTGTCATATCGGGCAACAACAACAGGAAGGCCGAGTACATTAAGGCCTGTATCGATTCCGGTCTCAACGTTTTCTGTGACAAACCGATGTGTATTGACGCAGCGGGCTTCGGGCTTCTGGAGGAAGCGTTCGCCACGGCGGAGAAAAATGGCGTTTTGCTCTACGACATTATGACCGAGCGTTTTAACGTAGTCTGCATCCTGCAAAAGCTTCTCGTCCTCAATAAAGAGGTTTTCGGCGAATTGGAGAAAGGGTCGGCGGATGACCCGTCCGTCGTTAAGGAAAGCGTGCACCATTTCTTCAAGTATGTCTCCGGCGCCGCGATCAGGCGGCCGGGGTGGTATTTCGATACGGTCCAGCAAGGGGAAGGGCTGGTGGACGTGACTACGCACCTCGTTGACCTTGTAATGTGGACGTGCTTTCCGGAGCAGCCAATCGATCACCGAAAAGATGTTTTGATGAAAACAGCGCGGCGTTGGCCCACCATGATCTCGCGAGAACAGTATGAGAAGGTGACAGGATTGGGCGATTTCCCCGATTTTCTCAAGGAGAAGCTGAATGATGACGGAGTACTGGCCTGTTATTCAAACGGGGAAATGACTTTCGCATTGAAAGGTGTTTGGGTGAAATTGTCGGTGGGTTGGAATTTCCAGGCGCCGGAAGGCGGGGGAGATACGCATCGTTCGCTATTGCGGGGCAGCAAGGCCCGTGTAATAATTCGCCAGGGCAAAGAACAAAACTATCGAGGCGAGCTATACGTCGAGCCGGTCGGCGGCGGCGATGCCGGCGAGTTGGCCGATTCTCTGAAAAAGGCTGTCGCCGAGCTGCAGAGCAGATACCCGGGCCTAAAGCTCAAAGAAGAGGCGGACTGCTGGCATGTGCTGATACCCGACGAACATCGCATCGGGCACGAGGCGCATTTTCGATACGTTACCAAGAGGTACCTGGAGTGCCTGGCGGAAGGCCGGCTGCCCGAATGGGAATCGGCCAATATGCTGGCGAAGTACTACATCACGACCAAGGCGCTCGAGTTGGCGCGGCAGTGACAATCGTTTTTTGTCGGTCTGGGCGTTTTCTTTTCTATAAATGCCAGCCATCGCGATACTTGATGTGAAGAAGCTCGTTGGCGGCGTCGTTGTTGGTGAACTTCAAGTTTTTGGAATCCCATTCCAATCGCTGGTCTTTTGCTCGAATTGCGACCATGCCCAGAAGGGCCATCTCCGTTAGTGCTCCGCCGTAGTTGAAATTCGAGCTTGCGGGCGTACCGTCTTTGCCTTCCTTGCACGCGCGCAGCCAGTCGCCTTCATGGCTTGTTCTTACTCTCGGTATTGTCTTTTCAGGCCGTTTGTATTCCCGCATTTTGGTTTCGGGAACGATTCGCAGGCCTCCTGCTCCGTGCGAACCGTGCAGCATACAGCCCTTATCGCCAATGATGAGCGCGCCGCTGCCGGGGAATCTTTTGCCCTTCTCGAATTCATCGGGAATCGGCGGCAGTAGCCTTCCGTCGGACCATGTCAGCTTGACGGGGGGTCGGCTTCCTCGGGCGGGGAATTTGAACCGGACGATGGAGGCCCGGGGGAATGTTTCGGAACTGACTTCTTTCTCCCAATGAGTGGAAGTGGCCTGGACGCTCTCTGGGGCGCCGAGGTCCAACGCGTAAAAGGCCGGGTCGATTATGTGGCATCCCATATCGCCCATGGGCCCCGTTCCGAAATCGATCCATGCCCGCCAGGTCAGCGGGTGATAGTCACGATGGTAAGGCCTGTACCGCACAGGCCCAAGCCACAAATCCCAGTCGAGCGATTCGGGGACGGGCGGCGTATCTTTCGACCTGGCCTTGACGGCGAAATTCGACCAGGGAGCACCGCCGACGGGCCTGTCGGTCCAGGCATATACCTGCCTGACATCGCCGATGGCGCCGTCTGCAAGCCATTCTTTCAACAGGCGGATCTGCTCGGAGGAATGACCTTGGTTGCCCATCTGGGTCTGGACCTTATACTTGCGTGTGGCCTCGGCTATCATTCGGGCCTCATAGACCGTATGGGTCAGGGGCTTCTGGCAATAAATATGCTTTCCCCTCTTCATTGCCTCCATGGTGATGACGGCATGAGTATGGTCCGGCGTTGCGATAACTACCGCATCGATATCCTTTTGCTTATCGAACATGATGCGATAGTCTTTATACACCTTCGCTTTCGGATACTTTCTTATGGTCCCCCCGGCATAGTTGCTGTCAACATCGCACAATGCGACGATATTCTCCTTTCCGCATTGCCTCAAGTTGCCGCCGCCCATTCCGCCGACTCCGATTCCGGCAATATTGAGTTTGTTGCTCGGCGCGCCCGCCCCGAATACACGGCTCGGAACTAAATGAAAAGAAAAGGCGGCCAAGGCGGAATTTGACAGGAATTTCCGACGGGATATTGCTTTTTTGACATTGTCTTTCATGAACTTATCTCCAAATTAACTAATTGCTTTAGGTTATCGCGAAGCTATGAAGTCTATATTCTATTACTTTGGGCTGTTATGCAACTTAATTGGTTCCTGTTGCGCAAAGCCGAAATCGCCAATGTCACCCCTGCGGAAGCAGGGGTCCACGCCGAAAAAAATGGATTCCTGCTCCCCGATCGGGGTCGAGGACAAGCTTCGCAGGAATGACAAACACTGTTTCCGCAACAGCAACTAATTATCTTTAGGCTCAGATTCCCGGTGAAGGCAGTCAATTTCAATCCCCTCGACCTTACCGCCTTCAGCGTTTCTAATGCGCGCACAGAATTCCCAAGGGCCATTGTTTTGGGTGATTTTCAGCGTCAATTTGTTCCAGCCTTGGTTCAGGGTGATATTTGCCTTATCCGTACCCGGGATGGCGGCGCGGGCGACGCTGTTGGCATGGATGATTTTTCCGTTGAGCCATGCCTTGATTCCGTCGTCGCTTCCGGCTTCGAGCACAACCTGCCGAGTTTTATCGGATTTGATCCATGTCTTGACGTATGCGACCTGACTATCGCCGGGATAGAGCTTTAGCAGATCAAGAATCCAGGGTCTCTTTGCATCGGTTGCGGCGGGGATCAGGGACCATAAGATGTCGTCGTCCGGGGTCTCCGGCGGGAAGGCTATGGCGAACAGTTGGCTGTGATTGCGGTTGTCCTGTAAATATGGTCCGGCCACCCTCCAGGCTACGATGAAGTCGTCGAATCGGTCGATGGTGGCTATCAGGGACTGGGCTTGCTGCCTTATTTGTTGGCTTGTTGTCTCATTATTGACTTTCATCGCCGCTGATTTTGCTTGTTCGGGCCTGGCTCCTGCGACGGCCTGGGCTACTTTGACAGCCGCGAGGACGGCCTCGTCTTTTACCAGCGGCTGGTCTATATAGTTGAGAATGATCTTCAGGACATCGGGATGGGCGACGTTGGCCATCCCGGCCAGTACGAGTTTCTTTTCGTCGGTCCCGGCGGCGGTGTTCATGGCGAGTTTGTACCTGTCGGCTTTTTCTTTCTGTGAGAGCTTCGTGTCAAGGCCGAGCAGGCGGACGTATCCTCGCAACGCCAGTACGCGATGTGTGTTGTTCGAGGTCTTCTGTGAGATGGTTGAGAGGGTGTCCAGGGCCTTTGAGTCGGGCCAGGCGGCGAGAGCGCGAACGGCGGTATCGCGGATTTTGTCGTTCTTCTCGTCGGCGGCGTTTTGCAGTGCCTCGAACGCCCGGTCGTTGGCGATTCTTCCCAGGACACGCAGTAGCGAAGTGCGCGAGTCGATTCGGTCGGTCGAGCCCAATATTGCCAGGATTTCGTCGGCGCGTTTATTGCGGTCGTCGATTTTGCCGGCGGCGGCGGCGACGGCATTCTCGGCATGGATGCGCATTTGTTGGGTCTTTACACCAACGAGTAGATCGACGAGCGCCGGCAGATCCTTCGCACCAGCCAGGGACGTCAGCGCCTTGAAGGCCGCCGTGGCGACGGTATCGTCTTGGGATGCCGCTTCGCTCAACAGGGCGGCGGTTGCAGTCGTACAATGGCGGTCCGCTAAGACACCGATTAGTTCTGATCGCAGTTTGCCCTTCGTGGCCTTCATACCTTTTACAATCGCCTGGTCCACCCCATCGGCCTCGATTGTTCGCAGCGCAGCGCCGGCGATGGCCGCTTCCTCACCCTGGGCGGCGGCGGCTTTTAGCAGGACGGGCACGGCCGAGGCGTCGCCGAGATGGCCCAGAACCTTCAGCGACTCGATGCGAACCTTAGGGCTGTTGCTCGATGCGAGGTCCTTTATGCTCTCGTAGGCGCTTGGGTCTTCGCGGTCCACAAGCACTTTGATCAGCAAGACCTGGCTGGCCGGCTCGGATTTGTTCAGTTCGGCAACCAATGCCCCAGTTACTTGGGGACCGGGCAATTCGCGGGCCGCTCGCAGGGCGATCTCGACCATCGATGGGTCGTCGGTTCTCAATTGCTCGATGAGCAGGGATATGCCCTCGTTTCCGCGGGCAAGAATGGCTCCGTATGTGGCCGCGGTACGGAGGTAGCCCGGCACGTCGGCGTTGCGAACGGTATCGTAGAGCTTGACGGCTTCTTTACGCTTGTCCTGTTCCAGTCGGCGTTCGGCCCCGGCAAGGCAGGCGTCGGCGGCGGCGATGCGGATGTTGGCCGAGCCGGTTACGAGCACGTGCACGATAGTATCGATTGCCTGGTCCGTGGCGATTCGGCCCAACGCCGCGATGGCTTCGCCGGCGACTACCGAGGCGGGGTCGCGCGCGAGCTTGCTCAATTCGCCAACAGCTTTGGCGTCGTGACGAGCGCCGATAGAGTTTATGACGCCCGCAAGTAATCCGCCCTTGAGCCTGCCCATTGCCCGCCGAAAGGCCTCATCGACGCTGGGATCTTCAATCGGCTCCAATGCGAAGCGCGCGTAATCTGCGAGTGTTTCATCGTCGAGGAGGTCTGCCAGCACGGGGACCGCATTCTTAGTGCCGACCAGGGCCAGTTGCTGGCACGCCCGGGCCTTCTCGGATAATGCTGCGCCGGATTTCAGCACGGCGATATACTTCTGCTCTTGCTCCGAGGTTTGACCGCCTGGTTCGATGGCGAATAGCCGGTGCTGAGTGTTTGGGAACGCAAGCGCTACTGCGGCGGCGAGGAAGGTCTGGATGACGATTGCCCGGTATTGTGGTGTCTTCATAGTTTTAACCTTTTGCAAAGCGTAATAGCATAAGTTCGGATTGCACTTTCTTTTAGATTCGCCATGGTGCGCGCATTGCGCGTAATCGCATGTGATTTGCCTCGTCATCGCCGATGAATTCTTCTCGGACGGGGTCGAAGGTGACGTTTCTGCCGAGCATCCAGGCGATGGCGGCGACGTGGCAGGCAATGTGGGAATGGCGCATCACGTCGGGATTAGCCGCGGTGCGGGCACGGGATTTGATGCAGTCAAAGAAGTTTCGGGTGTGCTGAGCGGGGTCTGTGCCCTTGAGGACGAATGCCTTCCTCTCGCTTTGGAGCGAGGCCGGATGGACGGCGATATCCCCGTTGTCTCCCGTTTCGACCCATCCTTCGTCTCCTTCGAATCGCACGGGACAGGTTCCCAGCCCGATCCATTGGCCCTCGCTGCCGAACCCGCCCAGCCGCATCTCCAGCTTCACACCGTTGGCGTATCGGGCGTGGATTGTGTTGCCATCGGGTTCGTAGGTCACGGGCATGGTTTCGTCCGCGTCGTTGGCCCACTGGCAGAGATCGACTGTGTGGGCGCCCCAGTCCAGCAGGGTGGCGCCGGAATCGAAATCGAAGTAGCCTCTCCATCCGCCCTGGACATAACGTTTGTTGTAGGGTCGCCATGGGGCCGGGCCGAGCCATCTGTCCCAATCGACGACTTCTCTTGGCGGTTCCGGTTCTGCCGGCAGCCAGTCATAGAGGACCCGTAGTTTGTAGATCGAGGCGTGAAGGGTGTGGATTTTGCCCAACTTTCCGCTTCTGGCAAGATGGGCGGCGAATTGGAAGTTGCTGATGCTTCGGCGTTGCGTTCCCGCCTGGAATACTCGGCCGTAACGATTCATCGTATCGGCGAGGGCCTGGCAGTCGGCGATAGTGATGCCGCAGGGCTTCTCGCTATAGACATCCTTTCCCGCCTTGGCGGCGATGATCGAGGCGAGGGCATGCCAGTGGTCGCCCGTGGCGATAAGCACGGCGTCGATGTCCTTTCGAGCGAGCAACTCGTGCATGTCGATATATTCGGCGCAGTCGTCGCTGCCGTATTTTTGGCGTGCCATTGCCTTGACGGCCTGGCGTCGCGAGGCTTGAATGTCGGAAATGGCGACAAACCGGACGTCCGGCTCATCGAGCATTCGGCTGAGGACATACCTGCCGCGCGGACCGATACCGATAGCTCCCAGGACGATTTTTTCGCTCGGCGGCACGGCGCCGTTCCTGCCGAGAACCCGCGACGGAACGAAGGCCGGCACAGCCAGCGCCATACTTGATCGCGCCAGGAACTGTCGGCGTGTTATTGATCGCATTGCCATTTCTTCTTACCTCCTTTGTTGTTTGTAACAAGGCTTCTGCAAAATTGCAGGTTTGGTCTATATTGTTGACGGGAATTCTCATTCTCTTGCAGCTCCCGCTTCATCCGGGAAGCGACTGCTGCGAATGTCCAGTTCCAGGCCTGTCGGCATAGCTAACATTGCGTACAGGTCGGGCCTGCGTGTCTTAATCCATCTTACTCCGGTGCAGTTGTCCCGCAACGAGGCGTTAAGCTCGGCTACAACCATGCAATCATCGGCCTTGAAGGTCTCCGTCAGCACCCTTCCATAAGGGTCCAGAATCATAGCGTTTCCGGTTCTGATTTCATCTCCGTCAACGCCGACGCCGTTGCTGAAGATAAGAAACAGGCCGTTGTCATGTGCGCGAGCAGGCAGCCATGTCATTAGCCACTGACGGCCCTTTGGCCCTTTGAATTCGGCTTCAATCGCTTCCGGCTCGAGTTTTCGATTGTCCCATAGCGACCTTTCAATTACGCCCATGCAATATGGGCTGGGCGTTTTACACCCTCCCGCCTGGTGCGGCGCGAGCAGGACTTCAGCGCCTTTCAAGGCGGCTATTCGCACGTTCTCGCCGAGGTTGTTGTCGTAGCAGGTCAGAACCGCCGCTCTGCAGCCGTGCGGCGTGTCAAAGACCGTGAATTCCGAGCCGCATGATATGTGCTCGCTGATGAAGCAGTGTATCTTCCTATGCCTCTCGAATCGACCGTCCGGCATGGCGACGACATACGTATTGTACATCGTCCCGCCATCGTCCATTTCAACCAGCCCCGCCCCAATGGTCATCTTGTACTCTTTGGCAAGGGCCATCAAGAACTGTGACGAAGGGCCGTCAAATACCGGCTCAGCCAGTTCCTTGAGCTGCTCGTGCGAGAGCTGCTTGAGGAACAGATAGCCGGTTATGCAGCATTCGGGAAAGACAATCATTTCAACATTGCGCTGCGCCGCCTGCTCGACGAAATGTCGGATTTTGGCCAGATTCGCTTCTTTGTCGCCCGGCTGGTGCTCGAACTGGACCGACGCTGCTGTAACGTTTCTCATGGCCTCATTGCTCCATGCAATTTTTCAAACGCATCTGAGAACGTGTATGAGAAGTGGCACGGCCATCCTGGCCGTGCATTGCACGAGGCAGTCCGCTCGCAGGAAAAAGGCCAATTGCAGGGCCAAGATGGCCCTGCGACGCATGGGCAAGATGCCCATGCCACGACAGAACGGCTTCTCATACACTTTCTAAGAGCGAAGATAGCGTTTCTAACATAACTTTGCAAGGCGATTCGCTGATGATGCGCTGAGAAAAAGAAATCTTGGACTGGGGGCACGGCTGCGGTATCATATATCATTGTTCAGACAGAGTTTGTCATTTTTATGGAGGATTTGAAACATGTCCGACAAGAACACGTCACTAAATTGTATCGTTGCCGTTACATTCCTGACTCTCTTTGCCGTGCCGGCGCCAACTTGCAGCGCCCGGGCTGGTTCAGGGCCGGAAAAAGGCGGCCTTGCCTCGCTCTATCCGGGCGATGAGGGCATTGAGCGCGATTCGCGGGTCCTCTTTGTCGATGACTTCGAGACGGGAAGCCCCGAGCAGATAGGGGCACGGTGGGGGCAGATGTCTCGAAAAGAGAATGTCAGCCTGAGCGACGATATCCACTCCAATTCGCCCGGCAACAAGTCGATCCACTACAAAGACAACGCCCATCTCTATACGCACACCAAGGGCGTCGATACGATGTACACTCGCTTCTACGTCAAATTCCACGAGAAGACCGGCTACATACATCACTTCGTGCATCTGGTCGCCGACCGCACGCCGACACCGTGGCCCAAGGGCGGCGCCGGAGAGACTCCTCCCGGCGACGCCAAGTTTTCGACAGGTATCGAGCCGACCGGTCGCTGGGGCAAGGTTCCGCCGCCGGGCGTCTGGAACTTCTATTCGTACTGGCATGAGATGAAGACGAAGTGGGGCTCAGTCTATAACGGAAAGCAGGAGCCTATCGTGCCGGGGCGATGGTACTGCGTCGAAGCTATGCTCAAGGCCAATTCCAGCCCCGAGAAGGCGGACGGCGAGCAGGCGTTCTGGGTCGATGGCGAACTTTTCGGCCGATTCACCGGATTTCGCTGGCGCACGACGGACAAGCTCAAGATCAACAGCTTCTGGCTGCTCTACTACAACACCGACCAGCCGGCCCGCCACAACAAAGATCCGCATCCCGAAAGCCGAGTGATGGAGGTTTGGTTCGACGATATCGTCATCGCCACCGAGTATATCGGCCCGGTCCACGGCAAGCCCAAATCCGGCAAGAAGAAGGCTACGCCCTCGAAGAGCGCTCTTCTTACGCCAGGGATGCTCATCGCCGAGCCGGGCAAAAGCGCGTTCTCGCAGAAATTCGAGAACGGCCCCGGCGGATTTAAGGGCGGGACCGTCACGGACGGCGGAACAGACAGCTCAAAGGGCTATTCATTCGGGCCGAAGGGCTGCTCGATATGGGATGCTTATTCAATCCCAGTCAAAGACTCGACGACCGTGCGCTTCAGCCTAAAGGCCCTTGGTGACGTCGGTGATGTGCAGATTCTGATCTGGTCGAAAAAGCTGGAAAATAACTGCCGCTACAAAATCGGCTCGCTCAAGAAAGGGCAAACAAGAAACATCGAATTTCGCGCTATAGAAGCGCGTATTGGCTGGGGGATGGAAGGTCCGAGCCTCGAAGGCAGCGTCCTCGACAACTTCAAGCTCATATTCGACGGCGGCGAGAACGATCGCATCCTCTTAGACGACTTCGAGATCCGCCAATGACAAAATAATTGCACCGGACACCTAAAACTCCTAAAACTATTCCCCAGAGGATTGGGAATAAATTATTCTGGCTATATTGGTTTTGTCAAAGGAAATTACCGATGATCGATGTCTGGAGTAGGAGAACATGGACTTCGATATTGTTAGCAGTATTGCTAATAGCAGTAGTAATAGTCTGGTCCATTCAGAAGTTGAATTTCCACGATTTGGATATTTTCGAGGCGGCTGAAAAGGGGCGGATTGACAGAGTTAAATATCTTACCAACCATGTTCCGGGACTGGTTGACAGCAAACAAGAACCAGGCGCTTGGACACCTCTAATTCTTGCTTCTCTCAACGGACGGCTTGAGATTGTCAAGTTTCTGGTGGAAAAGGGGGCAAATGTTAATGCTTCGTCTATAAATGGTCATACGCCACTTATGCTTGCGGCTCTAAAGGGGCACAAGGACATTGTAAGCTTTCTAATTAACAACGGGGCAGATGTGAATAGCAAAAGCCACCCAGGTGCAAATGCTTTCGGTTTAGCTGTTTCTGAAGGGCATATCGAGACAGCCAAACTGTTGCTTGCTAATGGTTCACAAATCAATAGCAAGAACAACATAGGACTCACTGCATTACATGCCTGTGTTTGGGCTGGTCGCATAGAAGCGGTGAAGTTCCTTGTTGCTCACAGTGCCGAAGTCAACACACAAAGCAGTGACGGGAGAACTCCCTTATCAGATGCAGCATTCTTCGGCCATTACGAGATTGTTAAATTACTTGTCGATGCCGGCGCAAAAGTTGACGTCAAAGATAAGGTGCTTGGTGAAACCGCCCTTCACCTGGCAGTTCGTGGCGGATATACTAAAGTCATAAAACTGCTCGTTGCTGCAGGTGCTGACATAGATTGCAGAAATAACGATGGACATACTCCTTTTGACCTAGCTAAACAGCTAAGCAAGGAATCGGATATTATCGACCTGCTTCGCAAACGAAAGGATGATAGGGGATATAGAGACGACGAAGCACGGGACGATAAGATCTACTGGCAAAGAAGCTTGAAAGAAGAAATAGGAAACTAAGGACAGAGTAGAAGGAGGTAGAAATGAGTTACTCGGTATTGTTAATCTTTGGTCCAATTCGTGGTGTCTGTAAACGCAGGGAAATCGGGCTATGCTTTCCGGTCATTGTTGTCGGGTTGGTTGCCTTCATGTGCGGCGCACCTGTGTGCAGCGGAGCGACGATTGAGATTTATCCGGCGACTGTGGATTCGGCGGAGGAATTTGAGAATAAGGCGAATTCGCTTGGGCCGGGGGATGAGTTGGTTCTTCGTGCGGGGACGTATTCTCAAAACGGTCGTCGGGCGGTTACGGCTAAGGGCACGGCGGACAAGCCCATTGTTATTCGGGCGGCGGAGACGGGGAAAGCGCTGCTGACCCGTCCGGCCGATAACATCGACAGGCACAACAATATCGAATTCGTGGATTGCTCGCACCTGATCGTTCGAGGCCTGCGTTTCCAGGGCGGCAGTTGCGGTGTGCGCTTTATCCGGGGGGACCATGTCACGTTCGAGCAGTGTGAGATATTCCAGACCGGGAACAACGCCCTTACGATGAACAGCGGAGGATAATTAAAGGTACGCGGTACATTTTTCGCCCATTTTTCGCCTGCCCCTGCATAAACCCTGCCCAGCCGCCTGCACTGTCAATCAGTGCTAAGCCGTGCCGTGGGTATTTGTGCCTTGGGTATCCGTGTCTAAGAAATTATTCACTTGACACAAAATCTATGATATGATATAATACACATCAAACTAATATGGCAGAATCGTATCACGAACAGAACAGAGAACAGCACATGGCCGACAAGAACAAACAAAACAGCCATCCCGACAACGTCGCCGCTCCACAATCTTGCATTTTAGCTTTCGACCCCCACCTTCCCTGCTCGCCTATTTTGCCCAACTTCCCAGGAATTCACGGTGCGATTATGCAAAACAAACCCAATTTCAAAATAGGCAAAATGATCTTAACTCTTTCCTACGTAAAGTATTACGCAGATTTTCCGCTCCCCCGCCCTCGAAAAAACAAAGCCAATCAAACCCAAATTGCCCCCTGCGATATAGAATACGAATTTACGCTTCACGCTTCACGAGATACCAATTTCAAGTATGATATTGCTGTGCCGAGCTTGGATCGGCCCGAAATGACGATGCCAATCGAGTCGCAACTGTGCCTGTACACAAGGAGATAGAAATGAATCGCTTGAAATTTGCAGACTTTGGTCGAATTCATGTTGGCCGTGAAGATATTCCCGCCTTCGGCATTAAGGGCAAGGCGGCTGGGTTGTGTCTTTTGCAGATTGTCGTCGGTTTGTTTGCCTGTGCGTGCGGCGGGGCTACGATTGATATTCAGCCGGCGACTGTGGATTCTCAGGAAGAATTCGAGGACAAGGCGAATTCGCTCCGGCCGGGGGATGAGCTTATCCTTCATGAAGGGCTCTATTCGCAAAACGGGCGGCGGGCGGTTACTGCCAAGGGTACGGCGGACAAGCCGATTATTATTCGAGCCGCAGAGACGGGGAAGGTGCTGCTGACGCGTCCGGCTGATAACATCGACAGGCACAATAATATCGAGTTCGTGGATTGCTCGCATTTGATCGTTCGCGGGCTGCGTTTTCAGGGGGGCAGCAGCGGCGTGCGATTTATCCGGGGGGAACATGTAACGTTCGAGCGGTGCGAGATATTCCAGACCGGGAACAACGCCCTTACGATGAACAGCGGCGATTGCGATTCCTTCATCATCCGCAGGAACCATATTCACCATACCGGCCTGAGCAATTCCGGGCCTACAGAGGGAGAGGGCATGTACATCGGCTGCCACAGCGGGTCGTGTCGGACGACTAACACGCTGGTCGAGGGCAATTATATTCATCATTTGCGGAGCACGAGCGGCGGCGGAAACGACGGCGTCGAGATTAAGGTTGGGTCTTATGGTAATATCGTCCGTGACAATGTTATTCACGATACGAATATCGGGCGGCAATATCCCGGCATCTTCATCTATGGGGGCGGGCCTAAGGTCAATATCGTGGAGGGGAATGTTATTTGGAGAGCCGGCGAAGGGATACAGGTGGTTTCCGACGCGATTGTGCGAAACAATATCATTTTCAATTGCTCCATAAACGGGATCACGGCTGCGCCGCACGGAGCGGTATCGCGGATGCGCAATGTCACGATTGTCAACAATACTATCGCCAATCATCCCAGAGGCGTCCGCATTCGATGGTCTAATACGAGCAACATGATCTTCAGCAACAACGCCATCTATTGTCCCGGATCCACGGCCATCGATGCCTCCGGGATCGGCGAAGCGAAGTTTAGCGCAAACTACATCGCAGGTCGGCTCAGTGGCGCGACTGTTGACGGGAGTCGTTTTTGCGACGGAGGGCTAATTTCCGTGGCTTTTGTCTCGCCCGAGACGAATGACTTCCGGCCTGGACCGGATTCGGCGTTGATCGATAAGGCTAATTCGAATTTTGCTCCCAAACTGGATTTCAACTGTATTGCCCGGAAAGCTCCCTTTGATGTCGGCGCCTATGAATCTCAAGGGCGCAGCGGGAATCCGCCCTGGCGGATTCAGAGCGGATTCAAACAGTGTTCGAGAGATACGGATTCGGAAAAGGCCGTCGATCCCGGTTGAGAAAACTATGTCGTGATGAAAGTCGTATCAGTTCAATTCCCGCTGTTTCCGGTTAGGCAGACGACGCTTCCGTCGCGCAACGAGGCGAAGAGCCGCCCGGATGCCGCTATCATGCCGTCGAATACGGGCGGGCAGTCAAGAGGCGTTTGAGACAGCTCTTTTCCGTCTTTGGCTGAGACGGCGACGAGTTTGGCGCCTTTGCGTGCTTCGAAGGCGGCGTATGGGTCGTCCGGATCGAAGACGTCCGGAGCACCGGCGACGAACAGGGTATCGCCCGCTTTGACCATCGCGCGGATTCGCACTTTGATCCACTGCCTCCAGGTCGGCGGCGCGGCGCGGGTATAGCCGATGCCCTTGTCTGCGCCGAATCCGCGGCTTACGTTGTCCAAGCCGGGGTTGCCTTCGCGGGGGATGTGCGATTGGGGCAGCCACTCAAGCGGCTTGCGCCAGCCGGTCTCACCGACGATCTGGGGCTCATTCGTATTGAGGTCGGCGAATAGGAGATAACCTTCCTTGCCGGGGAAGAACATTGTGCTGTGGACGTTGCGGCGGTAGAACTCGCGGATGGCGTAAGTTTTCTCATCGTCCACTACAAGTAGCTGCCCCGTCTTCGGGGCTTGGTTGGCTAACTGGAAGCCGGGCCATCGTTTCGAGTACATCCAGAATGTGCGATTGTAGTTGGAGTCGTCCAGCAGGCCGGCGGTTGAGAAGATGTGCAGGCCCACATCTTGAGCGCCCTTGCTCGATAGGACCTCGACGTCGATTTCCTTGAGGTCGGGCGTGAGTTTCTTCTGGCGCATGTAGATAAAGTCGCCTTCGCTGACGAGGACATCGGAATTTGCGCCGAGGATGTAGAATGCCACGTCGCGTCCGCCTTCGGCGAAGGGGTCGGGGCCTTCGAGCAGGCCTTTGTGGATGATTTTTCCGGTAGTCGGCTCGAGGGCGTACAGGCGGATGCCGCCGTCGAGATAGGTCGAGCGTCCGGCGGTTACATAAGCCTTGCCGTCGTGGATCAGGATGCTTCCGTGCACGGGCCAGGCGGATTCGATCTGGTCGTAGGAGCCGATTCGGCGGTCGACGGGGGCGGCGAGAAATCGCCAGACGAGCTTGCCGTCCGATGCGCGGATGCAGTAAACGTATCCGTCTTTGGAGCCGAAGAGCGCCATGCCGCGATAGATCGTAGGCGGCGAGTCGATGCGTCCGGCGGCGGTGAATTGCCAGTGCTCTTTGCCTGTTATCATGTCCAGGGCGTGGATTGTGTGCGCATCGGGGCGGGCGATGAAGACCTTGCCGGCGGCTGCGACCGGGGCGGTGAGCCTGCCTTTTAGTTGGGTCCGCCATTTGACCGCGGGATCGGCGGGGACGCGGCTGGGTGTAGCGCCGCTGCGGGCCGGGTCGTGTCGGAAGGTGGGCCAGTCGTTCTTAGGGTCGGACGACGTCGCCGTGACGGATTCGTAGGCGGGGCCTTTTGTCAGTCGCTTGCTGTCGGCGAGGTCTTTGAGAGCGGTGTCGGGTGCGGGCTTTACTGCGGTGAATCCGAGCACCTTGGCGCCGGGCTGGCAGAAACACTGGTCCGGCGGGACATAGAGCATCCCGTTGCACGGCACCATGCCGTATTTGCAGGCGCCGCGAAGCCAGTTGTTCTGGGAATTGTTGTCGGCCTGGAGATCGAGGAACTCGGCGCCCTCGTATGAGCTGATCAGGTAGCGGACGGTCGCCTTATTGCGATAGCAGCGATGGTGATGCTCCGGGCTTCGCAGGCGGTTGACGATGATTCGTTTCTTCTCTTGGCCCGAACGCAGGCCCCAACCGATCATAAGGGCGTTGGGACTCTTTTTAACGGGTTTGCCGTCGTCATTCACACTAACGATGCCTCGCCAAACCAAACCGTCGATAACGAAGAGGTCGTCGCCCTCACCGCCTCCGATGGGGGGGAGCTTGTTCTTTTCCCAGAGCAGGTTTCCGTTCGTAGCATCGTATGCCGCGACGTACTTTCCACCCTGCATAACGACTACGTCGTCAATGGTGAGCAGCGTTCTTGGCGAGGTCAACTTCGGCTGGATCGACCACAATTCGTTGCCATCCTTTAAGTTGCGTGCGATGAGCTTCTTGCCGCTTATATGGATTATTCGTCCGTTGTCAATCGCCAACGCGAGCGAGCGGATTTGGGCGATCTGCTTTTCCCAGAGCACTTTTCCCGTCCGTCCGTTGACGGCGACCAGCGCTGTGGCGGCTTCGTCCTGATTGACGCGGCGCTTATAGACAACGACGATGCCGTCGCTGAGCAGTATCTCGCCGGCGCCCCGCGTTTCTTCGACCGTTGTGATTGTCTCGCCGGTAGCGGCATTTAGGATGGACATGGGTGCTCGGTACGAGAGGGTGGTGTAGAGGCGGTCGCCTTGGGCTACGATTCTGCGTTGGTTTTCTGCGGGCACATCGGTTCGCCCGGAGCGGAGCTTTGTCCAGTCTTTCCCCTGCCATCGAGTGGGACTCCACTGTCGCCAGCCCCAGGACTCGAGCGGGCGTTTCCAAAGCCGCCTGCCGTTGAAAGCGTCTCTGCAGACGAGCGACCATCGATCGGGAAGGCGTTCGTCGGTGATGCCGATGAGTCCTTCGTCGAAGATGTAGAAGATTCTGCCTGCGGCGGAGACGGACGCTTGAATCCCGGAGGGTGTCTCGTGGCTTCGCAGCCAGAGCGGCGGCGCCAGCCACTGTAGCGATTCGGGCGGCCCGACGACGGAGTCATTTGCAACGGCGTTGTTGCTTGCATCGTGCAGGAAATGGGTCCACTGGTCGATATTGTCAGGCCAGGGCTTGACGATTGTCTCCCACTTGTTGTTGCGTCGGACGCGGGCCGCGCCTCCGGGCGCCAGGATCCGCATTATCTCGGGCATAGGGACATTGCCCGCATCCCGGACGACAATCAGATTGATTAGATTATCGGTGTAGGGAAGCAGCGAGCCGGAAAACCGCTCGATAGAGACCGGTCCGTATCCGCCGTTGGCGGACTGTGTCTTGACATAGCCTCTGGCCCGGGCGACCTTGGCCGGGTCTGCTTCGAGTCCGTGGACCGTATAGCCATCGCCGGCGCACAGCGCCGCGGTCAGTTTCCCGTCGCCGCAGCCGAGATGGACCACGATGCCGCCCCGAATTCCTGCGGCGTCGAGTATCCTTTTAGCGAGTTCGGCCGGGTTGTTCGCGGTTTCGCGGGCCCGGACCGGGGATGAGGCGAGAATAATGACGATTACCAAGAATGAGTGAATCAAGAGCTTGCGTTTCATTTTGCGAAGTCCTTTCCTTCTCTAAGCAGTCATACATATTGTTTTAAGATACGGGATCATTATAACAGGCGCACTTTAGAATATCAAGTGTCCGTTATGCCTGCTGATCGGGCTCGGAGCTGTGGCATTTTCTTTGTATTTGTCTTATCGGCCTTTGACGGTTCGCTCTTGCTCGCCGGCGAAATGTGCCGGGCTGTTTTTCATTAAGTCCGTGTGGCGGGGTGTCGATGGTGATTCTATGTTGGTCCAATTGCGCCGGCATTTTGCAGATTGCTGCAAAATTGAGTTGTCATTCGAATAAACGAAGATCAATTATGGATCAGACGGCTTGCACAATTTCATATATTCGCGAACGTAATACCATCGATGAGGAGGCTCTCTGGGGGCGAAAAGGCTTTACGCTTGTTGAGTTGCTGATAGTCGTGCTGATCATAGGGGCTCTCGCAGCAATCGCGGTCCCTCGTCTCGGTGTGAGCGCAAACAGTGCCAAAATCAGTGCCTGCAACACTAACGTGGATACGATTAACCGGCAGATTGAGCTGTACATGGCGAATACGGGCGATTGGCCCAACAATTTCAATAAGATCGGTAATGATACAGACTACTTTCCCGATGGGCCGCCTGAATGTCCATTCGGGAACCTCTACACAATCCATGGTTTGACCCACCGCGTTCAAAGACACAGCCACTGATGCGAAGAGTCCGAAAAAGGGCAGGATAGATATAGATTAAGATTTCTGCATTGTTTTTGATGACACTTCAAGGTGCAAGCTGCTTCGACGATGAATCAGTCTGATATTCGTGGACCCATCTGGCTGCTTCCGGTGAGGAGTCAGGCGTGTTATCGGAAGTTACCAACAGTCAAGAACAAACCTAACGGCGGCTTAAGTCTGACGTCTATGGTGCCGATAAGGGCAAGTGAATGATGACGGCGACCACCAGCACTTTTTCGACAATGTGTGGTGTGCAGATTTTCTGCTCGCCTTACCTTCATGGCTTTTGTCAAGGACGGAGACGGCCGGACTAATCTATGGTCATCTCTGTTGTTTGTCTGCAGGCCGGTCCGACGCTGACAGTCAGGAGGCGATTGCGTAGAGTTGACCGTCGTTATCCGCCAGTTTCGCTCTGGATGGTCTCTATATGGAGGTGTGTGTGTAATGGAACGATGTGATCCGATAATCGATTTCCTCGCTGATGAGAAAATACTCGACGACAAAACGCTCCAGGAAGTCGTAGGGCAGCAACAGGAAACCGGAGAAAGCTTAATAAGTATACTCAGGATGGGGAACCTGCTTGATGAAGATCAGTTGACCAGGGCCATTGCGAGCGCCAGCGACGTCGAGTTCATTTGTCTGTTGCCCGACGACATTGACCCGATGGCCGCTCACCTGATCTCCTATGAATTGGCCACAGAGCACAATGTGATTCCTATCAGGAGAGACGGCGAGAAACTCATTTTAGCAATGAGTTCGCCGCTGAACCTGTCCGTGCAGGACCGGGTGGAGATGAAATCGGGCTGCAAAGTCGTTCCGGTGGCCGCCACACCCAGTGCAATAGAGCAGGCGGTGCATTATCATTTCAACGTAGCCAACGTCACGAAACAGGCTATCGTCTCCATGCGGTTCAAGGATGGAGTCAGCAAAAGAGCCCAACAGCATGACGGTCTTCGGGAACCGGAAGCCACCGCCGACACTCCCATTACCAGGCTGGTTTCTTCCATAATTACCGGCGCTATCGATGCGAGGGCAAGTGATATCCATTTCGAGCCTTATGACTCTGACATGCGGATTCGTTATCGTGTGGACGGTTTCCTGCGGGAAGCACTGAGTGTGCCGTCTTCAGCGCAGCTTGAGTTGGTCTCGCACATCAAGATCTTGGCTGATATGGACATTTCTGAGCGGAGAATCGCCCAGGACGGTCATATCAACACGCGGCACAACGGCAAGGACTATAACTTGCGTGTGTCCTCCCTACCGTCGATTGGCGGAGAAAAGATCGTCATCAGGATTCTTGACAAAAATGCCGACAAGTGGTCGTTGGATAAAATCGTAGGCTCGCCGGATGACAATAAGCGGATGCGCGATCTGGTTTCCAGGCCGTACGGCATATTGCTGGCAACCGGTCCGACCGGCAGCGGCAAGAGTACGACGCTGTACTCACTCATTGATGTGCTTAACACACCCGAGAGAAACATTGTCACGGTCGAAGATCCCGTCGAGTATAGAATGACGGGCATAACGCAGGTCCAGGTCAATCCCGCAGCCGGGTTGACATTTGCCTCGGTCCTGAAGAGTATCTTGAGGCAGGACCCGGATGTCGTGCTCGTGGGCGAAATCCGTGACTTCGAGACGGCGGAAATAGCCATCAGTGCCGCTCAAACGGGGCACCTTGTGCTGAGCACGCTTCATACCAACGACGCTGCAGGTGCGATTTCACGGTTGGCCGACCTGGGGGTGCCTCCGTTTCTCATCGCCTCGTCGCTTCTCGGTTCTATAGCTCAGAGGCTCGTACGAACACTATGCCCGAAATGCAAGGAGCCCTATCGAACGTCCTCGGCCGACCTGAAGCGTATGCTGGGCAAGGAAGGAACGGAAGGAGAAATCGAGTTGTATCGTGCGGCAGGTTGCGAGGGTTGCGGACACTCGGGGTATCGCGGCCGAAAGGGTATCTTCGAGATACTTGCCGTCACCGACAAAATCAAAGGGGCAATACTGACCGAAAAGGGTGAAGTGGCAATCAAGCAAGAAGCAGTGAATGATGGAATGAGAGTTCTGCGCTCGAGCGCGGTGCGTGATGTTCTCGACGGAACAACCACGTTTGAGGAACTCCAGCGTGTAGTGGATCTTTGGAGCGGCTGATGGCGGTTTTGGAATATACGGCTCGAGATGAACTCGGCAACGAGGTTGCCGGCGTCTATGAGGACATCGGCAATGCCGCGGCTTTGCGCGAGGAACTGGCCAAAATGGGCTATGTCCTCATAAAGGCGCGAAAGCCTAAGAGCAAGGGGCGAAGAAGGAAAAAGATCAAACGAGCTGAAGTCGTAGCCTTTGCCTTCAAGCTCACAGGCATGTACTCGGCGGGACTATCTGTCATCAGATGCCTGGAGGCCCTGGAGGAACAGACTGAGAGCCATGCCTTCAGAGAGGTGCTTGCCGATATCCGGCAGAACGTGGAAACAGGCTCCAGCATGGCGAAGGCGTTCGAGAAACACAGGCATATTTTCTCGGATTTCTTCCTCGGAATGATCGAGGCCGGCGAATCCGGGGGAAAGCTGGCTGAGGCGCTTGAAATGAGCGCTGCCTATCTGGAGAAGCAGGATGAGTTAAGACACAAGGTCAAATCGGCCTTCGCTTACCCGGTTGCGGTGACCGTTATCTGTACGATAGTTGTCACGGCCGTCTTGATCTTCATTGTCCCGGTCTTCTCGAAACTGTACGGACAGTTACACGTGGCGCTCCCCGGCCCCACACAGGCGCTTGTAATACTGAGCGTTCTCATTCGCCGCTTTTGGTGGGCGGTCCTCATTGTTAGTGTAGCCTGCGGGGTGGCAGTGAAGCGAGTGTGGAAGAATCCACAATTCATTATATGGTGGGACACATTCAAGCTGAGAATGCCTGTATTCGGCAAACTCAACCGGATGGTCGTCGTTTCGTATTTCACGCGGACCCTCGCAATGCTTAACTCTGTAGGCGTATCCCTGATTGACGCCCTGGACGTAGCGAGCCAGGTCGCACACAATCACAGAACGACCCAAATAGCAAAGGAAATGCAAACGAGCATAAAGACAGGCGGCTCCGTAGGAGATTCCTTTAAGCGCTATGATATTTTTCCGCCAATGATCAGTCACCTGGCTGCTTCCGGCGAGGAGGCGGGCGTGTTATCGGAAATGCTCAACAAGGGCGCCGATTATCTCGATAAAGATATCGATAGGATTGTGAAGGCTCTGCTGGTGAAGTTAGAGCCCGCCATGACGGTTATTATGGGAGCTGTTGTCGGACTTCTCCTAATGGGAGTGTATCTGCCCATATTTGACTACATGACTCACCTGAAATAACCAACAGTCAAGAATATACCTAACAGCAGCTAAAGTATGGCATCTATGGTGCCGATAAGGGCAAATGAATGATGGGCGAATAATGTGGAAGTTTTATTAGGAGAAGAAGATGATGTTGCAGAGAAAAGGTTTTACACTTGTCGAATTGCTGATAGTTGTGCTGATCATTGGCGCTCTGGCGGCAATAGCGATCCCGAGGATCGGCTCAAGTGCGGCAGCCGCCAAGGCCAATGCCTGTGCAACGAACGTGGATACGATAAACTCGCAGATTAAATTAACCGGGCTTCGCCCGGGACTTTTACAATAGCCTCATCCTGTCATCCCCGCGAAAGCGGGGATCCAAGGACAATAGACTGGATTCCTGCTTTCGCAGGAATGACAGATTCTCCATATTGCCCATTTTGCCTAAATAACAAATTCCTATACCATCGAGTTATTCATGGCGAATACGGGTGCATGGCCTGCGGCGATAGGCGACGTAACTGGAGATACCGATTATTTCCCCGACGGCGCCCCTGTTTGTCCACTTGGGACTGCTTACGTTTTGGACGCGGGGACCCATCGTGTGACTGCACACGTCCATTGATGGCGGCCACCAGCACTTCCTCGACAACGTGCGGTGTGCAGATCTTCTGCCCGCCTGGCCCTCATAACTTTGGTCAAAGACAGAGACGGCCGGACTAATCTCCGGTCATCTCTGTTGTTTGTCTGCGGACCGGTTCGATAAGGCGAGTTGCACCATGACACGTAATAGAGCAGCCTTTACCGTAGTGGAGCTAATTGTCGTCGTGATGCTTGTGGGCGTCATGGCCGCCATTGCCGTGCCCAGGTTCAGTTTCGCACTAATCACAAAGCAGAAAGCCGGCACCACCGCCAGGAAGATCGTCACCGACCTTCGCCGCACTCGCAGGCTTGCCATTTCCGATGCTGCAAACAATGCCAAGGGCTTTGAAATGACCATGCTCGGTGCGTCTTATGAGATAGAGAATCTGGACACACATGCTACGGTGGACTCACATACGATTGACTCACGAGTAATCTGCACCGGAGGCGGAAAATTCACTTTCGGGCCATTGGGGAACCTAACCAACTCGGGATCAAGCGACCTTATCGTGGCAGCCGGCGGCAGGAGCTATACAATCACGGTCACGATCGCAACGGGAGCTGTGAGATGCGTGGAGAACTAAACACATTTACCGGCAAGGCGGGGAGGAATGCCGGCTTCACCTTGAGCGAGGTTATCATAGCGTCGGTCCTTCTTCTCGTTGCGATTATCCCAATTCTCAAAGCCCTTACCATATCTCTGGTTACCGCCAACAGCATAGAACACAAGACAGTCAGCCTTATACTGGCGCAATCCAAACTGGATCGGATTAGAACCCTCTCCATCTACGACTATGCCGGCTCGTTTGACGAATCTTCGGTGGTACTCGATGGTTCATATCTCTGCAATGTTGCCGACACCTCGGCCGGGACCAACCTCAGGACTATTGCAGTCTCGGTCGGCTTCGACTGGGACGGCAGCAGCACGTTGGAGGCGGGCGAAATTGACGTGACGCTGACCAGCCTGGTCGCTAAAAGGTGGTAACTTTATCAGACCCTCTCAGAGGTCCGGGGCCGGGGCCGTGATTCACTCCGTTTCAGTGGCGAAAAACGAGTCTGAACATGCCACAATACAGAACATTATCGCTCCCAGCATTCTCCCTGAATAGCACCGGTAATTACCGTAAGCGGATTGTTGAAAACGCCGATGAATAGCACCGTATTGCAGGGTTTACACAGGATACCGGAATGTTCAGAAAACGAAGAGACAATCAGTTTCGCAGGGCGATGACTTTGCTGGAAATGGTTCTGGCGATGTCGATTACGGCGGTGATCTTTACCGCCCTGCTGCCGCAGTTTAGAGTCATTCTCAATAGTTGGGCCACCAGGGAAGGCACTGCTGAGAGCTTGCAGAATGCGAGGGTCCTGATCGACCACCTCAATCGGAATCTATCGAAGGCCGCTAAGGTGACCGCTGTCAGCGATTCGACCACGACAAGCGGCTATATCGAGTATGAGGACGCCGATGGCGATACGTACCGATATGATGTGGGAGGCGGCAACTACGTGCAATTCGGAGAAGTCGGCGATGTAGGCGATCTTGCCGGACCGGTGAGTCAGTTCCAGTTCACCTGCACCGACCCCTGTGATCTTGCTGCGCCTATTACCGACGGAAATTCAATTCGCTTCGTGACGCTTGAGACAACGCTGACGAACCCGGCTGCGATGTCGGCCGACAGGACCTTCACAGCGTAGATATATCTTCGTGCGAATGCCTCAACTTCCGGTGGCGGAGGGACACCTCCGCTCTTCCAAGGTTTCACCGAAGCTAAAGCCGGCTCCAACACCACATCGATAACAATTTCTACGCTCAACGGCAGCGGCAGCGGCGTTGCGATACTCGGCTCATGGACATCCGGGCTCACTCATACGGCTGAGGCCGGCTCCAACCGTCTTCTCGTTTTCACAGCCCACGTCGAGGACAACGATGCCGACATGGATCTGCAGGCTGTGACCTACGGGGGGCAGTCGATGACGAAAGTAATCGAGAGGGAGACTCAGGAGGGCTCCAATCGGGCGTATGTTGTGGCATACATCCTCGATGAGAGCGGCATTGACAATGCCACCAGCGACACCTTCTCACCATCATGGTCAAGCACGCCGGACAGGGTCGGGTACTCCAGCGTCTTCCTTCAGAATGTCGATCAGGGTGATCCAACAGGCCCCAGTGACAGCTACGGGCACAATTCCAACAGAACGATATCAACGAGTGCCCTTTCCACTACCGATGGCGACATGGTCATTCTCGCCGGCACCGCAGGTAACACAGGATCGTATTCGGTCAGAAACGGCTTTACGAAGGCCATCGAACTCTCCATATCATCGGCCGATGGTGTCACGGGTTGGAAATCAGCAGATGGGAGCAGCGAAACCCCAAGCATCCGACATAACAATCCCAAACGTCAGGTGATTGTCGGCTTCGTGACAAAGGCTGCGGAGAGTGACGATCTCACCGGCATTGAGGGCGAACTTCTGATCGCAGCGGTCGTCACAGATAGGGATACTGAGTCCTCGCTCTCGCCCCCAGCGGGAGAGGGTTGGACCGAGATCAACCTGGACGACTATTACGGCTATGTCACCATGGGCGTCTGGTGGAAGCTTGCAGAGGCCTCTGAGTCGCCCAACCATCGGTTCACCTGGTCAAGTAGCCAGCAGGCCTACGCCTGGATGATGCGATTCACCGGACACCATCCCACAGTTCCCATCAACGCCTCCTCGGCCACCGGCGGTAATAGGCGTTTACCAACCAGCCCCTCCGTGACTACAACAGTCGAGAATGCGGTGATTCTGCGAGTCGGCGGCTTCGATGACGATGACATCAGAGTGGATGATCCCCGCCTGAGCGGGCACACAGCAATTACGATGGACGAAAGCAATTCAGGTAACGGCACCACTTCGGGCGCCGCCGGATACATGGAACAGTCGGCTATCGGCGACAGCGGAACAGCTTACTTCTCGCTCAGAAGATCCGAGCAGTATCGAGCCGTCACCATAGCGATAGCGCCAAGCGGCAGTGGCGGAGCCATGCGCCCCTGAGCTTTGAGATATGTGAGTATGACAGTGAAACAAAGAAACAAAAGAAACAATGGATCAGCTCTTCTGATCGTGGTTTTTCTGGCATCGCTAATGTCGGTGTTGGTGATAGGCATACTCCAGCTCAACACAGAAGAGCTGCAGATCATGCGCAACCAGATGAATGCAGCCGAGGCGCAGGCGACGGCCGAGGCCGGCCTCAACGATGCTTTGTCGGAGATTCGGGCAGACAATACGTGGGACGCCGGTTTCGCCGGCACCGCTTTCAACGGCGGGTCATATACCGTCGATGTCGATGAGGGCGAGACGATTGAATCAACCGGAACATCTTCTCAGGGGTTCGTTGCCAGAATTGAGGCCGAGATAACCGTCGGAGCCAGTGGGCCTCCGCACATCATTAGGGTCGATGAAGTTAGGATCAACGAATGAAACACAATGTCAGAACATCGCTTGGGATAGACGTCTGTGACGGCTCGATACATCTTGCCCTGCTGAAGAAGGGCAAAGACGGTGTCGAGCTTCTCAAAGCCGTCAGCGGGCCGCTTCCGGAAGGGACAGTGGCCGACGGCAATGTTGCCGATGCCGCCAGGCTGGCCAAGGCCATAAAGGATCTGAAGATGCGCCACAGAATCCGTGTGGGTGTTGCGGCGATGTCTGTGTTCGTTAAACCCGCCCTCTCAGAGATATTGGACGTATCCGTTTCCAGTCCGATGAATGTCAGTCAGCTTGTCAACGATGAAGTACGGAACTGCGTAGGCCTGTCAGGCAGAAAGGCCGTGTCAGATTACTGCAGAATAGGGACAAAAGACAAAAGCGGCAAAGAGATTCGGCTGTTTGTTGCGGCTACCGACGGTCAGAAGCTTGCGGAGATCAACAGAGCATGCCGTAAGGTCTGCCTGAACCTGAAGTCGATCGAGCCTCCGGTTCTTGCACTGGCCAGGGCACTCTACGACGCCAAGATCGCTAATGAAGAATATGACGCCAACGTGCTCCTGGCAATGCTTCGTGATGGCGAGTTGACACTATGCGTATTCAGGAAACAGAGCCTCGACTACGTCAGAACACGCGATGTCAGTGACGATGCTCTTGATGCGGATATACTATGTCGGCGGATTGCCAAGGAAGTTAATTCAATCATTAAGTTCTATGCTGTTGATGTTCCCGATAGTTCCGGGAATTGGCGCATCAGCGTCGTTGCCGATGGGATGCTCGAATCGATGGAAGATGCCGGAGAATCGCTCAGGGCCGCGACGGCAAACGATAATCTTATTGTTATGACCGGCAAAGACGCCCTTGGGAACACACCTGTTACCCGATCAGGACGCGTGGGTAAGGAAACCAGGCTTTCGCCGCCTTCGCTGGTATCCATTGGTTTGGCCATTAAGCTTCTCGGAGTCAACCCGAGCAATCTGGGAATCAACCTCAAGTGTTCAGAGTCCAGTGAGGTCAAGGCTTTGAAGAAGGATACGCTGATAGCAGCCAATGCACTTGCGGCTGTTCTGGTTCTTGCCATACTGGCGGTTGCCGGACTTACTGTTCTGATTGCGAAGACAATTGACAGAGCCGGCGGCCTTATGAAGAACCAGCCTACAGCCTCGCTTACGGTGATGGCTAAGGAGATGGATTCCAATGCCGAGATGATTAGAGAACTGCGTGAAGGCCCGGAACTGTTGAAGGAATGTATAGGCGCACGGCATGATATATACTGGCCGGACTTGCTGGCCGATATTGGAAGCAGTACGCCCAAGCACCTGCGTATCACAAACCTCTCAAGTAATGGCGGTGCGCAGATATTACTCGAAGGCGTAGCACGCTCGTACGAGGCTATTGATATGTTTGCAAGTATTCTCAACAAGTCTGAACACATAGAAGCCGCCTCTTTGCGCGAAACAGAGAGAGACGAGAGGGATCAACTGCTGATTTCGTACGTAATTGAGTGTTCTCTGATCCGAAGTAAGGAATCCGGTTAATGATGCTCGATGATTTAGCCAAGATTAACTCGCCGTCAAGACGGACTGTATTGGCAGCTCTTATTGTCATTGCAGGCGTGGCTGCCTAC
>JAUVXL010000140.1 GCA_030603595.1 Sedimentisphaerales bacterium | reverse complement strand
CTTAAATTGGAAATCTCGATGTATAGTCTGTGTACTGACGCGTGCGCTAACGAGTGAGATTGTGATGCGAAGCGCCATTATTCAAAGAAGGAGGTGAATGCTATGGGTGACAAAGTTTCCCATATCCTATGTGTCGCACTTATTCTCGCCGTTCCAGGTCGCACGTCTGCCACCCTTATTCCCAGCATCAGCATAAGTGCAGAGGCGGCCAGTGAACTGAGTAGCGAAACGGCGGTGGTGAATTCGGTTAACGGGGCCGGGATGCTCAGCGGAAACTACAGGCGCACGCACAGTAACCAGCGTTCGGGCATGTGGCTCTCTGCCGAAGGTGGGGGCGGCAACTCGGCGAATCACCCATTCGGACTTGACTGCTCAACATGGGTGATGTATGAATTCGATCAACCTTACCAGTTGGGGGCAATGCGCGTCTACAATTACAATGAGTCGAGGCACGCAACAGCGGGTCTTCAAAACGTGTACATCCACTACTCGTTGGTCGGTGGCGGCGATGCCGGCGCATGGACAAACCTGGGTGGACCTCGCGGCATGTTCACGTTCTCGCAAGCGAGTGGACGGTACGGCGAACGAGGCAAGGACGAAGCAGATTTCCACGGTGCCTTCGCCAGCTATGTACTGCTTACCGCCGCCGAGGAGAATGGTAACTTCGGAGACACGTACTACGGCCTTGCAGAAGTCCAGTTTGACGAAGTCCCCGAACCCGCTACGCTCTTACTGCTTGGCTTCGGTAGCATGAGCTTGTTGCGCAAACGCAGGCAAGGATAGGTTTGTCTGCGAACAAATACTTTGTGATAGGGCTGTGAGTCCCGTAGCGATCAAGCCGATAAGTCGGGCACTGTATATGGCTCGCGGTAGAAGCCGCGAGCCAGGCGGTTGGCCTGTTTGTTGTCCCTGAAGCGTTCGTTTTGGCGGTCGATTTGGAGCCAGGGCCCGAGCGTTACGGTCTTTGCATCGACGTCGATTTCATTGGCGGCGAGGTGCTCCAAGAGCCTGTCGAACATTTCGCCGAATATTGGGACATCGCCGACCTGCTTGCGCATTTGGGCCTTCGACGCGGTCTTTCCAAGCCGATATGAGATATTGCCCACGTGGCAGACAGCCGTGGAGCGGTGGCCTTCGAGCACTTCTGCGTTGAGGTTCTCTCGCTTGCCGCTACGGACGGCCTCGATGAAGTTGACGAAATGATCGCCGCCGCCGCTGAACGACTTGACCTTTCTGCCCTCCTTATCCCACGCGATCCCGCGATACAGGCTCACCCGCCCGCCCTCGCAATCGACGATCACGCCGACCCGCTCGCCGCGAAAGTCCGGCATGTCGTTCGAGCCTTTGGCCTTGCGCAGGTTGTGCACTTCATAGAGCAGCGGGGCCGTGGGAAAATCGTAGTAGATGATCTGAGTATTGGGTACGTCGCAGGCATCGTTGAACAGAAACCTGCCCCCCATGCTCATCACCCGCCGGGGCAGCATCTCCTCGCCGAGGCACCACCGCGCCACATCCACCTCGTGAACGCCCTGGTTGCACGATTCGCCGTCGCCGGTGTTCCAGTCGAAGCTGCAGTCGTACTGGAGCTTGTCGCGATAGATCGGCAGCTTCTTTGCAGGGCCGCACCAAAGGTCGTAATCGACCGTTTCCGGTATCGCCAGCGCCGTGCTGCGTTTGCCGCATGAGGAGCGAGCTTTGTTGGCGAAGGCGGTGATATACTTGATCTTGCCCAGATTCCCCTCCTGCACCCATTTAATCGCGCTGGCAATATTGGTTTCCGAGCGGTGCTGCGTGCCGCACTGGACCAGGCGCTTATACTTCCTCGCCGCGTTGACCATCTGCCTGCCCTCCCATATATAGTGCGAGAGTGGCTTTTCGACATAGACATGTTTTCCCGCTTGGCAGGCCCAGATAGTGCTCAGCCCGTGCCAGTAGTTCTGCGTGGCGTTGCCGATCGCATCGATGTCCTTGCGGTCGAGCAGCCGGCGCATATCGACGTACTGCTCGGCCTTGTGATTGTACCTCGATTCGATCATCTTGGCCGCAGCGCCCGTGCGTTTTCTATCGGGATCGCTCAGCGCTGCAACGCTCACGCCTTCCTGCTTCTCGAAGGACGGCACATGCGCCCCGATGCCTCGCCCGCCCAGCCCGACCACGCCAACGACGATACGCTCGTTAGCGCCTCGAACGCGCGAAAACGGCAACGCCAGCGCCGCCCCTGCCGCCAACGAACTCTTAACGAAATCTCGACGCCTAAGCCCTTTCATAATCTATCTCCCACTAATCTTCTTCCAGGGAATCGAGAAGGACGTGGTTAGCCATGTGCAATCTCTCGGTGATCTCGGCCAACTCGTCTTCTGTTTCCGCTGATTCGATGAAACTCAATATCTTACGCAACTCGGCTACTCCATTGACCCTATCAAGACCGTTGTTCTCTATGGTTACGAGCACGTGCCGAACTCGATTCGCCATGCGCTTGCGGAGAAACTCGATATGTCCCTGCTCGATAGCGCCCTGTTTCCAGGCCGGCTCAAACTCGTGGAACGCCGTACACGCCTTCTGTATATACAGCAGCACCATGCCTTTGGCTGCATGCCCCGTCGATAGAATTCGAGCCCACTGGTATTCTTCATCCCGCCAGTGCTTATCCGCTACAGTGGTCTTGTATTCGGCTTTGTCTTGTGCGGTCATAGTCCCAACACTTTTTGTCTTTGATATGCATATTCGGACGATTCTCAATTGTACAGAATGGGTTTCTCGCGCCAATCCTTGTCTTTGTCGTGCCCGTATTCCATCACCCGCGGCCGACGCTCCCGAAGGCGAACGGATTCGATCCCCAGGTAGTGGCCTGTCGAGTCTGCGTTCTTGCCGACGCACTCCAGCCGCAGCTTGTACTTGCCCGGCTCGGGCCAGAAGTCCAAAAGGTGATACTCGCGACTGACGACCTCCTCGCTGTAAAGGTCCATCACGCCGCCCAACTTGATGCCATTGAGGAACGCCTGGTATTTCCCAAAGTCATAAGACCGAGT
This sequence comes from Sedimentisphaerales bacterium, assembly GCA_030603595.1. Taxonomy (GTDB): domain Bacteria; phylum Planctomycetota; class Phycisphaerae; order Sedimentisphaerales; family Anaerobacaceae; genus JAFGCD01. Next base: position 8,335 of record JAUVXL010000140.1, on the reverse strand, counting down.
CATAACCAGCACAAGTCGCTTCGCCTCTTTCTTCTCGACCTCAAAAGGAATCTCCACCCAGGCATCCTCCTCCGTCGGCGGCTTATATAGTAAATGACCGCTCGGATAAATATTCAAATTCTGTGCCTGGGCGTCCCCTGCCCCGTGGTGGGCGGCGCCGGTGAATTCTTTCGCGGCGATGACCTTGTCCAGATTTGGCAGGGTGCGTTGGCGGGCATCTGGGGCGCGGGCCTTGAACGTCGGCTCGCCAGCCTGATACCAGAACGCCACGCTCGAATAATCGTCCTCACGCTCGTTCCAGCTATGAACCTTCTGCGTAGGGTTCTCGTCCGAGGATATCCAGCCGTAGTGCTCGAACGTAACCTTAATGCCCTGGCCAAAGACAATCGGATCGCTGATATGCCAACGGTAAGCGCTCGTATGCCCGCCCACAATCCCCCATTGGTCGAAGTAAGGCACGCCGAAATACGGCGTGCCGGTCATTTTCAGGCCCCATGCGCTTAAGAAGTAATCTTCCGTCCCCGTCCCCCAGATCGAAGCCTTTTCCTCACCGTCGATATAAATCTTCTCATCGCCCTCGCCGAACCACGAAGGACTCCGCGTCCGCACGCTCAACACGGTCCCGACGTAATGCCCCTTGCCCTGCGTATCGAGCACAACATAATCTTTGCCGTTTTGAGCGGGATATTCCTGGCGGTATTGAGCATAGAAGTAGGGCGTGTTTTTGCTGATTTTCTTCTTTATCCAATCGATATTGTAGTAGAGCAGGCTGATCGGCTTTTTGCTCTGGTTGACGATTTCGATTCTCGCCGACTTGCGGAACGGCATGTGCCAGAAGCAGTTATAGGAGTCGGCGTCTTCAACAACAACGGGCAAGCTGATAACTTCGCTTCGTTTGCCAAAGCTGTTGGCGAAGAAATCCCCGACCGGCGCCTCGACGCCCGGGCGTCGCTCACCGTCCCAGTACATTCGCAGGAGCATCTCCTGATGATTGGCCGAGCCGTCCTTGGCCCATGCGTGCGGCGCAGGTCCTAAGAACGTCATCCAGATATGCGTAATGACCCCCGGCCCCTTTGCATTCATCAGCACCTTGGTTTGACCGGGCTCGACGTTCTTGTTGTCCCAATTGCTCTGCGGATCGGGCTCGCCGTTGGGGTCGTACTTGCCGTCGGACCCGATCTTATGCGTCGAAGTCTCCCGCATGCTCCGCCCCTCGTGCGGCCGGGCCAAATCATCCAAAGAACCCGCAAACACAGCCCCCACAAGCAGCACTAAGATCACAACATAACAGCCAATACATTTTTTGAACATAGGGCCTTCCTTGTCACATTAAAAAACGGTAAGATGGCTCTTGGCCCGCACTGCAGGGTCGTTACACTTGGCAAAATAGCATATCAATGGAAGGATAGCAATATGAACAGGCGTGATTTTATCAGGACCGTCGGAGCCACAGGCGCCGCTTTGACGCTGTCCGGGGCGTTTGCAGCCAAAAAAGAGGACGACCGTCCGAATATTCTTCTCGTTTACGCAGAGGATATATGTCCGGATCTTAGTTGCTATGGCGCCAAGGCGGTGCAAACGCCCGTATTGGACAGAATGGCCGCCGACGGCATCCGCTTCACTAATGCCTTCGTGACCGGTTCGGTCTGCTCGGCCTCACGCTCGGCAATAATGTGCGGGATGTACCAGACCTCCATCGGAGCGCACAATCACCGCACGGCCCAAAAGAAACCCCTCCCCGACCCGGTCAGGCCCTTTCCCCAACTGCTCAAAGAAACCGGCTACTACACCGTCATAAAGGGCAAGACCGATCTCAATTTTCTGTGGGACAAAAAGGCCACGCTAAGCAGCACCAAGGACTGGGCCGGACGCGCCAAAGGCCGGCCGTTCTTCTGCCAAATGACCTTCGGCGTTACCCACCGCACCTTTAAGCGTGACCCCGAGAACCCAATAGACTCCAAAACCGTCGATGTCCCGCCGATCTACGCCGAGCACCCGATCATCCGACGCGACTGGACCGACTACCTCGAATCCATCCAGATAATGGACCGCCAGGTCAGCGGACTCTTGAAGCGCCTGGACGACGAAGGCATCGCGGACAATACGCTTGTCATATTCCTCGGCGACCACGGCCGATGCCTGCCACGGGGCAAGCAATTCTGTTACGACGGCGGCATCCATGTCCCACTCATTGTCCGCTGGCCCAAAGCAGTCAAGGCCGGCCAGGTCCGCGACCGGATGACCAACTCGATCGACATCTCAGCCACGATTCTAAAATGCGCCGGCCTTGACGTGCCGAAATGGATGCAGGGCAGGCCCTTCCTGCCTAAAGACCGGACCGGGCGCAAGTATATCTTCGCCGCCCGCGACCGTTGCGACGGGACCGCCGACCGCATCCGTTGCGTCCGCTCGAAGGAATTCAAATACATCAAAAACTTCTATCCCGACCGCCCATATACCCAGTTGAACGCGTACAAGGAGCGTCAATACCCCCCCCTCGCCGTGATGAAGCTCCTCTACAAGCAGGGCAAGCTAACCCCAGGCCAGGCGCAATTCATGGCCCCAACGCGACCGCCAGAGGAACTCTACGACCTAAACGCCGACCCGCACGAGCTAAACAACCTCGCAGACAACCCGAAGTATGCCAAGGTCCTGAAGAAATACCGCGCTGAGCTTGAGAAATGGATCAAGACCACTAACGACAACGGCCAAACGCCCGAAGACCCCGAAGAGGCCAAGAGACAGTACGATACAATGCTCAGCAGTCACAAGAAGCGCCTCAAGGCGATAGGCGTCGAAGAAGGCGACATCGAGGGAATGGTCGCTTACTGGCAAAAGGTTATCCTAAAATGACAGCCCCGGCAAAAAGACAGGTGCCGCCAGCCAAAATACGGATTCCAAAAAATTCTCAGGTAGCGTTGAGCAGTCATCCTGAGCCGAAGGCGAAGGATCTGGCCCCAAAATTGCCGACCCCTCAAGAATACAAGCCAACCATGTAGCCATGGAGCGTGTGCACAATGAATTGCACACACGCCGAATCCCTAAAACGCAATACAACATCAAATATCAGACATACGCTCATTCCTCCGCGGTCTTCCTGTCCCTTGGGGATGCGATCTCGGCGGTTAATAAGAAATGCAACTCAGCCGAATCGCAGCTTCAGCACCCATTTCTCCCATCGCTTCTTGAAGTCGGCCATATCCTTGGTAATAGCCTCTTTCCCAGAAGATATTGAAGAAACCATCGAGGAGTTCACATTGCCGGAAGTCTTTATTGGCAAAGGGCTGTGAACGGCAGAAAGGCTTGTGAGGGATAACCTTTTGCAGCTCTTTACTACAACATTAATTCCGACAAAACTAAGGGGTGATACCGGCAAGCCAGTTTTCGGCAAGCACTAATAGATCATCCATTCCTGTATTTCCATCATCGGTAAGATCGGCCCATCCGCATTTCCCACAATTAATATCCAGCCAGTTATATGCCAACACTGCAAAATCTCCAAAGTCAACGTCCCTGTCGCAATCGATGTCTCCGGTTTGCGTGCACTTGGAATACTTGATCGTGGCGCATTCAATTTCGGAGCCGCTGCCTTCGCTGCCCCCGGTGACATAGATATTGCCGGCGCCGTCCACTGCAATTCCTCCTGCACCGTCGTCCCCATTTGCGGGTCCGTCGTAGTTCTGCACCCAGCTTTTCCATCCGTCGGTATTGTACTTGATGGTAATGTAGTCTCTGTCGGAACCGTTTGAACTGTAACCTGTAATATAGACATTCCCTGGCGGGTCCACAACCATATCGAGCAGCATATCGGCACCGTCGGCCGGACCATTGTAACTTTCAGCCCACATTTCATTGCCATTTGGGTCATACTTAAGAACCAACTGATCGCCGCTGTCGTCATAAGGGCGTCCCAGATTGCCGCCGACGTACACATTGCCCTGTGCGTCAAGTGCAATCTTACCGCCGCTCCCCTGCATGCCCGGGTCATATCTCTTTACCCAAATCTCGTTTCCGTCCGCGCCATACTTGATCGTAGCAACATCCAAGGTATCACTGCCGGCCCTATCAAGACTCTCGCCCGTGACATACGCATTCCCTGATTCGTCTAAAGCGATATCCCAGGCCGATGCGTCACTATCTTCCTGGCCGTATTGGGCGGCCCACAACTGCATGCCGTTCGGGTCGTATTTGACGGTCATGTAGTAGCTCTCACTGCCCCTGTAAGTGCATCCTGCAACATACACTTCTCCATGATCGTTTGTCGCCATGGCGTAGCCTACGCTTCGATGAGCAGAGGCGATGTCGTATATGGTCGCCCATTTTTCGTTGCCGTTCGGATCATACTTTATAGTAAGGCATTTGTATTTGGTGTTCACCATAACCCTGCCGGCAATATAAGCGTTGCAGTAGGCATCCAAAGCAATGTCATACGCTGCGGCACTCATGTCCGGGCCTTTATCGTATTTTGCCGCCCAGAGTTCGTTTCCATTCGAATCATATTTTATCGTGACGCACGCACCATATTCACCGGCGTTAATATCTCCAGTGACATAGACGTTACCGGACTTGTCTATTCCCAAACCTGAGACTTCACTTAGACCGGCTACAGGACCAACATATTTGGCGGACCACAGTTTGGTTCCGTTTGCGTCGTACTTTACGGTTAGGAAGTCGGAATCCAAACGGGCTTTGTAACTGGTGCCTCCGGTATATACACACCCACGTTCGTCAACGGCTATGGTGGTTGCCCAGTCAGCCATATTTGCCGAACCGTTATATGTGGTGATCCACTCCGGGCCGACTCTTTCGATGCTTGCGGGTGTGGGCAGCGTCGCTATCCATGCCTCCACATTACCGTCCGGGGTCTCACCATAACCGACTACTTTCAAGCCATCTTCGGAGATGCCTGTTGTGTTGTATAACGTCCACCCGGTCATATCTATCCCTTCGCGGCGCAATACTTCTTTAATACTCCGCATACCATTATGTTCGTCCCAGATGAACGCTTCATCTTCATAATGGCCATCTATAGAAACTACGCTCTGTCCAACTACGACAGAACCGTCCGCAGAGACCGCCTGCGCCTTGCTGTAAAAATCTCCTCCCGGCAAATCACCCAAGCCCGTCATTCCTTCAGATTCTGTCCAGCGGAATGCCTCCCTCCATCCATGTTCTGAATAACTTGCTCCCACGACCACTGCCCCATCGGCGGATACAGCGTAAGCATAACTGGCGAAAAAACCTCCAGGCAGATCCCCCAATGGTTCCATGCCCCCGGATTGGCTCCATCTAAAAGCCTCATCCCCAAAAGCTGATCGGCTATGACCGACGACAACCGTCCCATCGGCGGACACTCCCTTCGCGCCACTCAAATAATCTCCACCAGGCAGATCCCCCAAAGCCTGCATTCCGTCAATCGCCGTCCACCGAAATGCAACCTGTGCTGGTATTGGATCGTCCGTTAGGCTGGTTCCGACAACGATCGAACCGTCATCACTAATGCCGGCAGCCTTGCTCCAGGCTCCCCCGTAGATCTCTGAGGGCTCGGTTAAGGCGCCAAGGAATAAAAATCCGTTTGGTTCGGACCATAAAAATGCCTCACTTGCATAGTCCTCTGTTCGTATATCCCCGGTAACGTAGCCGCCGTCTCCGGATACCGAAGAAGCACTGCTATAAGCGTTCTCTACCGGCATCACTCCCAATCCACGCAAACCCGAGGCCTTTGTCCAACGAAAAGCTTCTCTTCCAGATGCAGAATAGCTATCACCTACAACAGTTGACCCATCCGCTGAGATGTCATAGGCTATACTCCAAACACTTCCGCCGGGAAGATCCCCCAGCCCCTGAAAACTGGCCGTACTCGAGAAACCGGCCGACACAGGTCCAACCAGCACAACCGCGATTGCCAATAGAAGGGCTGACCACCTCTTGATTCTTTGTCTCTTTGCTCCAAAGCTAAAGAACATGCCAAAAACCTCCAGGTGCTTGCCTCATTATATTGTACACGTCTTTTAGCTAAAGTCAACTACAATCTGGATTTCTCATTTAACTTTGTAAAGAGTGCTTCTGCACGTTTCGATACTCTCTTTGAAGCACCCACTTTGCTTTACCATCCCCCTCTTGTGGGAAGCTGCCACCCGGAATTGAACCATGCCAAGAAATCTTCTGCCGGGATCCTTGATTCCAATGACTTTGTTGGTGCGGTTGGTGTTTTGACGTTGAAAATCGCCCGCATCGATGCGATAATCGTCGCTGTTCCCTTATTGGCGGCACTGTATGGCAAAGGTACTGTTGGAAAAAGTGACTAAGGTCTTTGACGGCGGCGTTGTTGCTGTTGATGATTTGAGTGTTGAAGTCGAAGATAAAGAGTTCATGGTGATTGTGGGGCCTTCGGGTTGCGGGAAGACTACGATTCTGCGGATGATAGCCGGGCTCGAGAACCCTACGGCGGGGACGATAGCAATCGGCGGGCGGGTAGTCAACGATGTGCCGCCGAGGGATCGCGATGTTGCGATGGTGTTTCAGAATTATGCCCTTTATCCGCATATGACGGTGTACCAGAACATGGCCTTTAGCCTCAAGGTTCGCAAGACGCCGAGAGGTGAGATCAAAGCAGCCGTTGAAGAGACCGCGAAGATGCTGGGAATTGAGGGATTGCTCGGTCGCAAGCCCAAAGCATTGTCCGGCGGGCAGCGCCAGCGGGTGGCTCTGGGGCGGGCTATTGTGCGGAATCCGAAGGTTTTCCTTTTCGATGAGCCGTTGAGCAATCTGGATGCGAAACTCCGCGTAACCACCAGGGGCGAGCTAAAGGCCCTGCACCAGAGGCTGCGGACCACGTGCATATACGTTACGCACGACCAGACCGAGGCTATGACGTTGGGCGATAGAATCTGTGTTATGGACCGCGGCCTCGTCCAGCAGATTGCTCCGCCGATGGAGGTATATGATCGGCCGATTAATAGATTCGTTGCCGGGTTTCTTGGTGCGCCACCTATGAATTTCCTGGAGGGCGGCATCGAGATGAGAGATGGCAAGGCATACTTTGTTGCGGGCGGTAGTTGCATCTTATTGCCGGACGATACGGTTGGTAGGGTGCGCCCGTACAACGGCGGGGCGGTGGTGCTGGGGGTTAGGCCGGAGAATGTTTCGCTTGAGCCTTTGGCGGGGCGGAAGGAGAATGTGCTCGGCGGTAAAGTGCGGGTGGTTGAGCCGTTGGGGGATCGGACGGACGTTATCCTGGAGACTGAAGGCGGGCTGGGATTGACAATCAGCGTCGATCCCCACGCTGCAATCAAGGCGGGGGATGCTGTGCAGGTGCATATCGATACCGGCAAAGTGCATATATTCGAGCCGGGCGAAGTTGGTGGAAACGTGAGCCTTGGCTGACAGTTTTGGGCGCCCTGGCGATCTGCGGGGGTGAAATTTGCTGAAAAATGGGGGTGGAAATTGGGTTTGTTTGGGTTTGTTTTTTGGGGTGGGGCGGAGGGGAGTATTGGTGTAAATGCTTTCGGGAGAAGAATTTGCGGTGGTTTTGGGGTTTTGAAAATTGGGTTTGTTTTGTGGAAAAGGGTGGATTTGTCGAGCTTGCTCTACAGTTGTAGAGGGGGGCGGGGTTACGACGGACGACGGAGGATGGGCGAAGGACGACTTGGTTAGGACAGGTTTGCTGTCGGCGTAGTCTGGCGGGACTGCGGGTTCGGGTTGGTTTGAAGGTGTTAGGTTTCTTATTAGTGTTAGTCTTTGTAGTTCCAGTAGGGTTTTGTGCAGGCTGTTTTCTATTCTGCGCTCGTACATTAGTAGTCGGTCGAGTACTCTTGCGTTTGCGAAGTCTTTTAGTGCTATTCGGCCGAGGGTTAGGTCGTGTTGGGGGTCGGCGGTTTGGGGGTTTGGGTGGTATAGGTCCTTTCGGGCGAGGGCTTTGGTTAGATTAGGGAATGGGTTGGATTTGTTTTCCTCGTTCATTGCGTCGAATGTTTGGTTTTGGATTCTGTCGGCTCGTTTTAGTTGCCATGATAGGCTTACGATGCGGTCGGCCAGGATTGATTCCATTGGGCTTTGGGGGTCGAGCTCGTCGAGGAGGGAATCGCGGTGGAGGTCGAAGTCTGCCTGGCTTTCGGTGATGATTACGTCGTGGCGGGCGGATAGGCCGTGCTTTAGGGCGTTTTGCGAGACGGCGGCCTTGCCTTTTTGGGATTTTGGGCCGGTGAATTTTTGGGCGTTTAGGCGGTTTGCGAGGATTCTGGCTTGCGTGGTCATGATTTGAACCTCCTTATTGCGTATAGTTCTATAGTTTGATATGTATTGTACCATATTATGAGTTCGATGTCAAGTGAAT
>JAUVXL010000045.1 GCA_030603595.1 Sedimentisphaerales bacterium | reverse complement strand
GGCTTCTGCAAAATTGCAGAACTCATATATCAAAAAACACAAATCCGCTCACTTACCGGGATTCATCGCGATCACCACCACGTCTTCTAACCGGTCGAAATTGAAGACCGGCTCGACTACTACATCCCAAAGCGTCGGACTGTCGGCATTTCTCTCGCATCGAAGCACCCGTCCAACGATGATAGGCGTACTGAGTACGCCCGCCATCCTTGCAGCCATGACCTCCGTGCCGATCTTAGGCTTGTGTTCTATCATCGGAACTTTCGCCAGGTTGTCGCCGATCCCCTGCATATAGCGCTTTACGCCGCCCATTTGAACTGGGATATTCGACGTCGGGCTGCTGAGCAGTTTCACCCGGGCGCCGACGGGAGACACATCGCTTATTGTCCCAATAATGCTGTTCTCGGACAGAACGAATTGCCCCTTGGCCAGTTCTTTGTTGCCGCCGGCGTCTATAGTCATCTCACCGTTAACCTTATCGACCGAGAACGTGTAAACGAATGCCTCGATCAGCTTCGCATTGCCGAGGAAAGATTTGCTCGGCAGTCCCGTGAGCATTTCAATTCTTTGTTGCTGGCGTATCAACTTTGCTTCAAGGTTGGCGCAGTAGTTCTTCAGTTGGTTGTGCGCTGCCCGCGAGACAGAATCTTCGTCCGTCAGTCGCTCTCTTGTGCCAACCGAAAGTGTAATGTTCTGCCCTACGCTCAGGGGCCAGTTGAAAACACGCAGGAAAGCAAACTGGAAGTTGTTGGTCCATTTGGCCGGGGCGATAAAGAGAATGAGCCCGGCCAGCATGAACCAGGTGAATAACATTCGTCTGGAGACTTTGGTTTGCTTCGCTGCCATAATCCGGGTACGTTAAAGAACCGTAGCACAAGCGTACAAGGGGAGAACCGCTTAACCGCTCATTCCCATCCGTAGTCGTTGTGATCCATCGTATCCTTCCACAACTCCAGGTTCTCAAGATAGACGCTTGTCCCGCGTGCTACGCAACTCAACGGGTCCTCAACGGTCTGCACCTTCAGTCCCGTAGCATTTGCAAGGACTGTGTCCATTCCGCGAAGCAGCGAGCCTCCGCCGCAGATGTGCACGCCGTTGTCTATCAAATCCGCGGCAAGCTCGGGTTCGGCTTTTTCGAGTGTTGCGGTGACGGCGTCTATAATTGCGGCGATCGGGTCGCGGAGGGATTCGCGGATCTCCTCGCTTGTGATAACAATCTTTCTCGGCAGGCCGGAAATCGTATCTCTACCTGCTATCTCCATCGTCAATTCCTCGTCCAGAGGCGCCGCCGAGCCGATTTGAATCTTAACCTTTTCAGCCCGAGCCTCCCCGATGAGCAGGTTGTAAGTCTTTTTCAGGTGGTTGATTACGGCTTCGTCCATATCGTCTCCCCCCATGCGGATGGATTCGGACGTCGCGATGTCCGCCAGGCTCATGATGGCGACTTCCGTAGTTCCGCCGCCGATATCGACGATCATCGAGGCCGTCGGCTCCGTAATAGGCAGGCCTGCCCCGATCCCTGCGGCCATAGGTTCATCGACAAGAAAAACCTTCCGAGCGCCCGCACGCTCGGCGCTGTCGATAACTGCACGGCGCTCCACAGCCGTAATACCGCTCGGCACAGCAATTACAACACGAGGATTGACCAGATGCCCCCTCCTCCCGTGAACCTTCCTGATGAAGTATTTGAGCATCGCCTCGGTGATCTCGAAGTCGCTGATAACACCGTCTTTGAGCGGGCGTATCGCGCTAATCGAGCCTGGAGTCTTGCCGAGCATTTCCCTCGCGATCAGGCCGACCGCCTCTCCGTTGTTGAGAACGACGTTGGTCCCTTTGCGAACGGCGACGACGGATGGCTCATTCAGGACGATACCCTTATCCCGGACACAAACCAGCGTAGTGCAAGTGCCCAGGTCGATACCCATATCCATGCTAAACCAACCTAACACTGTGTCCAACACCACTTTCGACTCCTTTCGCAATAACTGGTCTTTTCCTGTGTGATAAACAGCGGTATCGTCGAAAAGTGAATTGACTAAGGCATTTTGATAGTGCCGTACTGTGTGTAGCACATATACAGCACGAACGCCGCGACAGCCACTACTGCGCAGGTCGCCACGGCAAGAACTACCGTATAGACGTTGTCCGGTACTTTCGCATTATTGCCTTGAGCCTGTCCATTGGGACTCATATACCAACCTCGCACTATAAAAAAACCCCGGCCTCGCCGCTTTTCGCAGAATTCGGCCGAATCTTCGACTATTCGTCTCGCCGCAAAAAGCCTCAGGCACTCGAGACCCCTTCCGGCGGCTTGTCTCTCTTAAGAACCTATGCTCGTACTGATGCTGTCTCCGCTCTTGGGAGGGGTCTGCACTCGCTCGAGGAAACCCACCGCTCTTTCGGCAGAAACATCCAGAATCAGAATCTCGCAAATGAAGGTGTCGCCTCGCGTGGCGTAGAACTTCATCTTCTCTTTCACGCCTTCGGCCGCGCCGATGGATATCACTGCAAGAGAGTTCTTCAAATCCACCTGAGTTATCACGCCCTTGAGCCCGATTTCCTTAACTTGCGCGCCAACAGGCGCCAGGCTGGGACCCGGAAGCCTCGGCTGGGCCTTATCTCTCGTAGAGGCGGATGTCGTAACCGGCGTTGATTTGCCCATTGTCTTGCCGAATTGCCGCAGAACCTGCACCAGCTTGACCTGCAATTGTTCTTTTTCACTGACCAACTGCTTTACCTGGTCCTCCAACTGAGCTATGATCGCCATCTTCTCCAGGATCGCCGTTGTGACTTCTTTGTTCTGGCTTCTCTCCTTGATCAGTCCAGCGTTAACCTTCGTCAGTTCGGTCTGAGCGTTTTGCAACATCGTATGCCACTTGTCGTTGGTCACCGCCAGCGCCTCGAGCTGGCTTGTCAACTGATCCACGTCGTTACCAAGCTGGTCCCTCTTGGTCTGAGCCAGGTCCAGATCGCCTCTAACGGTGATGAGTTCACTTTCGAGGCTCCCAATTTTGGCCTGCAGAGCCGCTTTGGCCTGCTCCGTGCTGCTCTTCACCTGGTTGACCTCGGCATTCGCTGCACTGACGTCCCTCTTTGCTCTTTGTAGTTGCCCGTTGGCCGTTTCATGCATCTCCTTGAAGTTGTCGGCGCTGGCTACATAAGTCGCCACGATCCCGCAAAGGAAGATTGAAGATACGGTCAGTAGTACGATTAACACCTTTGTAAGAGTACTCACAGCAGGCCCCTTTCAGTTACACCTTCTATTTTCCAATGCACCCGCTTCCTTCCAGCACGACCTGAAAAACCCGAAAACAACTCATCGAACAGGTCCGATGCCGCAAAAGGCGGCATAGTTAGGAGCGAAACACCCCAACAATACACACATACATCCTAATTTTATGCATTACGTGGCAAAAGGTCAAGCTATTTTTACCCCGGTATTCAGCAAAAAATCCAAAAACGGCCTGCCTTGCCACCCCTGCAAACCGAAATAATGCATCCGAGGCCCGAAAGACAAGCGTTCACCGAACTCAATTCCGCATTCTGCTCTGTAAAACGGCCCTGGCGGCAGCAATCCTCACTGCCTTTGACTCGTTCGTCAGGAACTGGGGCAGGTGTTTCATCAAGGCCGGAGTGGCGATTCTGCCTATTGCCAGCACCGTAAGGACATTGACACGCTCATGATCAACCGGCTCCATCCTGTTTGTGAGCTTTCGACTAAATACGTCCAGGACTTCGGGCTCGCCGCTCCGGTCGTTAAGCATGCCGAGTTGCTCGGCAGCCGCCAGGCGAACCTCAAGCACTTCGTCGCTGAGCATCCTGATAAGGGCGTTCCTCGCATCGCGTGTGCCCAGAGCGCCCATCGCCCGCACACCAGTCACTCGAACATCGGCATAAACACTGAGCAGCATCGTCCAGAGCTTCGGATATATTCGGTCGTCGCCGAGCGTTGCTATGGATTCGGCCGCCTGATATGCCACCTTATCAGCCGAATCCTTGTCACGCATCGCCCAGTACAGCAATTTCAGCGCGTTTCTGTCCCGGCTCTTGCCCAACAGAAAGGCCGCGTTGGCGCGAACCGTCTGATCCGTGCTGGCCACCGCTCTGCGGAGCACCTCCCTGTATTTCACCGAGCCGAGCTTGACCATCCCGTAGCAGGCCGCTATTTTAACGTTCGAATCAGGATCCTTGAATAATCGCTGAAGGCCCCTTGCACCGAAAGAATACTCCAAATCGCCGATAGCCAGCGCCGCCGCAAACCTTACCGGCGCAAACTCGTCTTCCAGCAGGCGCTGGACTTTAGGCACCAGCCTAATCTGTCCCGTCTGAGCGACGACCTCGATGGCGTTGGCCCTTATCGATGGGTCCTTGTCGGACAGGCTGTCCAGGATAATCCGGTAGGCCTGAACTGTCAGGTCGTTTATGTCGATGCCTTGCGCAACCTTTGGGATTATGCCTGTATTCATTGGCTCCTCGCATCCGAGAGCCAATAGCATCGTGCAGGCAAGGGCCAAGCCGTGAACAAGGAAGCCAGTCCTTGTATTATTTGCCTTGGGTTCACAAAACTCGTTTTCCATTTGACCTCCCTGACAAATCACTATCCAAATCGCCCGGCCCCCAATAGCCTTACAAAAAGCGATACTATTATGAACAAGAAAACACAGCTTTTACAGCAAAAATCCAGCCATTGCCCGTATTTGCTGAAAAAAGTTGTCCTTTCATCTATCGGCATTTTATCGGCAAACCATCCAGCCATACCGGTCCTGGCCATCGCGTTGGTCGGCAGAGTCCCGGCCGCAAACTCATTGTGGATGTTCCCCACGCTGTCGATAAGGCAGCTTATGCCCGTGTTGACGCTTCGAATCACGCTCAGACGGTTCTCAACAGCCCTGAAAACACAAATAGCAGCATGTTGAGCCAGTTCCGTGCTTGGATGAATTTCGCCTGATTCGTCCTCGAATTTAACGAACCATCCGTCGTTACTTATGTTGACCAGCCAGTCAATCTGCTTACGCCCCTGATCGTCCAGCGAGAATCGCCGCCCGATATAGGGGACCACGTCCTCGTAGCAGATGATAACAGCAAACTTGTGAGTTTTGCCGCCTACCCCGCTCATCTCAAAAACCGTGTACTCGCTGCCGTAATCAAGGGAGTAGTCGTAGTTGTACGGCGTGAACTTCATCAGGATATTGTAAAGCCAGGGCAGGCTCTTCTTGAAAGGCAGGACCTCGCCGAAAGGCACTAAGTGGATCTTGTCATAGTGCCGGTCATACTGGCTGCCGTCACGTTTGTACAGAAAGGCCGAATTGTATCGCCGGGCCCACTGGTCTTTCGAATGGTCCCAGACTCCTCCGTACGCCCCCACAAGCACAGAGGTCGTATCTCTGCAATGTTCGCGAAGGGCCGTATCCATAACCTTCCAGAGATGCGAAGAATCCACAATCCCAAGCACTTCCGGGTTCAGTGTGGCCTGGACCATAGTTTCCGGCCAAACGATGAGTTCGGCCCCCGCTTCAGCCGCAGCCCTGCTTTGTGCCATCAGGGGGTCGAATATGTTCATGCCTTCCTCGAACGACCGCTTGACCGACTGTGGCGTGTTCGATTGGAGAGAGGCGATAATGGGGCCGGTCTCGATAAACTCGGCAGATTGACCGATACGCCATCGCCCGTAAAGCACCGCTCCGGCCACTGCGGCGCCGACAATGACGATTTTAGCCAATTGGCCGATTCCAAACCTGCGTTTGCGTCGCAACTGCCCCCCTCGGCCCGCGATTATCAACTCGGCAGCCAGGCCGTTGACCATCGCAACCAGAAACGAAACGCCCCCGGCCCCGAATATGTCTGCTATCTGGATGATTGTGATGTTACGGTACTGGCTGTGCCCTAACAAACGCCACAAAAAACCACCCACGAAAAGCCCCTGCATCTGCTCGATGCCTACAATAAACACAGGCAACGCCAGAAACAGCGGGACATTCCTAATCCTGCACCAGCGAACGCCCAGCACAAGGATAGGCCACAGAAGAGCCGTATAAAGGCAGAATACGACCCAGCCGATAATAGTTATCGGAACCATCCAGTAAAGATTGGCCATCCAGTAGAGAGCCGATACCAAGTACGCCGCCAAGGCCTGAGGACCGGCTTTGCTCCGCGGCGAACAACCCAGCACAAATGGCACAAACGCCGCCCACGCCAGGAAAGCCCACCCCAAGGGAGGCTGAATCACCGTCAAAACAGCCGCACTGACGATAAAAGGTGGACTAAACGGCAAAGCGCGCCCCAGGCGAGCCCAAATCCACTTCCCAACGGCCATAAGGGCCACCCAAAAGAAAAACAGCCCGGCCCATATCCAGGAAGCTGAGCGACGCAGCAGTGATTTACGCTTTCGATTTCGACGCTTCAATCCGCCAAAGCCCCCAAAGCAGATACCATTTCATCCGCACTATACCGCTTATTATTGTTCATCCGTATGCTAAGCTGACCGGCAAATATCTCCAACACCTTCCGGTCCCCGGCAATTTCCTTGAGAGGCATTCGCATATCGGATGACAGACGCCTCAGTTCGCTCAACTCGGCGACGCTGAGCAACAAGTTGCGCCCCGCTGCTTCAGGCTCCTTCTTGAGGGCCTTGAGGCGTTTTTCTGCCTTCTCAGCGTATTCTTCGGAGATTTCGATTCCAACATAATTCCTGCCCGATTGGCAGGCGACCGCCGCCGTCGTTCCGGACCCGCTGAACGGATCGAGCACGCAATCGCCCCTGTTTGAGCTGACGGCAACGATTCTGCTCAGCAGGCTTTCCGGCATCTGGCACGGATGCCACCCCTGACGCTCCTTGAATGTCCCGCACACGCGAGAGAACTCGCTCCAGACATCGTCCGGCATCTTGCCCTTCGGATTGGCGCGTCTGTCGTTATAGATCAACTGCCGGTCGGACGGCACTCGAATGGCAGTGTCGTTGAATGTGAAATTCGTCTCGTCCTTGACGAAGTAGAAGATGTGCGTGTGTGCCCGCGCGAATTTGTTCTTTGTCTGCTGGCCGAACGTGTAGTACCAGATTATCCAGTTTCGCATAATCAGCCCAAGCTCATCGGCTATTGTTTTAACGTTCGCCGCGTAGTCATCGCCGATGGCGATGTAGAACGAGCCGTGGGGCTTGAGCACCTTCTTGCAAACGCTCATCCACTCTCGTGTCCACGCGATGTAGTTCTTCTTTTTGACCTTGTCGTCGTATTTGTCGTACTTGTAGCCGATATTGAACGGCGGGTCGGCGAAGATCAGGTCCGCAAAGGGCTTACGCACTTTCCCCAGGACCTCTATGCAGTCACCGCACACTACCTTGTTAAGCAGCTTGGACATACGGCCATTCTATAAACCGTGCCGGACACTGCAAGAGCTAATTCGTCGGCGAAGTGAGGATTAAAGGCGAGAAAGGGTTTTGTTTCGGCTGCGGCTTGATTACCTCTTGCACTTTGAATACTTTGCCGGTCAGGTAATCGGTGAAGGCGATGCCGGCGACGGCTATTTGTCTGATAGGGCTTGTTCCAACTTGGTCGCCAGAGGTGGAAGGTCGTCCGGAACGATTAACGCCGGAATGATGTGAATGAGCGAGCCTCATCGGGGGTGGCGCATCTGTATCCACTGAAAACCTGGCGCGGCCTTCGGCCGCAACCAAACAAGATAATACCCTACGAATGATTGGTTCTCATGCAAAATAGTTGGTTGAGTGATTGTAATGCGCAGCCTCTGACGAGGTTGGAGTTTAACGCTTTGAAGCCACCGGCATATTCCTAAGCGGTATTACACCCCAACATGCCGGGGGCCTAAAGCGGTAAACTCATCGGAAAATTTCCGGCCGGCAAAATTAGAGCGCCTAACAAAATGAAAACTTCCCCTCTGTCATTCCCGCGAAGCTTGTGCCCGCGAAAGCGGGTAGCGGGAATCCAGAGAACCAAATGCGATTGAGACCTCATTTTGTTACACGCTCTTATTATAACTACCGTAATTTCAGTAAGTTAGTTACGTCGGATATAAAAAATGTGCATAAAAAACAAGGAGTTGAACGTTTGTAGTACAGATTGACACTGTTTTTTGATAACCGGATTCCTGCTTGCGCAGGAATAAGGGATTGTGGTATGTGTGAGCAGAGTTCCGTGTATTTTATTTTGGCGTCTGCGTCGCCGCGGCGAAAGGAGTTGTTGGCCGAGGCTGGGTATGACTTTGAAGTTGTTGTTCCGGCAGTTAACGAATCGGGCTTTGCCAGAGAGGGGGTTGGGGCGGAGCAATACGCTGAGCGACTTGCTTTGGCCAAGGCCCTGAGCGTTGCGGAGAGGTTCGGCGATTCATTAGTCTTGGGGGCCGATACCGTTGCGGATTTCGCCGGCGAGATAATCGGCAAGCCCGCCGATTCCAAGGAGGCCGAGGAGATTACTCTGAAACTCTTCAGCACGCCTCACAGGGTAGTCACGGGCGTTGCGATTGTGCGGCTGAGCGACGGAACCGAACTGTGCGAAAGCGATTCGACGACGGTGTATCCGAGGAAGTTGACGCCCGAGCAGATTGCAGAGCATCTCAAAAGCGGTAGCTGGCGGGGCAAGGCCGGGGCATACGCGATACAAGAAAACGGCGATGAATTCGTCGAGAGAATCGAGGGCAGCCTGACAAATGTAATGGGCCTGCCTATGGACTTGCTGCGGCGGATGCTGAGTAAGGTTCCCGGCATCGAGGCCGACGGCGACCGATAGCAGCAAAGCTCCCGAATAGAATCCTGCCTATTATTTCCCTGACTTGTGCTATAATGATGCGGTTCAGGTATAGGTTGCCTGGGAAGATAAGAAGTTCTTGGAAACCAAGATTTTCGATGAGACGATCAGGGGTATTGACGTTCTGTTCATTGTGGGTGTGTTCGTCTGTTTTCGCACAGGCTGCGTTTGGAGCCGAGGGCGCATGGTCGCTTCTCGAGGCCGATTGGATCAGGCAGGCCGAGGCGTGGGTTGAGCCGCCCAAGCCTCCGCAGACGTTCGAGGATGCTCGCGGGGCGGTTGACGGGGTAAAAGACGGAAAATACGGATTTCATGTCGGGCAGCAGGCCAATCCCTGGTGGCAGGTCGAGTTGGGGCCAAAGCCAACTGGGGTCTCTCGAATAGTTGTCTTTAACCGTCTGGATTATGAGCCGGGCCTGCACAACGCGGACAATTTAGTCATTCTCACATCCGACGACGCGAAAGACTGGACCGCTCGGCACCGTAACAAAGCCAAATTCTTTGGCGGAGTCGCCAAGGCCAAACCTTTGGAGGTTCGCTTCGAAGGTGAAGGCATCAGCGCTCGATATGTTAGGTTGATGATACCGAGCCAAACGCCAATCTTCTTTCACTTAGACGAAGTTGAAATCTATGGACCACAGAAGCCGCAGGTTAATCTGGCGTTGGGCAGGCCCGTCGATCAGAGCAGTACCAGCCCGTGGTCAACGCCCAAAGGCAGAGTCGAGGCGAAGCCTGAAGTTGTCTATCCGATAGAGTACTTCCTGCAGCGCGGTCGCCGGCTTGCCGAGGACTTAACACGAATGTCCGTCGAGACAAGACCGTCTGTGGCCCAATTGAAGAAGCTGGAGGATGATTACAAAAAGCTCGAGGCGAGAGCATCCGATGAGGCTCAGCGAGAGTTGTACCTTCGGGTGAGGCGAACGGTGCGACGTCTTGCGTTCTCGAACCCGCTGCTTGATTTCGGCGAGCTGCTCTTTGTCAAGCGTTACACCCAGGAGACCTATCCGGATGTGTGTTTGAATCACATGCCCTGGGTATCGCGGCCGGGCGGTGACATCTGCGCGATTACGATGGCCGGGCCGCATGAAGAGCCGAAGGCTCGCAATATCCTCAAAGGCGCTCTTGGGCCGGGGCATGTGCACGGTATGGATTTGTGGTGGGATGCGGATCGTGTGGTCTTTGGCTATGCAAAAGCGAAGAGCAATCAGCCGCCCGTGGGATGGAAAGACCGGCTGACAAATTACCGTTTGCGCCGCACCGAAGAGCCGATTCATATATATGAGGTGAATATCGACGGGACGAATCTTCGGCAGATCACGGATGGTCAATGGAGCGACCTGGACCCGACGTATGCTCCCAACGGTGACATTGTTTTCGTCTCCGAGCGGTGCGGCTGTTCCCTCCAGTGCAACGAGTACGATAAGGACGAGACCTCGTGCAATCTGTTTGTCTGTCGCGCCGACGGCGGCAACATTCGATGGATGAGCGTTTCGAAGGATGGAGACTACCTGCCGCATACTCTTGCCGATGGAACTATAGGCTACACACGGTGGGAATATCAGGAGCGCGGCTGGGCGCATATACAATCCATCTGGGTGATTCGCCCGGACGGAACGGGGGCCGACGCCCTCTTCAAACAGCATTTCAACGATCCCTGGGCTTTGGAGGACATGCGCTCGATCCCCGGCCTGGGTATGAGCAAGTTGACGGCGATTGCGGCGGGCCATCATACGCTCGCGGTCGGGCCGGTGGTTGTGATTACGCCCACCGCAGGGATGAACAGCCCCAAGGGAATCAGAATAGTCACGCCCGGCGTAAAGCCTCCGGAGGGCGGCATGTCGGGCGAGACTGTTGATGAAGGCGGCGTCTTCGATTCCAGCGGTTTTTATTCGACGGTGTGGCCGCTTTCCGACAAATACTTCCTGGCCGCCTATTCCTATTCCAACGCCCAAACCGCCCCGGCCGGCTACGGAATATACCTTATCGACGTATTCGGCACCAAAGAGTTGATTTACCGCGACGAGACTATTTCATGCTTCATCCCGATACCGCTCAAGCCTCGTCCCAAGCCCCCGATTTTGCCGGATACGACCGACCCGAACAAATCTTACGCCGTCTGCTCAATAGCCAACGTAACATACGGCGTTGACGCCGTCTCTCCGGGCCAGGCTCGTTTCCTCCGCATCTCTCAACGGCCGCAGTGGCCCTATGACAACCAGTTCGGCGGACACAGATATACGGAGAAGGCGTACCCCAACAATTGGACGCCCGTGCGAGTGATTGGCACGGTGCCGATAGAGAGCGACGGCAGCGCGCATTTTCGCGTCCCCGCCGATACGCCTGTCTATTTCCAACTGTTGGATAAAGACCACATGGAGCTGCGCCGGATGCGGTCCTTTATCAGTTTTCAGCCGGGTGAGGTCCGAGGGTGCGTAGGCTGCCATGAGACGCGCGAAGAGGCGCCGATGGGCAACAGGCGCATTTCTCTGGCCCTTAAGCGCGAGCCGCTGGACCCTGTCCCGCCGGCCTGGGGCGAGCAGCCGATCAGTTTTCTGCGCGATATTCAGCCTATCTTCGATAGGCATTGTGTGCGCTGCCACAGCGGATTGAGCCCTGCGGGCGGTCTGGATTTTTACGGCGGGCTGACAGCCGGGCCGAAGCAGGGGCCCGGTCATTCAAACTACATCGCCGGCTACGGATTCAATCGAGCGTTCGAGACTATCATTCAGCACAAGCTCGTATCATGGTCGGTTGTGCAGGGCGATTCGGCAATTACCCAGCCTCTTGCATTCGGATCGCACAAAAGCAAACTCGTAAAAGTCCTCCGCGAAGGCCCTTGCGGCAAACGAGCGCAACTCAGCCGGGCCGAGTGGCTGCGGCTGGTGACATGGATCGACGGCAACGCACCCTATCACGACCGCTTCGTCAACAAACGTCAGAAGCAGCCGGCCTACAGCCCCCCCGCCGACGCCGACCTGATCGCCAAAATATCGAACATACACAAAAACCGTTGCGGCTCCTGCCACAAGGCTTCGGAGGTCTCTCGGCCTGATTGGATTGATATTCATCGCCCAAGTCGAAGTCTGTTCTTGACGGCGCCCTTGGCAAAGTCAGCAGAGGGAACGGCGAAATGCGCCGAGCCGATTTACAGGGACTGCGACGACAAAGACTACCGGGCCGTATTGAGCCTTCTCGAGACCGCGGTTGAGAAGGCATGGCGCTATCCGCGCCGCGATTTGATAGCGATTAAAAACGAATGGGCGCGTCAATGAACCAACATTTAACTACTTTCTGTTGCGGAAGGCAAAAACCACCAATGTCACCCCTGCGAAGCTTGTCCTCGACCCAGATCGGGGAGCAGGGGTCCAGAGCAAAAAATCTGGATTCCCGCTTCCGCGGGAATGACAAATGCCGTTTCCACAACAGGAGTTGGTTGGGAGGTGCAGTTCAATGCGTTTTGTGATTGTGTGCTTACTGGCGGCAATGGTGGTTGGGAGCATCGCGGCGGGCGAAGACGGATTGATTGCTTCCCCGGAGCCGGATTGGCCGCAGTGGCGCGGGCCGCGCCGGGACGGCATTTCGGAGGAGAAGGGCTTGCAGCAGAGTTGGCCCAAAGGCGGGCCTGAATTGCTGTGGAAGGTCGATGGTCTGGGCAAAGGATGGTCGTCGCCGATTATTGTCGCCGAGCGGCTGTACATTACCGGCGACGTGGGCGATGATCTGATCGTCTTTGCATTCGACCGCAACGGCAAAGAGCAGTGGCGGGCCAACAACGGCAAGGCCTGGAAGCGTTCCTTTCCCGGGGCGCGCGCAGCCTGCACTTTTTCCCAAGGCCGAATCTACAATCTAAACGCCCACGGCCGACTGGCATGCCTGGATGCAGCCTCGGGCGACGAGGTCTGGACCGTCAATATCTTGGAGCGATTCGAAGGCAAGAACATCACCTGGGCATTAAGCGAATGCGTACTGGTGGACGGCCCGCGCGTGATTGTAACGCCGGGCGGCAAGAAAGCCCTCATGGCCGCATTGGACAAGACCAACGGCAGCACAATATGGACAACCCCCCCGCTCGCGGACGACAAGGCAACCCACAGTCCGCCAATTCTATTCCACCACGCTGGCCGCCGCATAATCGCAAATTGCTCCTCGGCCCACGGATTCGGAGTCGACGCCGATACCGGCGCCCTGCTCTGGACGGTGCCTTTGAAAAACCGGTTCGGGACGAATATCTCGCCCCCGATTTATGATTCGGGCCGAATATTCTACGTAACCCCTTACGGCGAGCACGGCAGGGCGTACCGCCTCGTCGCAAACGAAAAAGGAATCGCCGCCAACCATGCTTGGACCAATCTATCCCTCGATACGGTAACCGGCAGCGGCGTACTCGTCGATGGAGTCCTATTCTCAGCCGGATACAAAAAGTCAAAATGGTGGTTCGCAGTTGACTGGAAAACGGGAAAAACAAAATACGAGCTAAAAGATTTCACGACCGGAGCAGCAATCCACGCCGACAACCGCCTCTATTGCCTGGACGAGCAAGCCAACGTTGGCCTATTAAAAATCGAGCCCAACACCCTAAAAATAATGGGCCGCTTCAGCCTGACGGAAAAACAAGTAAAAGACGCCTGGACCCACCCAGTCCTATTCGACGGCCGACTCTATCTGCGCTACCACGAAACCCTTTTCTGTTATGATATTAAGGAGCGGTGATTCCGGGAGTAGATTCGGTGGTGGTTCTCAGGTCTGGTTGACGACATTCTGCGGTTTGCCTGCGATGAATGCGGCTACATTTTCAGTTGCGACTTTGAGCAATCGCTGCCGTGCAGCACGCGTCGCCCAGGAGATGTGCGGCGTGATGAAGCAGTTCCTGGCGCCGAGCAGAGGGTTATCCTCATCCGGCGGCTCGGAGGTCAAGACATCCAGCCCGGCCCCGGCGATTTGCTCGCTATTGAGCGCTTCTGCTAAAGCCTGCTCATCGACCAAAGGCCCGCGACTTGTGTTGATTAAGAAGGCTGTTCTTTTCATCATCGCCAGCCGCTGCTCGTTGACAATACCCTTATTCTCGGAGGTAAGCGGGCAATGAAGACTAACCACATCGCTCTCGCGAAAGACGTCGTCCAGTCCGACGAGTTGGCATCCCTGCGGCACATCGGCCGGCGGGGCGATGTCGTAGGCGATCACTTTCATCCCGAACGCCAAAGCTGCGTTTGCTGCGGCTCGGCCTATCCTTCCGAAGCCGACTATCCCCATAGTCAGTCCCGCCAACTCAATCAGAGGCGTATCCCAATAGCAGAAGTCCGGGCAGGAAGACCACTTCCCGCTGCTCACCGTTTGGGCGTGCCGACCGACGCGCAGAGCGAGGTTGAGCAAATGCGCAAATACCATTTGCGCTACGGACCGGGTGCTGTAGGCTGGGACGTTAGTGACGAGGATGCCGCGGCTGTGGGCCGCTTCGATATCCACGACGTTGTAACCGGTTGCCAGAACGCCGACGTATTTGAGATTTGGAAGTTGCTTGATTACGTCCGACGACAACTCGGTCTTATTCGTAATGACAATCCGGGCGGCTTGGGCTCGCGCGACGGTATCTTCGGGGGCCGTACGGTCGTACACCGTGCACGGACCAAGAGCCTCCAAATCCTTCCAGGTCAAATCGCCGGGGTTCAGCGTGTAGCCGTCGAGAACAACAATTCTCTTCATTTATTTGTCTCTCCAACGAATATCAATAGCAGTCTGTCAATATTGAAACTGTAGATGTCATTGCGAGCACCTCACCGGATTCTCAGGAGGCGCGCAAAAGAAAACGGCTCAACATCTGTCATTGCGAAGGAGCGCAGCGACTACGGCAATCTCCTACCCCTCGCATTAAAAGAACCGTCCATTTTCTTAGGAGGAGGCCGAAGACGAAGACGCGCCTTGGCGGGGCCGACGCGGCAATCTCAACGCACTCGAACACCAAAGATTGCCACGGCCTTTCAGGTCTCGCAATGACAATTCACAGAATCATACTCGATAGAGTACTGGTTATCAAAAGATGATTTCACTGTGGCCGGGTCATCTTTAATTTCTTATCAGATAATGCCAAATGTTTCAAGCTTGTCTTGCCGAGTAGGCATGAAGAAGATGAAAAGAGCCGAGAGAATCGGGACAGAAAAATTCTATTTTGCTCCTTCAGAGCGCCAAGAGGATGGTATAATTAAGGGATTAAGACATTAAGGTTACGGGAGGCCACGAAAATGAAGGCTTTGATTGCTGTTTTGGCGATTCTTGCGGCGGTTGCGGTCTGCGACGGGCGGACTATCACTGTTGACGACGATGGGGCGGCGGATTTTTCCACTATTCAGGCGGCTATCGACGATTCCAATGACGGCGATACCGTCCTGGTTGCGGATGGGATCTATATGGGAGAGGGGAATCGCGATATTGACTTCCGCGGCAAGGCTATCACGGTCAAATCAGAGAATGGCCCGGAAAACTGCGTCATCGACTGCAACGGGACCAAAGCCGACCGACACCGGGGGTTCTACTTCCATTCCGGGGAGGGGCGTCTGTCGGCAGTGATCGGCTTTACTATGACCAACGGATACGCTCCGGGAGTATGTCTTCTGCCCAGACCGCCATTTTATTGTGACTTTTTTGGCGGGGGGATTTACTGCAAGGAATCGAACCCCGCAATCAGTAACTGCATTATCACGGGCAATCGGGCTAACAAAGGCGGGGGTATCTACTATGAGGAATGCTCACCCAAGGTCAGTAACTGCACGATTGCAGGCAACTATGCCCGGGACCGGGGCGGGGGGATGGCAGTCAATTCGAGCAATCCTGATATAATCAACTGTATCATCGTGGGCAACAGCGCTCCAACCTATCCGCAGATATATGATCCCGGTGGTGGCTCGGTAATTTTTGCCTACAGCGATGTGCAAGGCGGCTGGCCGGGATCAGGGAATATAGATGCCGACCCTTGCTTTGCCGGCCCGGGGCATTGGGATACTAACGGGACGCCGGAAGATGTAAATGACGATATCTGGGTAGATGGGGATTATCACCTAAAATCACAGGGCGGGAGATACGACCCGAACGAGGATCGATGGACGACGGACGATGTGACGAGTTCCTGCATTGATGCGGGCGATCCCATGACCCCTATCGGCTCCGAGCCTTTCCCCAACGGCGGCGTAGTAAATATGGGCGCATACGGCGGGACGAGCGAAGCGAGCAAGTCATACTTTGGCGGGCCTTCTTGTGAGGTGATTGTTGCAGGAGACATAAACGGCGATTGCAGGGTAGATTTTTCTGATTTCGCGATTCTGGTCGTGCATTGGCTTGAATGCGCCACTCCACAGCCCGAATCTTACGAGGATTATTTTCCGCTTAGTGTTGGTAATTCGTGGACGTACACTGATTGTTATGGCGGCTCGACAAAGACTTTTGCAATTATCGGCACAGAAGAATTTAACGGGCATACGTACTATAAATTTGATGAGTATTTTAGAGTGTGCTGTTTTCCGGGGTATGAAGGTTACCCTCCTGAAGATAATGACATATTATTTAGGTATGATCCGGCCTCGGATAGAGTGTTGCAGTTTTGGCCCAGTATTAATCAGGATGTAGTGCGGTACGATTTCTCACGAGACGAGTTTGGGGAGGGTGCGGGCCATCAGCTAATTGAATCCGGTATTACTCAAGAGGTTCCCGCCGGAAGGTTTAGTGATTGCTGTAAATTTGGGTTTGCAATGAACCTATGGTGCGGCTATTTTCGGGAGACACTGGCCCCGAATATCGGTAACATCGAATTCATTACAAATGGTGCTCACTTCACACTTCAGAGTCATACAATCTATCCGTCCGGCGATTAGAAGTGACGTTGATGCTGTTGCCGGGTATCGGCCAAGGAATAGTTGAAAACATTAGAAGGGAGCGATGACAATGGGTGAGAGAATTTTGATTGTAATACTGGGAACACTATACAAGCCCTAAGCGTAAGCGCCGGGGTAATAAACACCCTCCCCCCTGAGGGACAAGCTTACGGTCGGGGCTTGTACTGGCGGGGCTTGCCGGCGCCTTTATTTTGTTCACTTAGTCCTAAACACGGGGATTCCGGGCGCGGCGCTTTGTTTGCCCCTTAGTCCTGCTGCATTGCGTCTGTGAATGTTTTTATGTTGTTTGCCCATTTTCTTGCTTCGAGCAGTTCCACCTTACCCTGCTTTACGAGCATTGCGAGGTGTCTTTCGAGTGTAATCATTTTTTCGTCGGGCCTGTCGCGAGTTTTTGTCTGCAGTTGTGAGTACATCTGCTCGATTTTTCCTGTTCGAATGAGATTTGCGGTGGCGTAGTTGTTGTTTAGTATTTCCATTGCTATCAGTCGTCCTTTGCCGTCTTTTCTGGGTACGAGCTTTTGGCTGACGACGTATGCCAGTCCGAGCGACAACTGGTTTCGGACCTCCGCCTGCCTGCCGGCGGGGAAGTAGTCGAGGATTCTGGTTATGCTTCCGGTAGCGTCCCTTGTGTGGAGTGTTGAGAAGACGAGGTGGCCTGTTTCGGCGGCCATGAGTGTCATCGCTATTGTCTCGGGGTCTCTCATTTCGCCGACGAATATGACGTCCGGGTCTTCGCGGAGCATTTCTCGAAGGCCCTGGAGGAAGCTCTTAACGTCTTTGCCGACCTCTCGCTGCGAGATGATCGACTGCCTCTGGGGGAGCAAATACTCGATTGGGTCTTCGATGGTTATGATTCTCACGGAATTCTTCTCGGCTATTTGGCCTATCAGTGATGCGATGGTCGTGGATTTGCCGGCGCCTGTTACGCCGGTGAGAAGGACCAGGCCGTGCTTGCGATCAACGATGTCTTGCCAGATGGTATTCGGGAAGCCGACTTCCTCGATTTTCGGGGTATCCAGCGACAGGGCGCGAATCGCCGCGGCGAGCCCGTCGTTATCCATGAATATATTTATGCGAAACTGGAGCGAGCCGAGGCGATATGAGCAGTCGATGCTTTGCTGAGTATCGAGTTTCTGCAATTTTTCTCCCGTTACGAATGGGTATATGAGTTGCTTGGCCACCTCTGTCGTTACGGGAGGGCCCTTGAGCCTTACGAGGTTGCCGTCGATGCGATAGGTCGGCGGCGCGCCGACTTTAATGTGCAGGTCGGAGACCCGCATAGCACCGTGTTCCTGGAAGTAGGCGAGCAAATCGAGGATGCTGAACTCTCCGAGTCCTTCGGCGGAATAGACTTTTGCAGAAGCAGAGTATTGCTCGTTCATTTGCGACCCCACTGAGTATATGCGTGTATGAGTATATGGGTGTATGGGTATATGAGTATATGCGCACATCAATAACACATTCACGCATTTACTCATCTACTCATCAACTCATTGTTAAGGCGATTGCCGCTGTTTTGCTCTGATTCTCCATATATCGGCAGAATCGCGTATCGGCACAAGGGCCAGAGAGGAAAAAGGGCGATTTCGTGGTCCGCGGGTCGGGCTGCTACCTCTTCTTATTACCGGTGCTTAGCCAGTCCTGGAGATTCTTTGCGAGGATTTTTGGGTCTTTGCGTTCGATGATGTGCCGGATGATTGCGGGCCTGATCTTGAGCTTTAGCATCGCTTTTTCGGCCCTTTGCCAGAGTTGGTGCTTGCGTTTTTGCGTCTCTGCCAAATAAAGCTCCGTGACGAGCTCGCTGAGTTTTCCGAGCATTATGGTGTCGAGGTTGGCATAGTAGCCTGATATTAGGGACTTCTGGTATTCTGAGTGGTCTTTTCCCGGCATTTCGGCGTCCTTCCCGCCCGCTCATTGTCCGGGGCGTCTGGGTAGTATGGTCGCAAGCGTTAAACACTATTGTGCGGTTTTACAGAAAAGCCTCAGATAAATCAAGTTATCGCTATTATTGCGGCGATTTTTGCTGGCTTTGCGTGGATTGGCGGCTATAATTTGCGGGAAGTATGGGTCGAAGACCGGCACGAGCCCGGTAATTAGGCGTATCTTGCCGGTTTTTCGGTGAGATACGAGATTATAAGAGCATTAATGCGACAGAAGTTGCTGTACATTTTAGTTCTGCTGGCCTTAGCGTACGGTCAGGTTTCGCGTGGTGCAGAGCCCGACAAGGCCGAGATACTTGCAGGGCAGGACCTGCACATTGAGAGCACGGCGGTAGTCAGCCATCGGTTGAGCAGCGGCGAGCATATCCTCGTATTCAAGGACGGGCTCACGATGTTTATCGGCGCCAACCAATTGTCCAGCGGCAGTGTGGTGGTATGGCTCGATAGTATGTCGGAGGAATTCGTCGGCAAGGGCCGGGGAGGTTACACGGCGATAGCGTATCTGGGAGAGAACATCTCGGTGCAGAAGGCTGCTACAGCCCTGGCAACCGATCTGCACCAGGTCGCGACCAGGGACGGGCGAGGGATGGTCGTCTGGTTTACCGTGAGCGGGGAAGTGTTTATTTCGGCGGACAAACGAGAAGTCGCCGATCCGCACGGCAGCGAGCTTTATACCAAAGCTGTTATCGCGCTGCGAGATGCGGGAGTCGGAGAGCAGATTGTCAGGGCTGCGAATCTGCCCGTTCCCAAGCCGCCTAAGAAAGTCGAACCCGCAGAGCCGGGAGTGAAAGAGCCCGCCGAGCCGGAGAAACCGCAGTTCCGGTATCCGATAAACATATCGCCGGCCGGCGAGAAGCCCTGGAGATTCGAATCGACAAAGACGCCAGGCGTCGTGACGCTGATTAACAGGTTTTATTTGTGGCAAAAGCAGGATGAAGAAGGCGGTTTATTAGAGCTGCAGGCGGACTACGCGGTTGTGTTCTTTTCCCTCGACCAGACGGATCCCAACAAGGCCAAGCCGAAAACCGAAGATTTGCTGGCTATGGGCGCGGTCAAGGGCATTTACCTCTCGGGCGATGTCTTGATGACGAAGGGGCAGCGGACGATTCGTGCGGATGAACTCTACTACGACTTCGAGCGGAAGAAAGCGATTATTGAGGATGCGGAGATGAGGAATTTCAGTTCAACCGAGGGGATTCCGATCTATATCCGCGCCAAAGAGCTAAGGCAGGTTGCTCAGAACAAGTTCACGGCCGAGGACGTTACGGTAACCACGAGCGAATTTCATAAGCCGCAGGCATGGCTGGACGTAAAGAGCATGAACATAACAGACACGACGCCTGCCGACGAGCAAAAAGGCGGCGTGACCAAGAGCAGCTATGATGCCCAGATGCGCGATGTAAATATGAAAGTGTACGACATGACGGTCCTCCATTTGGATCGTATGCGGAGCAACCTGGAAAGGCCCGACACGGCGCTCAAGAGCGCTCACTTCGGCAACAACAGCAGGTGGGGGTATATGCTTGAGACGCGATGGTATCTTGCCAGGCTTCTGGGTCTGCAGGAGCCTGAGGGCACCGACAGCACGCTTGCAGTGGACTATTTCAGTAAGCGAGGCGTAGGTGTCGGCGTAGAGATCGAGTACGCGCGAGAGAACTATTTCGGGAGGGTTCTGGGGTATATAATCAATGACCAAGGCGAAGACCGGCTCGGCAGGCACGCGACCCGTAAGGATCTTGAGCCAGATCGTGAATTGCGTGGCCGGTTCGGCTGGCGGCACAGGCAGTTCCTGCCGTACAACTGGCAGCTTACCGGCGAAATCGGCTATTCGTCTGATATGAATTTCATCGAGAGTTACTATCGCAGTGAGTTCGATGTGGGCAAGGAGCAGGAGACCCTGCTGCATTTGAAACGCATCGAGGACAACTGGGGCCTTTCGTTCCTTACCAAGGTGCGAATAAACGACTTCGTCAACAAGTTGGAGGAATTGCCTACGGTCGAGTTCCACCGGACGGGCCAATCGTTCTTTAACGACCGTCTGACGTTCTACAGCGATAGCCAGATCAGCCGATTCCGGCAGCGTTACTCGTCATCGACGACGACGCCCGGTCCGCAGCAGTTCTTTACGTTCGCCACGACTCGGAACGAGGTTGATATGCCGTTTACTCTCGGCAAGGCAAAGGTTGTCCCGTTTGTAGCGGGGACGGCGGCTTATGAAGACAGGATGGGATTCTATAGAGAGATCGACGGGAACACAGGGGCGCGGGAGGACGACGTTTATTACGGAGAGACCGGCGTTCGGATTTCTCGGCAGCCTTACTGGAAGGTTTATCCGGGCGCCAAGTCGCGATTGCTGGATGTGGACCGGTTGCGTCACATCGTAAGGCCGCACATGACCGCCGTCAGTTACCATGAGGCTGAATCGGTCATCGAGCAGCGCGATATTGTGAACCTCGGTTTGTCTCAAAGGCTTCAAACCAAGCGCGGCATGGGCGAGCAGCGCCGGACGGTTGACTGGATGCGGCTCAATACGGATGTTACGTTCGTCAACAATGACGGCGGCGCTTCGGCCGGCGCCGACCGCTTTATCTGGAACAAGCCGTTTATCCCAACGGTAAACACATACGGCGGGGCAGATAGGCGCAGCACCGCGATGTCCGGGGTAAGGCGCGATTACGTCGGCACCGATTATAGCTGGCGAATCAGCGATACGACCGCGATACTGTCGGATATGAATTACGACCTGCAAAGCGGGGTCGTGCAGCAGTTCAACGTTGGTTTCTCGCGTATGCGTTGGCCCGATTTGAGCTATTATGTGGGCAGCAGATATCTCAGACGCATAACAATAAATGACCCGACTACCGGCGCCAAGCTGCAGGAAGGCTCGAATGCGTTTGTCTTTGCGATTACCTACGTGCTCGACCCTCGATACACGGTTGTATTCTCACAGCAGATCGATTTTGACTACGGCGCGACGGTGGGCAGCGAGATAAGCCTGATAAGGCACTACCACCGGATGTACTGGGGTCTGACTTTCCAGGCGGATGAGTCGCTGGACGAACGGGGCATCGTATTCAGTATATGGCCGCAGGGCGTTTCGGACCTTAGTATCGGGCCGAGGCGATATATGAATTTGGGGGGTTCGGCAGGCGGTTATTAGCAGTCAATGAGTGATTGCGGAAATTACCGACTGACTTCGCCGGAAGGAGCTTGGCGAGAATTACGGATTATGCTATGATGTAAGGCGTATGGCTGCTTATAGCGGTATGCAATTGTAAACTAAAGGTTTTGAGTGGTCGATTAAAGGTGAGTGATTGTTGCCTGAGGTCTCGTGCCGGGGCGATTTTTCACTCAGGGTATTTCTGAAGAGCAAAAGGAGATTGTATTATGGCATTGGTTAACACCAAAAAGATGTTCGAGATGGCCTACAAGAACGGCTATGCGGTCGGTGCGTTCAATGTGAACAATATGGAGATAACGCAGGGCATCATAGCTGCCGTGGCTGAGGAAAAGGCCCCGCTAATCCTGCAGGTTTCCCGCGGCGCCCGCGAATACGCCAAGAATAGCTATCTCAGGGCGATTATTGACGTGGTTGTCGAAGAGAACCCCGATATTCCGGTTGCGATAAACCTCGATCACGGCGACAACTTCGAGACGTGCAAGCAGTTCGTAGATGATGGCTTTACGTCGGTGATGATTGACGGTTCCCGCCTGCCGTTCGAAGAGAATATCGCAGTAACCAAGAAGGTTTGCGAGTATGCGCATCCGCGTGATGTTGTGGTCGAGGCCGAGCTTGGCCAACTCGGGGGTATCGAAGAAGACGTCGTCGGAGTTGAGGACGTCGAGAAGCACATAGCCGACCCGGACCAGGCGGTGGAATTTGTGGAGAAGAGCGGTTGCGATTCGTTAGCGGTGGCCTGCGGGACGAGCCATGGGGCGTACAAGTTCAAGGTTGAGCCGAAGCTGGCCTTCGACGTGCTGGAAGAGATCGGGCGGAGACTTCCCGGATTCCCGCTGGTAATGCACGGATCGAGCAGCGTCCTCAAGGAATTCGTCGATCTGATCAATAAATACGGCGGCGCCATGCCGAATGCGATGGGCGTTCCGGAAGAGGCGGTGACCAAGGCCTCAAAAATGGCCATGTGCAAGGTGAATATCGACACGGACCTGCGCCTGGCGCTGACCGCCAAGATCCGACAGGTTTTTGCCGAAAAACCGAGCGAGTTCGATCCTCGCAAGTATTTGGGCCCGGGCAGGGACGCCATCAAGGCAATGGTGAAGCACAAATTGCACGTCGTCGGGTGTGCGGGCAAGGCTGCCGAGTGCTCTTAGCACTTTGTCAAGTGTGATAAGGAGTATATCTTTGTTGACTAAGAAATCGGGAAACATTCTTCACAGCATCACAAGCCCCGACCGTAAGCTTGTCCATCAGGGGGGAGGGGGTTTCCTGCCCCGGCGCTTATGCTTCGGGCTTATATGGCTTGCGACGGTGGCCTTCTCGTCGAGTGCTTGTGCATTTGCATCTCGGCCGGTCGTCCTGGATCCGTGCGCAACAGACGTTAAAGCCTCTGAATCCATCGCTGCTGAATCCGGCACGGTCGCCAAGGCCTGCCGGTCGATTTTCCAGGGCAAGTTTGATGCCGCCGGACAGCTTATAGACAAGGCAACCGTCGCCGGGCAGCCGCAGCCGCGGTTCCTGCGCGAATTGGCGGAAATCACCGACGAGTACGAAGCTATCAATCAGCGACGTCAATCGGCGCGGGAAGCTGCGTACGCCAAGCAGTTGGCCGAGTTGGAGAAGCTGGAAAGGGGTGATGTTAACGACGTGGGCGATGCAAATAGCGTGGACCCAAACGATCCGAACGACTTCTCTGCGGTGCTTTTGGTCATCGGCAAGGCGCGTGAGTTCGCCGACGAAGCTCAGCGGGAACGTCTTCTCGGCAGGGATTTCGTCAAGCAAATGATACAGAAAGCGATAGACCGGGCCGCTGAGTTTGAGGCCGAGGGCAAATGGCTGGAGGCATACACGAACTGCTACTACTGGCTGACGGCAATCGACCCGAACAACGAGGCGTATTCGGATTATGCCGAGCAACTCCTGGACAAGGCCCAGATTGCCGCTTCGTTCGAGGACAGCCCGTGTGAGACGAGCGAGGAGCGGTACCAGGGTGTGAAGAAGGAAATGTTTAACCGGGGCGTTTATGCGCTTAGCGTCAACTACGTCAGCATGGTAAACTTCTACGAAATGGCGAGCGAGGGGCTCAATCGCTGCAGGCTTTTGGCTGAGGTGATAGCGGCATCGCCGGCCTTTGGTCTGAATTCGCAAGGCGACGAAGACCCCAACGAAGCGCCGAAAGAAAATGAAAATGGTTCTTTTACGCCGCCGGACAAGCAAAAGCTGATGACGTGGTCTGCGGCCCTGGCTGGGGTCGAAGACGAGATGTCCGAAGGCGTTGCCGGTTTCAACAAAGCCAGGTTTGCCGAGGCATTCGACCGCGTGCTCAAACTCAATACGACTATCGCACAGTTGCCCGAATCGATCCTTATCGCCCAGTTTTCCGAGGCGGCGTTGTCGGCTCTTGACCCTTATACTGTGATGGTGTGGCCCAAGCAGGTGCAGGATTTCGAGAAGCTGATGATGAATGAGTTTACCGGCATTGGCATTGAGATCTCGAAGCGTCA
>JAUVXL010000188.1 GCA_030603595.1 Sedimentisphaerales bacterium | reverse complement strand
GTCCCCGATCTGGGTCGAGGACAAGCTTCACAGGAATGACAAACGTTGTTTCCACAACAGGAACTATATAGCTGCTGATGAACTGTACGATGGGCCTTTCTGCGTATTGTCTATTGTGGACAACCAGAACTTCAGGCGGCTTATCTATGAAGTTCTCGACCACGATCCGACTCATGAGGACATGAACAAATTCTTTGGTCGATTCCGTAAGGAACTGGAACAACGGGATATGACGTTGCTGGGTGTTACTACCGATGGCTCACCTTTATACCCAGAGCCATTGGCCCGGATATTCCCTGGAGTTCCACATCAAGTATAATGAGACACTAAGAAAAATGGGGCTCTTCCGAATAATGGGTAGGTGCATTCGGCGTTTCGGACGACCGAGAAAAATCGTTCGGGGCCCCAGAGGCATAAATTGCCACGTCGGCCCCGCCAAGGCGCGTCTTCGACTTCGGCCTCCTCGCAATGACGATTGTTGAGATTCATTTTGTTTCGGCAGCCTGCTGAGAATCCGGTGAGGTGCTCGCAATGACGATTCGTTTAGGTTCATTTTCTTTTGTATGCCTCCTTAGAATGTGGTTAGGTGCTCGCAATGACGGGGGTTGTTACGCGTTAATCGAGAAGTTGCATATCTGCGCCGATGGTTCGCATTAGTTCGGTGAAATCGGGGAATGTAACGCTCATGGCTTCGGCGGTGTCGATTGTGGATTGGGTTTCGAGGACGAGTCCGGCGATTGCGAGGGCCATTACTACTCGATGGTCGGCCCAGCCGTGGAGTTCGGCGGGCTTGGGGCGGCTGCCGTGTATGATGAGGCCGTCGGGGAGTTCTTCTGTTTCGACGGCCATTTTCGTCAACTCAGTGGCCATACAACTGATTCGGTCGGTCTCTTTGCTTCTTGCCTGGGGTACGTTGATTAGCCTGGTTGTGCCCTCGGCGAATGCGGCTGTTACGGCCATTGCGGGTAGGGCGTCGGGGGTTCTGTTCATGTCTATTTCGGCGCCTTTTAGCGGGGCGGCTCTGACCGTTACGCGGTCCGGGGCGATGGTGATATCGGCGCCCATTGCTTTTAGGTAGTCGGCGACGGCCTTATCCGGCTGGCTGTCGGCGAAATCCAGGCCGAGGATCGTTACCTCGTCGGCGAGCAGGGCGGCGGCGCAGAGAAAGAAGGTTGCGCTGGAGAAATCGGCGGGTATCGCGGTGTCGAAGGGCTTGTAGGTCTGGCCGCCTTTAATGTGGAAATGCCGCCTTCGGGGGTTTTCATATTCTCTCTGCTGCATGTCGAGCCAGTCGAGGGTCATAAGGATGTAGTCGGGCTCGTTGAGCAGGGTGACGTCTATTTCGCTGTCCTCTTTGGCCAGGGGCGTGCAGAGCAGGAGGCTGGAGAGATATTGGCTGGTTTTGCAGCGAATCGAGGTCTTGCCGCCCGAGAGGCTGCCTGCGATCTTAACCGGTGCGCAGCCGTTACTTTTGAGGCTTTGAGCTTCGGCGCCGAGGTCGTTGAGGGCGTCGATGAGCGGGGCGACGGGGCGGGCCTGGATTTGCTCGTCGCCTGTGAAGATTATCGATTGGCCCGGCTGAGCAAGGGCGGCTGAGCCCATTGCGATTCGCAGGGTCGTCCCGGAATTGCCGACGTCTATAGTGTAGCTGCGGGCGGTAATTCGTCCGCCGGCGCCGGTTACCTTCCAGGTCTTGGGATCGGATGTGTCGATTTGGGCGCCTAATGCTCGGTAGCAATTGACCACAGCGGTCGTATCGCCCGAGAGCAGGGGGGTGCGGATGATGCTGTCGCCCGAGGCCAAAGAGGCAATTGCAACGGCGCGGATCGTGTGCGATTTCGAGGCGGGAATCGTTACCGTGCCTTTCAAGCGAGATTTTCCGGCGATCAGTTTCATAACAAATTTAGTGCACAGGTGCACAAGTCGTAAGTGCATAAGTTACTTTTGCTTGTATGCTCTTGCGTCTTTTATTACCAGAAATGGTGGGGGATTGGAAGAGGATTCTTGGCTTGAAGGGAGTTGATGTCCAGGATGGGGTTTGAATGCTGGGTTACTTGGTCGGGTCGCAGGCCTCGTCGAAGGGGTTGGCGCAATCCAGCCACTGGCTCGCCAATAGGGCGAAGTCGAGGATGTCTGCCTCGGGAATCTCGGCGAGGATGCTGAAGTCGAAGAGATCGAGGTAGCAATTGTTGTCCAAATCGGCGGGGAAGAACTTCGGGCAGGGGTATATTGTGAATGTTTGGTCGGATGTGTCGTAAAGATTGGCGTTGTCGCGGTCTTCTATGCGGATAAGGCACTGATTCGAGTCGGCGGGCGGAACACTCCAGTCGTATGAGCCGGTGTTGGGGGACAGCACGACAGGATGCCAAGTCTGGCCGGCGTCGAGAGAATAGCGGATTCTGACGGAGTTGGCCCCGGCGCCTTCGAGGGTCTTCCATGTGATCGGAAGTGTGCTTTCTGCCGCGATAGTCTCGCCGCCGTTGGGCGATAACAGGATCGGTTTCGGGACGGCGGTATAGGTCCATGTTTCGTTAGGCTCGTAGATGCCGTTGACGTCGAGGGCCGTGGTATGACGCTGAAACCAGGTAAGCGTTACATCGAGATCGTTTACTTCGCCGATTAGGTAGCCGTTGGCTCTGGCGTAGTACAAGGAGACCGGAGTATAGTGGCTGTTATCGCCCGGATAGATTCCATTCCACGTGTAGAGGGGGCCTGCGGTTCCGACTATGTATTGGTGGGCGTCGTTGTTTGGGTCGCCGTCACCGTCGTCAATCCTTGCATGGTTGTAGTAATGGTCGTGGCCGCACAAGTAGATCCGTCCGGCATTATTGACGATGGAAGCCCATAGGACGTCTCGCTGATCGGGATACATATCGAGCCCGGCTCTGTACTTGGCTTTGAATGCCGGCTCGTGAGTGGTGACGAAGATGTGCGGCTTGGTGTTGGCGGCCAATTGCGCGTCGAGCCAGGGTTGGTTGACCTTGTGAGCCAGCTTGTGAGCGATGCCGGCGTATTGATCGAGCATGACAATGAAGGCGTTCTTGTGGGTAACGGAATATGTCATATACGCTTCGCCGGCGGGGCCGTTGTCCGGGAGCCTGATGGTGGGATCCGAATCGCTTCCAAAGACGTTGAGCCAGCGGTGTGCATACGTGCTGTTGGGGTCTGGAGGCGGGCTGTACCAGTTATCACCAACTTCATGATTGCCGCGACCGACATAGACGGGAATACCAGCGTCGTAAACCGGCGCCATAATCTCGGTCCATATTCTTAACTGAGATTCAAACACGTCGTCCGAGGAACTGAACATCCCGGAGACCAGATCGCCGGGGAAGAGAAGAAGGTCGATACCCTGAGTAACGAATTCCTCAACAAGCTCACCGAGTATGACCTTGTTGATCCCGTCGTCGCTGCCGCGACTATCGCAACTCATGGCAAATTTCCATCTCTGGGCGCCGCAGACAGTGGCGAATAGCGCCGTCAGCAAGACTGCCGCAACATACTGTATAGTACGGTTATTTATTTCAAACTCCTTTGCTACGTTCTCCTTCTGTGCCCGCAGCGCATTTGTCGCCTGTATCAACCGGCGCAGATAGTGACCGCCGAGTCTCAGAGTGAGGATTCAGTAATCGCGCCAGGGACCTTTGTCAGGCGGGGACTATCCGTAGTCGCATCCTGCTGCTCGGAATACCAATCGGCCTTGAGGTTGTTGTGCTTGAACAGGATCTCCATGTCGTCAAGGTCGATTGTGCCGTTGCTATTCAGGTCTCCAATGAGATAGTCTTCATTTTCCTCTCGACAGCGCATCAAGTTATTAATCAGGACGACAAAGTCGGCATTGTCCACGATTCCATCGGTGTTGAGATCGTACCAAACAATATTGCCGGCGTCGTCGGCCTCGGCGATGTTCCAGGCCAGGCCGTAATGCTGGGGCACGCTGGTTAGAGCGGGGTTGTCCGGGTCGTTGATTGACAGAACAATTTCGTATTCCGTATAGTTGGCGTCGGCTCGGCAGTAAATGTGCTCGACGTTGTCGAGCCGGCTGTCGGAGTAGTCGAGAAGGTAATCTGAGTCGTGGTCATTCGAGTCAACGGCCCAGAGTTCAAGCCGGAGATCGGCGTCCTTCTCGGTGGCGGCGGCAAAGGGATAGGTACTGCTATAATGGTTGTTCCAGACGGCCGTCGCCGTAATATTTTTTTCCGCCGGTTCAGGCAGATTGATTCGGTACACTTTGTGGTATTCGGCGTCTGCTCGCAAGGTGTTCTTATCCCAGGCGGCGGCAGGCACATTACCCGGCCCGGCAAGTCCTGCGATCAACTGCTCGTGGGCGCGGTTCGCATTTACCATGCCGGCGCCCTGTATGTGATCGAGCGGCGCCGAGTGGTCGTCTTCGGTGGTGAGCAGGCCCTTGTGCCAGTAGGGCAGCTTCGTGGCCGAGTTGAGAAGTATGGCCTTGATAACACAGTTGTGTGCCTTGCCCGATATTGCCGGGGCAAGTGCCGGATCGAGCCGGGCCTGCTGCACGAGCAGGGCGATTGTGCCGGCGACGACGGGCGTCGCGAAGCTCGAGTAGTCGCCTGCTGCGGCGTAACCGTTGGGGTCGTTCGCCTCGGCGACGAGACAGTTGGCGGGCGCGACGATGTCCGGCTTGGATCGGCCGCTGCCGGTCGGTCCGTAGCTGGAGTGCTCGGGGCGGGCAAGGGCGAAATTCGCCAGCTTCGCAGCAAGCTCTGCCGCATCGACTGAATCGACAACGCCAACGCCAATGACGTTTGCGCCTGCGGCGGGATATAGGGGCGGGTCGAGGGCGTCTGTGCCGTTGCCGATGCCGGCGACGAATATCAGGCCCTGCTGTTCGACCAGGGCCTCGATGCCCCTTGTCCACCACCACTCGAATTCATCTCCAAAACTTGCAGAGAGCACGTTGGCTGCAGGGGGCGTCTGAGGGATAACGTTGCTGTTAATAAAATGGTCGAATTGATAGATTTGGGCCAGTGCGTCGGGGACGAGACCCTCGTAGTCGAATACGCCGATTAACGGGTTAAACGCGTTGGGATCCCGGCCGAAGAGGATTGAGGCGATAGCGGTGGCGTGAGGGGAAATATCCGGGGCCGGGTCGCCCGTGTCGTGAAAAACCATCTCTGTGTTTTGAAGGCAGCGGTGGGCGACGTTGGGGCGATAATCGTTTTGGGGGGTGCTGTTCAGATAGGTCATGCTGCGGCAAACCAGGGCAAGACCAACGCCGTGGCCCGTTAGATTAGGATAGGCCTGCCTGAGTGCATAGACGCCTGCGTGGTTGAGGCCCAGGGGTTGAAGCGATGCGGCGGCCGAACCGTCGGCTGCAACGGTCAATGAGCCTGCAAGGACGCAGAATAGAAGAACTGATATTATCTTCCTTTTGACAGCGTTCAGCATTACCCAACCCCAAAAGTGGCGAACATATAAGCAGCCAGCCAGTTGCGCCGGATGCACGCCAACGGCGATAAACACGATTTTATTCTTTATGATAGCAGAAATTGTGCTGCATTTCAAGTAAATAATGGGCCTCGGGTCGGGAAAATCGCGGTTTTCAGCATTGAAAATGCAGGCAGTGAAAAGTTGGTGAGAAATGTTGCCTTTATCGGGCGCTGCTGCTATACTCTTGGGAGCATTTGTGTGTACTAAGTGAAGGTTGGAAGCAAATATGAAGGTTATACAGGATTCCGGGCAGATCGAGCAGACTATCCGTGATTTGGCGGGGCGGATTCTATCCGAGAACCGGGGCGATACGGAGATAGCGGCAATTGGGATACGCAGCAGGGGGGAGATTCTCGCTGGGAGACTGTCGCAGGAGTTGTCGAAGGAATTGGGCAAAGTCGTGCCCTGCGGGACGCTCGATATAACGCTTTATCGGGACGACCTCAATTCCCCCGAAGGGGCGGGCCAGCCCGTTGTCCGCACGACGGAGATTGGCTTTGATATAAACGACAAGATAATCATTCTGGTTGACGACGTGCTGTACACGGGACGCTCAACTCGGGCCGCGATGGATGCACTGATAGACCTGGGCCGGCCCAGAGCGATTCGGCTGGCCGTGCTCGTTGACAGGGTGGGCCGGGAGTTCCCCATACAGGCCGACTACGCCGGGTATAAGAGCGATGCGGCGCCGGGAGAGCTGGTGCAGGTCAGGTTCGTCGAGTCCGACGGGAGAGACGAGGTTGTGATTGAGTAATGAATATCGAATTCGCCGCGGCGAACCTGCGGCATCGAATGTCGAAATGCGAGTTGCGATGTTATGGCGTTGATGCGCAAAAGTAAGCAATTGAAGTGGGTTCGCAAGCACCTGCTCGGGCTGCGGGACTTGAGCGCGGATGAGATTTCGTTTATTCTTGATACCGCCGAAGGATTCGAGCAGGTCAGCACGCGGTCGGTGAAGAAGGCGCCTCCGCTGCGGGGCAAGGTCGTGGTGAATCTGTTTTTCGAGGACAGCACGCGGACCCGGAACAGCTTTGCATTAGCGGCGAGCCGGCTAAGCGCGGATATTATCGAATTCACGAAGAAAAGCAGTTCCGTGAGTAAGGGGGAGACGCTGTTGGATACGGCCCGGAATCTCGAGGCGCTGGGGATTGATATCCTCGTTGTGCGTCACGGCGCCGGAGGGGCGGCGCGCTTCTTAAGCAGGAATATAAATGTGTGCGTTGTGAATGCGGGCGACGGGTTCTGCGAGCATCCTACGCAGGGCCTGCTCGATGTCTATACGATTCGCAAGATCAAGGGCTCGCTCGAAGGCCTGAAGATTGCGATTGTGGGGGACATTGCGCATTCGCGGGTTGCTCGCAGCGATATGTGGGCGATGACGAAGCTCGGCGCCGAGGTAATATTCGTGGGTCCGCCGACGCTTATGCCGGGCCACGTGAACCGGCTGCCGGTGAGGGTGAGCTATTCGCTTGACGATATCATCGAAGAGGTGGACGTAATCAACATGCTGCGGATTCAGTTCGAGAGGCTCGGGGGCAATCCCTTCCCTTCGATACGGGAGTACTCGCATTACTTCGGGCTGACCGTAGAGCGAATGAAGAGGACGAAACGCGATATTCTTGTTATGCATCCGGGTCCTATCAACAGGGGGCTTGAGATTGAAAGCGAAGTTGCGGACGGGCCGAGAAGCGTCATCTTAGAGCAGGTCACCAACGGCTTGGCCGTGAGAATGGCGGTGCTCTTCCTGGTCAATCAGGCGGCAGCGCAAGGAGATTGATAATTGATTATTGTGTCGGATACATGCAAGTTGTTATGTTAAATCGACCTGCTGTGTGTAGGAGTACCTAATGAAGTACATGGTTAAACTTGAGAAGACTGACGAAGGTTATGCCGTCTGGTGTCCCGGGTTGCCTGGATGCTGGTCCCAGGGGGCAACTGAAGAAGAGGCGCTCGAAAATATAAAGGACGCTATAGAGACATACCTTGCAACGGTCGAGGAACTGCTAAAAGATAAAACCACTCGTTCGGTTGAGGTGGCGGTGTAATTATGCCAAAACTTCCAGGTGTATCTCGGTATGACGATAAAGGAATTCAAGAAACTGCTTTGATGTAACCGGCAAGGGGGCAACTCTGTAGCTGATATGAATCGTGAACTATTGATAAAGAATGGGCGGGTTATAGACCCTGCCAATGGGATCGATAAGAAGTGCGACGTTCTTGTAGAGAACGGGCAAATCGCTCAGGTCGGCCGGATCGATCAGGCTTTGGCTAAATCGGCGCAGAAGGTTATCGACGCGGACGGAATGCTTGTCTGTCCCGGCCTGATTGATATGCACGTCCACTTTCGCGAGCCCGGGGACGAGGAGGAGGAAACCATAGCAAGCGGCTCGGCTGCTGCGGTCGCGGCGGGGTTCACCTCGGTGGTGTGTATGCCGAATACGAACCCCGTTATCGATGATGAGACGGACGTCGAGTATATCCATCGAAAGGGCAGGCAAGCGCGAAAAACGCATGTCTATACGATGGGGGCGCTGACCAAGGGCATCAAGGGCGTTGAACTGGCGGAGATGGGGATGATGGCCGAGGCCGGCGCGGTGGGCTTTACCGACGACGGCAGGGGGGTGCACGACCCCGCCGTTATGCTGCGGGCGCTAAAGTATGCGCAGATGTTCAACGTGGTTATTGCTCAGCACTGTCAGGATGTAGGCCTTTCAGGCGAAGGCGTGATGAATGCGGGTTACTTCTCGACGATATTGGGCCTGCCGGGGATGGATGCGCTGGCCGAGGAGGGGATGCTCTGGCGGGATATCCAGCTTCTCAAGAAGGTTGACGTTCGCTACCACGTTCAGCATATCTCCACGGCAGGGTCGGTCGAGCTTATCAGGGCCGCGAAAGCCGATTCTCTGCCGATTACCTGCGAGGTTACGCCGCACCATTTGCTCTTGACC
>JAUVXL010000316.1 GCA_030603595.1 Sedimentisphaerales bacterium | reverse complement strand
AGTCAAGCAGTATGTTGTCGTCGGCGTCGGTAATGGTGAACTGTGCCTTGTC
This sequence comes from Sedimentisphaerales bacterium, assembly GCA_030603595.1. GTDB lineage: Bacteria > Planctomycetota > Phycisphaerae > Sedimentisphaerales > Anaerobacaceae > JAFGCD01. Next base: position 3,123 of record JAUVXL010000316.1, on the reverse strand, counting down.
GGAGCCGGTAAGGTCCTTGAAGTTGTGGTTCTTTCCGCTTGGCGCGCTGCTTCCCCAGCCGATGGAATTGTCGCCGTAGCTGTTATCTATGAGAGTTAGCGGCTGGGTGAGGCTGGCGAAAAGGTTTCCGGTTGCAAGGTCGCGGTGGACCCAGAGGACACCATCGTCAGCGGGGATGTTGCCGCTTTTCTTCGGCCCCTCGACTTCGATGTTGACGTAGTGCCCCAGGGTGTAACCCTCACCCGGATCGAAGCGTCCGTCAACAATCGGAGTGGCGTTGAGCGCAGTGGACAAACTAACCAGGACAACTGCGACAAACAACATAGTGATTGCGTTCTTCTTACCCATTTTTCTTCCCCCAAAAAAGTGTGAAAAGTTTTGTGTGATGCTAAGCCCGAAGCGTTCAGAAATCGAATGGCCCAGCTTCACCCCCATTTAGTCTATGTATTTTACCTAATTTGAAATGCAAAGTCAAGACTAAACTTGCCTATTTCCTCAAACTCTGGGAACTTTTTCGTCTCAAGCGTGTCGTTGCGCCCGCGACGCACGGAATGTAGATTTTATGGGACTGCTACAGGAGGGGGGCAGCAAGCTAAAGTGCCCAAGCTCAAGTGAAAGGGTATCCAAGGTAGGGTCGGTAGCAGATCGTCCATTCTTCGCCAACCGAAACTCTGCGGCCTTCCTGTTTCGTGGGGATGCGTACTCGGCCCTTCGGCAAGCTCAGAACTGGGCCCCGCCACAGGCGGGCTTTTGGCCCGGCGCGTGTGCGACTTTCCGCCTTCGGAGGACTCAGGTCTTGGCTGCGAGGGATCGGATTACGTCTATTAGGGCTTGGGTTCCGTCTTTTCCTCTGCCTTTGGCCTGGAGGGAGGCGAGGAGTTGGTTTGCCAGTGCTACGCCGGGCAGGGGCTGTTTGATCTTCTCGGCGTATTCGAGGACTAAGCGGAGGTCCTTTTGCTGCAGATCGACCATGAAGGCGGGCTTCAAGTCGCCTGCGATTATCTTCGGTCCGAGCGCCTTTAGCGAGTGGCTGCCGGCGGCGCCTGCGGATGTTACTTTGAGGGTGGTTTCGAGGTCGAGGCCGGCCTTTTCTGCGAAGGCCAGACCCTCGGCGATGCTCATAATCGTGTGGATGACCATAACCTGGTTGGCGAGCTTCGTTATCTGTCCCGATCCGAGCGGCCCGCAGTGGGTGACGGTTCGGCCTAAAACCAGCATAATCGGCCTGACCTGTTCGACGGCGTCTTTCGGCCCGCCCATCATAATCGAGAGCTTGGCCTCTATCGCGCCGATTTCCCCGCCACTGATAGGCGCATCAATCAGGGTAACGCCTTTGGTCTCGAGGGCCCGGCCCATCTCTTTGGTGGCGGCGGGCGATATGGTGCTCATATCGACGCAGATAAGTCCGGGCCGAGCCTTTTCGATTACGCCGTTCTCACCGAGCAGCACTGACTCGACATCCGGGGTGTCGGTAACGCAGGTAATTACGATCTCGCTGTCGGCGGCGGCCTCGGCGGGAGCGGCGGCCCAGGCGGCGCCTTGCGATAGGAGGTCCCGGGCTTTGGACTTTGTGCGATTATGGACCGTTACCGGGTAACCCGCCCCTAGCAGGTTGCGGGCCATCGGCTTGCCCATAATGCCGGCGCCGATGAAACCGATGCTTTCTTTGGCCATTTCTCTACACCACCTCGAGGCGGCGAAGGATGGCTCTTGTCCAGCGACAGGTTCGCATTTGTGTGATAATCAGCAGTAAAAACATCAGGAACCAGTATCCGCTGAATCGCAGATAGTAAAAGACATTGGCAAGGAGTTCTGTTCTTTCGGCGGAATATGCCTTGACCAATTCGCAAGGCGTGTATGTTGCGCCCACAACCATGCCGCCGAATATTCTCTGCCAGGGCAGCAGCAGGACAAACATGAACATCGCGAGGAAGAACGCCCTGCCGATATGGTTGATTCCGCCGAGATTGCCTACTATCGAGACCTTCAGGCTGAAGAGTATGGTCAGGACGTAAACGCAGGCTGAGAGGATGAGTATGGCGTTGACAATAGCGAGGCCCCAACAGAGTCGCCGGAAGGTCACCTTCTGCAGGACGTCGTTCAGGGCGGATTTGGGCGCCGCATCGTCGTCGCCCGCCACGAGATCGGCCAGTACGCCTTCTGCCGGCTTATTCGGGTCAATGGGGGCTGCGATTGCTTCGTTGGCATCCTGGGTATCGGGTGCGGCTGGATCGGCCTCGGCCTTTGCGCAACAATCGTAGTCTATCTCGACCAAGCCGGCATTGACGAGCCAGAAGCCGCCCTGCACGAGCAGCAGGCAAATGAATACGATTAGAAACATGAAGTTCTTCCATCCGCGGAAGACGCCAACCGCTTCGAGACTGTCAGTAGTATCCAGCAGACTGCCTGGGCCGATTTGATCGTTCATTCCTGAATCTCCTAAATTGATTATTTCGCTCTAAGGCTTATGGCCATTTTCTACAGTATGCCAGGCATCATGCGGTATTCCGGGCGCAATTGCAAGAAATTTATTGCCGCTTGAGCGGGGGAATTGGCCCGCCACGGGCGGGTCTTCGAGTTTGGTTGGGTTTGTTTCTCGTATGTTGTATGTCGTATGTAGGATTGGGTTTGTTTTCTGGGGCGGAGCGGAGCGCGATATTGGTGTAACTCTGTGTGGCATAGGAGGTTGCGTTGGTTTTGGGGTTTTGGGGATTGGGTTTGTTTTGCGTATTTTTTATGTCGTATGTGGGATGTTGGATGTCGTATGTCCCCCTCGGGGCAGGCGTTTTGGGTGGGTGAGATTTGGTTTGTTCGGCGCGATGTGTTCGTGATTGCGGATTCTCAATGCTTTCCACATCGTCGTGCCGACGATGGCTAAACGGGGGTGTGGGGGATGGTTGATTTTCTGGGGATTTTTTGGGAGAACCCCCGGTGAAACCGGGGGCTAAATCTTGTTGGGAATACGGGATTGGGGGGTCGAGGTTTCTTAGTAGGTTTAGTCTTTGTAGTTCGAGGATTGTTTTGTGTAGGCTGTTTTCTATTCTTCTTTCGTACATTAGTAGTCGGTCGAGGACTCTTGCGTTTGCGAAGTCCTTTAGGGCTATTCGGCCGAGGGTTAGGTCG
>JAUVXL010000254.1 GCA_030603595.1 Sedimentisphaerales bacterium | reverse complement strand
CCCGATAGCCCAACAAGCCGCAAGCGTGAGCGACCGGATAGGCCACGAAGGGGACGGAAGGTGAAAGAGGACCGAGCAGGGAGCGCGAGGTCATACATGGGACAAGACGAGTACTTAACAGGAGGCACAAAATGTTAACGCGCAGGCAGCTTATTTGGACGGCGGGGCCGGCCATTTTGACAGCAGCAAAAACAACTGAACTCACCTGCAGCCCGTCATTGCGAGCACCTCACCTGATTCTCAGCAGCCTGCCAAAACAAAAGGTATCTAAAGAATAGTCATTGCAAGGAGGCCGAAGGCCGACGTGGCAATTTATGCCTTCGGTATCTCCCACCCTGCGAATAACAGAAAACTCCCCGCCCCACGATTAGCCCGCACCCAATGATCTTACATGCCTGTAGGGCAGTGCGGGGCACCCATGCCTAACAAAAACTCCAAATAATATGTCGCCAACTCGGTAGGGTGTGCAACTTGCGTGCACACGCGGCATCTATTAAGATCCAGGATGCAAAACAACAAGCCCGAAGCGTAAGCCTGTCCCCCAGGGGCGCCGGGGTACAATACGCTAACTCAATTCCGAGAATCCCCTTTTGCGACACCGACCCAAGGGTGGCACGGTCAAACTCGTTTGGCCGTGTCCGGACACCGAGAATCCCATTTTGTGCCATCGGCCGCTCACGGCTATGCAGTTCCTTAAAGACCCCGCCCCCGTCTCCAAATCATCTCCCCCTCAGCCACTCTTCACAAAAGATCATCAAATCCCCGAATCCGACCCCCTCCTCATCGTCCAGATTAACCGCCCCGCCCTCGCCGATTCCCCAGAGACTACCCAAATGGCTAAAATCCTCCAGGCCCACGCCATCGGGACAAACCCAGTCAGCAGAAGGAATCTCCCAAACAAGCCGAGGATAATTCGTACCCTCGCAAATAGACCAGATATCATCAGTCCCATTCGCAGATTCCCCAACAAAATCCCAACCCGCCGAAACCTGCAGTAGCGAAAGAGACGCTTATGCTCTCTCTATTATACCCCGCCAGCCCGCCGACATTCTTTCTGCCCTTGATCGTAACATTCTCAGCACCCAAAGTGGCAATATGGCCGTTCGGACCTATATACCCGAACAGGCCGACGTAGTCGGTATCGGGCATGTTCATGTCGGCGTTGCGGATTATGTGGTCGTTGCCGTCGAAGATTCCGGTGAAGTTGTTTGCATCGTTGCCGACGGGCGACAAAGCGACTCCGTTAACGTCGATATCGGCGGTCAGGACGAAATGTTTGCCCCAATCGCCCTGCCTATCCATCAACTCCTGCCAATCGACAACCGTCCCGATCTCGAAGGGAGCGTTGGCCTCTCCCGTCCCGCCTGAGTACTCGGCTGAAACGAGCAGATAGTGCCGGCTCGCGACTATTACCACCACTGCCATTCGGCGCGGTGCTTTTTCGCATAATCGACGGCAGCCGGACTTCCATAATACACTACTTCTGAAGAAGTCCTCTCGTCTCGAATGACGCATACTGATCGCCCATCCTTCAAAGCATCGAGAAAATGGGGCAAGTCGTGCTTCTGGGCGAAGTAGAGGATTCGCTGTTTGAGAAGCCTGTTCTTCCACTTGGCCACATCGCCGTGAGCATCGCCGTCGGCCAAGGCCGGGAGCTTGCCCACCCAACGCTCTCGATAAGGAAAATGTCGGACCCAGTCCCAGGCCGGCCAGCCCAATGCGGCAATGAACGCATTGAAGCCGGGCCGTCCGTCAAGGCCGTCGTCATAAGCCATGTAGGCATTCACCATTGAATAGTCCAGTTCCGGATAGAACAGCGTGCCCATTTCGAGCATTGGAGAGATTACTTCACGCTTGAATGCAGGCCACGGCAATTGCCTCTTCCCGGCCTCATCCGCCGACAAGAAAGTCGCACGCTGTTGCTCAGACATCCCGGGCGGGATGATCCAGTTGGAAATATGGTCGGCTGGGTAACCGCCGATCCACAGCATCTTATGCGCGTAATTCTCCGGGCAGGCCAGAACATCGAGTTCATATCCGTGCTTCTCGACGTAACTGCGAGCCTCGTTGACATCATCCGTCTTGGCTCCCACCAGATGCAAACGCATTGCCCGAACCTCTTCGACCATTTCAGCCTGGCTCTCGTTCGATACGGCCGGCGCCTTCAGATGCGCCTGGAAAATCCTGTACTTCCCTTCGGGTATCACCCTTTCGATGCGTGAGACGGTCTTACGAGCTATGCCTTTTCGCGCATCACCGGCCAGTATATGCAGGGCCCCAATGGCGTAGTATGTGCTGTATATCCTGGAGTTCCACCCTGGCCGGTCGCCAAAGCCTCCATCCGCGTTCTGAAGGGAGTTGAGCCATTGTATGCACCCCTCAGCATCCGCCGGAGCCAACCCCAGGGCATCGAGAGTACGCACCGCCGCCCAGGTGTACCACACATCCGGCCTGTTGCTGTGATCTTCTCTCGTCGGACTCCAGCGAAAGCCGCCTGAAGCATCCTGGCAGGAACGAATCCATGCGATGCAGGATTTGCGATTGCCAACTGTCTGCTTAAGCCTCTTGAGAGTCATAACAGCGTGGTGCGTGACGACAAGATGAGCATCGTCATCCGCCAACCGCCCTGCTTCGTACAAGTTGACAAAACCCCCGTTGCCAGCCTGCCTCCGATAAATGTAATCCCTCGCCATATCGAGATTCGATATTGTCCCGCCCAGAGAAGTCAAGACATCCACCATATACCAAAGCGTCGGAATATCGTGGAACACGCCAACTCCATAAGGACCGTAATACTGGGCCTTACGGTCCTTGTATTGTAGTTCCCAGCTCTTTGCCAATTTGATTATTCTGCCGTCCCTGCGCTGGCCGGGAAAGACCTCGATATCATGGCCCTTGACCTTCGGGGCAAGAAGGAGAGTGAGGTGCGTCTTCTGGTACAGGTCCCAATGCAGGTTCGTTCGGTGTGCATCCTTTTCTCGGAAAGCCGCCCACTGGCCGTTCTTGAGGCAATCCTCTGCGCGAGGAATATCGACTTCAAGAAGCGTCAAAGCGTGCACGGCGGGATAATTCCAGGCAAGATCCGAGTACTCCTGGTCAATCGGCCCAAAGGCCCCGTTAGGCTTCCGGCACGACAGAAGGTATTGAACAGCCGACTCGGAATCGACTTCAACTCCTTTACCAACCGCCGCCCCCTCTATGAACACTGCAACTCCCAGTAGAACAGCCAAACACCGATACATAGCGACCTCCAACTTCAATCATTCTGTCAATATCAGACATTATACCCTGACCAGCGGGTATGGTCGAGTGAGGATTAGCCCGCAAGGAAACCGGCGCCGTCAGCCGCTGCGCATGAGCCATGAGCCGGGAGGCGGACTTTATCGTTGTGTTCTCGCTGTGTTTGCTGTAAATTCGAGCGTATCTTTTTTGACATTGAAAGGGGTCTGCGATGCTTAAGGTTGGAATGATCGGGGCCGGGTTTGTGGCTGGGTTTCATGCCAAGTCGCTGCAGTCTGTTCGCAACGTTAGACTGGCCGGTGTCTGTGCGCCGAAAGGCGCTCAACAACTCGCTCGAACGGCGCGGCACGAGGGCCTGGGCAATACTAAGGTCTATTCGACAACCGAAGAGCTTTGCAAGGCTGTGGACGTTGTCGCCATTTTTGCGCCGAATTTTGCCCACCTCGACATTATGCGCGATATTGCAAGGGCCTGCGAAAACGGGGCCTCGCTCAAAGGGATTATCTGCGAAAAGCCGTTGGCCCGCAATCTCGAGGAGGCCGATGTCCTGGCGCGCATGGCCAAGGCGCTTCGTGTGCCTACTGCGTACTTCGAGAACCAGCTTCACATGCCCAGCCTTGTGGAGGCGCGTCAGCAATTAGCATCGGTCGAGCAGACTATGGGCGCCGTGCATTTGGCTCGCAGCGCCGAGGAACACGGCGGTCCGCACGAGCCGTGGTTCTGGGACCCCACGCAACAGGGAGGCGGGGTCTGCTGCGATATGGGCTGCCACAGTATCGCGGTTGGGATGTATATGCTCACGCCGAGCGATAAGCCGCCGGACTATCTCGAACCCATTTCCGTTACCGCCGAGATGGCGCTGCTCAAGTGGGGCAAGGAGCCATGGATCGGGCGGCTCAAGGAAAGGGGCGTGGACTATTCGGTAACGCCTGCCGAGGACTATTCGCTGGTTACGATAGAATTCAAAGACCCCGAGACGGGCGTTGTGAGTATCGCGCAGGCGACCAATTCCTGGATGTACGATGCTCCGGGATTGCGACTGCTGATGGAGGCGGTTGGGCCGGGGTATTCTTATGAGGTTAATTCGCTCAAATCGCCTGCTGATATGTTCATAAGCGATGCCGCGGCGGCTGCGGTGGGCGATAGCGAGCTTGCCCTGGAGAAATCGCAGGCGACGCGGGGGGCGCTTATATTGCAGCATAACGAGCCGAGCCTGTATGGGTATATAGACGAATGGCGCAATGCCGCTGCGGCGTTCGAGAAGGGCAAGGATGCGATGCTGAATTTCGAGTACGGGCGAATGGTTACAATGCTGATTATGGCTGCGTATATGGCCCACGAGAAGAAGCAGACAATCGACCTGACCAACCCGAAAACGCTCAGAGAATTAGAGAGCTACGTCCCGCTAATCCAGCAGGGTAAAGGAGCGGAAGTCCTACTCGGCGCGAGTTGAGAATTTGCTCGGGGGGAGTTGAAAAATGCACCGGCGCGGCCATCCCCAAGCTTCGCTTGAGGCTGCCACCCGGCAAAGAACCTACAGGACGACCCTTGATTTTGGCTTAAAAATGGGGTTTGGGTTGAAAAATGGGGGGAATTTTTTTTGCTTTTTGGGGGAATGGTTGTTTTTGGGCTAAAAACGGGTTTTTTGGGGGGTGCGTTTGGACACCTGGTTTTTGGGAAAGACGGTGACATTTGGGGTTAAGTTCTTTATTAGTAAGGGTTTAAGTGGCAAAAATGGAATATCAGGTTTTTTGCACTTTTTGCGTTTTTTCGGGCAATCTGTGATCGAAAGTGGGTGAAAATGTTCGAAAAGGTGTACTTTTTGTGCGATTTTGGCGCACCTTCGTTTTTGGCTCAAAAACGAGGGTCGAAAAGTCAATAGGGAAAATTGAAAAAAGTGAAAAAACTTTTAACCACAGATAAACTATGAAACCGGAGCCTCCGGTATTGGTTATTATATGGGGTCGTTTACAGCCCATGTTTTTGCGTGGTCGCTAAGAAACGCCACAATAACCTTATTTTACAGGAGACTCCTTATGGACAAGTATA